>JBQMXM010000006.1:0-55790 GCA_052174015.1 Clostridium sp.
TTCAAAATCTGATTTTAATACTAAATATTTTTTTCCTTCTTTATACTTTTTTAATCTTGAATCTTGAAACATCTGATACACTTTATTGTGTCCAAATTTATACTTTTGTACAATATCTTCAATGCTTAACGACTCTATATTTTGTTGATATTGTAATGCCTGTAATGTTTCTAATATTTTAATTAAAGTATCATTATTTTCTGGCATATCTTACTCCTTTCTATAAGTTTCTCGCATCATTTTTTCTTTTTCTTTTCTAAGTTTATTAATGTAGTAACTATTTTGTATTAAATAAGTTCCTTGTTCTCTATCTGTTTCTTGTAATTTTCTTCTTAATCTTGAAATTGAATCTTCAGCATGTAAATTATATTTATAATATTTTGTATAATATTCATAAAAATTATTTCTTAATTGTTCTTCGTTAATATTTAATGCTTTTTTCACATAAGCTGAATATAGCAATCTATCATCATCTCTGTATGCTTGTGATTCTTCAAGTAGCTTATAAATAATTACTACTGTGTTTATGTCATTGTTTTGATTTTGTTTATTCATAATTATTACCTTTCTTACAAAAATATCTCATCTAAGTTACTAAAATCTCGTTGCTCTCTAACAGTATTCTTATTTTCTTGTTCAACTCGTTTGATAACCCAATTCAATATTGCTCTATAATCTGATTTATATTTTTTACCACTTGAACCCTTGTAATTGTCAAGGATTTCTATGCATTTTTTAATAAACAATTCTCCGTATTTGTCAACAAGAGTGCTATATTCTGCATTGGTCAAGTTAACAAATTCTGCGTATTGTTTCTTTTCTGAATTATCAACATTGGTCATTTTCGCATTGTTGCTACTGAGAGTGTTGTTTAATTCTTTGCATGTGGGCGTATTATTATATATATTATCTCTATCATTATCTATATCTCTATCTCTATCATGATATAGGCGACCGATTTCGTTCCGTTTTCGTTTCGTTTCTGTTTCGTTCTGTTTCCGTTTTCGTTTCGTTTTCGTTTCGTTCTGTTTCCGTTTTTGTTTGTCTTTGTTTTGATTTAATTTTTGATGTTGTTAATGGCCTTTTTAGTAATGACCACACAGCACTTAATAATCCTTTAAATTCAGGCTCTACATCTTCAAACATGTATTTTAATATTGCTATTGATATATCTTTTTGTTCTTCTTTAGATAGTTCTTTAATAACATTATAATAGTCTCTAAAAAACGAAAAACTATTAATATTATTTGCCATAATTCTCCTTTCTTTTTATTGTATTAATTGATATACAACCCTATATTTATTCAAATATTAAAGTAATGTATTATAATCAATATTTGAATATTGTGAAGTATCTATTTTTAAAGAATAGATACTTTTATTTATTTCTTTATCATATATACGAGTTAATATCATATTTAACTTTTTATATTCTGTATAATTTAAATTTTTAATAACTATATCTACAATTTCATTTATTCTTTTTTGATCCATTTTTACCTCCTTTATTTTTTATTTTAAATATGTTATAATATAAAAGAATACTTTTATAAGTGTTCAAATATAAATCGTGTACATTTAAAATACACATTTTATAAGCAGGATAATTAAGTATTTGAGTTTGGCGACTACTACTTAATTATTCTTTTTTATTTTATAGATTTTTATAATCTTCTTCTATATGGTTTGTTATCCAATCCATTTTAGATATATTTTTTTCTTTAGTTATTTCATCTAATTTTTTTCTAATATCTAATTTTAAATCAAAGGTTGTTTGTTTTATATTCTTTTTATATTCTTTTAGATATTTTTTTCTTTTTTCTGTATTCAACACGCCTCCTTCTCGTGTACCTATGTTTATTATATTTGTACATAGGTACGAAGTCAATACCTTTTATTAAATTTTACAAAAATGTAATAATCGCTCTATCTATCTCTTAACTATTCTATTTTCAATGTACTTTTTTTGTCATATATATTTTATTTATTATTTTATTTACATATACTATCCCTAGAAAGGAGATTATATATGAAAATTGAATTGATTTTTTCTTTAGTAACTGCTTTAACATCTATTATTGCTATCATTATATCTATTGCTACTTTAAAGCAATCTTCTAAAAATATTTTTGAAGCTTCTAAAGCTAACATTGTTTTTTATGTTGATTATGATATTACAAATTTAAATGCTTACTTAGTTTTAAAAAATTTTGGCAATTCTTCTGCTCTTATTAAATCAATTACTTATAGTGATGATTTCCCATTAAGAGTTAAAAAAGTAAAACAGCTTAAAAATTTTTCAAATTATGTATTAGCACCTAATCAAAAAATATTCCAGTTTTTAGATGCTACTAAATTAACAGATTTTAAAACTAAAGCTACTGTTACTTATGAAACTTTAAATAAAATTGAAACTAATACTTTTTATTTTTCATTTGATTATATAGATAGTTTACATTCTAATAAACCAGATTTTGAAAATAATAATAAGTATGCATTACGCTATATTAACAACAGTTTATTAGGAATTCAAGAAAGGCTTCTTTAAGTTTTTCTTGTTTTTCTTTTTTGTTATATCCTCTACCATCAATGCTTATATGCATTTGAAAAAATCTATCTGGACATTCACTATCATCTACAATTGTAAATTCTGGATCATAATTAAATGATGATGTTTTATATATTTTCATTTTTACCCCCTTTAAATTTTAATTCATTCAAGAAAACTTGAATTATTGATTAAAAAAATAATAATATATTTCATCTATATCTATATCTAACAATTTTAAACTTTGATTAATTTCTCTTTGTGTAAAACCTACTTTATTATTTAATTTAGCACTCAAAGAAGCATTTGAAATGTTTAATTTTTTAGAATAATTACTTAACTTTTTGTATTTTTCTATTATTCTATTTCTTAATTTAGAATAGTTATACATTTTTTCTCCTTTCTGCAACTCAAGTTTTCTTGTTGTTATCTTAAATATATATCAAGAAAACTTGAATGTCAATAATTTTTTAAAGAAAACTTGAATGTAATACAATTGTAACATTATATACATAAAGAAAACTTGATGTTTTTTTAAAAAAACTATATAATATAACTATTGAAAGGATTTGTAAGGATTAGTTATGAATAGAATTTTTATAGAAAGATTAAGTTTTCTTTTAAACAAAAGAGAACTATCAATTGCTGATTTATCTTCTAAAACAGGTTTAAGTGTTGAAGCTATCTCTTCATATCTTAAAGGTAAATATGAACCTAAACATGATAAAATACATTTAATGGCGAACGCTCTAAGTGTTAGTCCTGTTTGGCTGATGGGATATAATGTGGATATGGATATAGATAAAAATACAAATAGTTATAAAGATAATACTACAAAAATGCCAATATTAGGTCGTATTCCAGCAGGAACACCTATAGAAGCAATAGAAGATATTGAAGATTATCTATATATACCTAATGATAGATTAAAAGGTGGTGAATATTTCTTGCTTAAAATACAAGGGAATTCTATGCACCCAAAATATTTGGAAGGTGATATAGTATTATTTAAAAAAGTATCAAATTGTGAAAGTGGTGCAGATTGTGCTGTTTTAATTGATGGAAATGATGCGACATTAAAAAAGGTATATAAATATAATGATAGAATAGAATTAGTCCCGCTAAATCCACAATATCAAGTTATGATATTTAATAATAAAGAAATTGAAGATTTACCTGTTTCTATTATTGGTATAGCAATATCTTTAGAATATAGAAAATTAAATTAGGAAAGAAAAGAAATAATGGCAAAAAGAAGGATGAACAATGAAGGTAGTATATATTATAGAAAAGATAGAAATAGTTGGGTATATGAATATACTTTAAATAATAAAAGAAAAACTGTGTCCGCAAAAACACAAAAAGAATTAAAAGAGAAAATGAAAAAAGTTAATGAATTAATTCTTACAAATAAAATGATTGAAAAAACACCTAAAACTGTTGAAGAAATAGGATTAATAATCGCAAAGAACAAATTAGAACTGAATCAAATTAAACCTAGTTCTTATACAAGAAGATTATATAGTATATCAACTTTAAAACCTATATTAAATATACCTATTTCTAGAATAGAAGAAAAAGATATATTGGATATATATAAATATTTAACAAAATATTCTAATTCTGTAATTGAAAAAAGTGTTATAATATTAAAAGAAATTATTAGATATGCTTTAGAAAAAAATTATATAAATAAAGATGTTATGAAAAATATACCTAAACCAAAGTCAATTAAAAAAGATAGAGAAATAAAAGCATTAACTATAGATGAACAAAAGAAATTTTTAAAAATAATTAATGAATCTAAATATTCTATTATATATAAAATACAATTGAATACAGGTATGAGAATTGGTGAAGTTTTAAATTTAACTAAAGAAGATATTGATTTTAATAAGAATTTAATTAGAGTTAACAAAACTGTTACCAGAGATATAAATGGAAAATATATATTTGGAAAAACGACTAAAACTGCAAATGGGGTTCGTGATATCCCTATTTCAAGGGAATTAAAAGAAATACTAAAAAGATATTTAGTTACATTAGATACTGAATATTTATTTTCTATCAATAACAAACCTTTACATTATTTAAGATTAAATAATGACTTATACAGACTTAATAATAAATATAATATTAGTGATACATTATCTACACATATTTTTAGACATACATTTGCAACTAGATGTATTGAATCAGGTATGCCTGCGGTTATTTTAGCAAAAATATTAGGACATTCAGATGTAAGTATTACACTAAATACATACACTTCAGTATTTGATGAATATCAAAATAAATATTTGGAAAATGCATTTAATTATATTGATAAATTATTTGGTCAGTAATTTGGTCAGTAACGATATAAAAAACAATGGGAAATAATGCTATAGAGTAAAAAATAAAAACATTTAATAAATGTTGATAAATCAACATATGTACTAATTTATCAACATTTACAAAATATGTATATATCCTTTCTCTCCGCCACATTTATAAGTTTAATCAAAATTTTCAAAAATAATTAATTAACTCAATTTTAAATCAAAAAATTTAATCAAAACATAATTCAAAAATTAAAATTCAATAAATTAAAAATAATTATAAATCACAAAACATATCAAACAAATTATATATTAACATTGTATAATCAATAGTAAATAGTATATTTTCTTAATTATTTTCTTAATTATTTAATATATTTATTAAATAATTATCATTCTTATACTATTTTCATGCTATTTTAAAACAAATTATACAAAATTATATTAAAATTATAAAATATGTATTACTAAAATATGTATCACTATATTATTTAAAGTAATTCATATAACTTTATTATATCTAAATTATACATGATATGTTAGTGATTGTTGGAGGTAAATATTAATACTAAAAATTGGATAGAAATAGTAGATATTTCAAATAATTTAATAATCACAAATGATAAATATATTAAAGTTTTTGAAGTTCAACCTATAAATTACGATTTAAAAACAGATATGGAAAAAAAAGCTATTTTAAATTCATATAACCATTTTCTAAATTCTTGTAATTTTGACCTTCAAATTCTAATAAAAAGTAAGAAGGAAGGCGTAAATGAGATTTTAGAAAATATTAATAATAATTATTCTAATATCATTTTAAATAGTAATGCTGAAAGTATTAAGAATATTCAAAATTTGCAAAAAGAATATTTATCGTTTTTAAATAATCAAATACAATTAAAGAAAACATCAAATAAAAAGTACTATATATTAACATATATTTCACATAGTTTATTTAAAGAAAATAATCAAAGTATACTAAATACAAAAAATAATTCAAGTTATAGTTCTAATTTTAATTCAAACAAAATTTCAAATTTTTTAAAAAATTCAATTAATCAATCAAAAACAAATAATTTAATTCAAACTAATAATTTAAATAATTCAAATAATTTAATTCAACTAAATAATAATTCTGACTTTTCATATAATATATTAGAAATAAATAGCTCATATCTAAAAGAATTTTCAGAAAGAAAAAAAGTAATTATAGAAACATTATCAAAATGTCAAAATGAAGTAACAGAATTAGATAATAATCAATTGTTAGAATTTTTAAATATATATTATGGAGGTGTTTATGGAAATAATTGATGGCAGTTTAACACTTATAGATAAAATTTCTCCGACATATATTTCTGAGAAAAATCCTAAATATCTAGAAATTGATAATATGTATTTTAGTTCTTTAATTGTTGTAGATTATCAAAAAGAATATTCTGAAATTATATGGAAAAATATAGTAGATTTAGATTCTAATATTCAAATATCAATGTTTTATCAAAAAAAGGATAAATACAAAACAATTAAGGATATTACATATTATATAGGTAATTCAGGTGCAAGTATTAAAGAATTTAACAAGAATAGACAAGATATTGATTTATTATCATTTTCTTATGAAGATGCAAAATATATTAGGCAACAATTGCAAATTAACAATGATGAATTGTATAACATATATGTTTATATTACTGTAATGGAAAAAGAGCCAAATTTACTTGAATATGAGCTAAATAAAGTACAATCTATATTATATTCAAATGGACTTATAACTAGAAGAGCAAATTTTAGACAATTGGAAACTTATGAAAACACATTACCAATTTTTAAAAATAATGAAATAGTTGCAAATATTAGTAGAAGAAATATTTTAGGTTCTAGCTTAGTTGTAACATACCCATTTATTTTATCTACTATTAATGATAAAACAGGTATCCTTTTAGGTGGTGGAGTATATAATAATTCTTTGGTGATTATAGATAGATTTAAACGAAAGATATATAAAAATAGTAATATGTGTATTTTTGGTACATCAGGTTCAGGTAAGTCATATTTTACTAAATTAAATATTTTAAGAGAATTTTTAAATGGAATTACTCAATATATAATTGACCCTGAAGGTGAATATAGTGATATTTGTAAATATTTAGGTGGTGAGATTATTAAAATTGGGCCTTCTTCTAAAGAATATATTAATATTTTAGATATTAGAAAAGAAGAAGCGACTGAAAATTATCTTTTATCAAAATTATTAAAATTAAAGAGTTTTTTCTATCTAATTTTTAATGATATTAACAACGAAGATTATGCATTACTAGAAGAAAAATTAATTTTAATGTATAAAAATCATGGTATAACTTTTGACGACAATTCATTATATGAAAATATACAAGAAAACAAGATTATAATTGAAAAAGTCTTTAAAAAACCTAATAAAATGCCTATACTAGAAGATTTATATGAATTGATTAAAAATGATACTCAATTAAAAAAATATGCTAATCAATTAAAAATATTTGTACATGGTGGTTTAAAATTTTTTAATCATCACACAAATGTAAATCTTAACAATCGTCTTATTGTATCAGATATACATGAATTAGGTGAAGAAAACTACAAATATGGAATGTTCCTATTTATAGATACTTTTTGGAATAAAATCAAAGAAAATAATAATTTAAATAAAATAATATATATAGATGAAATTTGGAGAATAATAGGTATAAGCTCTAATGCTGAAACTGCTAATTTTATATATAAAATATTTAAAACAATTAGAAAATATGGTGGTGGAGCAGTAGCTATCACTCAAGATGTTAGTGATGTTTTTTCACTACATGACGGTTCTTATGGTAAAAGTATTATAAATAATAGTAGTATTAAATGTCTATTTAATTTATCAGAAGAAAATATTGATATAATATCAAAAAATATAAAGATGTCTGAACAAGAACAAATAGAAATAAAAAAATTTAATCGTGGTGAAATGTTACTCATTGCAGAAGATAATCATTTACCTGTTCATATTATTTCATCAGAATACGAGAAAAATATCATAGGTTAATATTTATAAACATATTTTGTACAAAAGATAAAATAAAATATAAGTACAAATAAAAAGAAATTATAATAATAATCAAATAAAATTAATCAAAAACATTAAACTAATAAACGTGGTATATAATAAAATAATAAAAAATTAAAATTAAAATTGAAACAAAAAATAAAATGTAAAAACAAATAAACAAATAAGAGTATATAAGTATACAAGATATTAAAATGTTAAAATATTACTTTAATACATTAAAATATAAGGAGAATATATGGAAATTATTACAGTTATGGATAATATAGAATTTAATAATAAATTAAAAGAGAAATGTAAAAATAATGATAATATTTTAATTCATCCAGATATTAGCTATTTAGAAGGTATAAATGAGATTTTAGAAATTAATAATAATATTGAATTGATAATTATTAATTCAATGATTACAACTAAAGAATTATTATTAAATACAATTTCTAATATTTTTGAGAAAAAGAAAATGCAAATTATAGTATTCTTAGAGAAAGAAGACTTAGAGTTTAGAAAATTACTTATTAGTTTTGGATTAAAATATATTTTTTTAAATAATCAGATAGATTTAAATGATTTAGTTAATATTATTGTTAAAGATCAAAAAATAAGGGAAATAGAGTTAGAAGAAGAAATTAGAATATTAAAAGAAAAATTGTTCTATGCTGATAATATTAATAAGAATAATCATAAGAATATTATAAAAGGTACTGGGTTATTTAATAGTAAAATATTTAAAACCATTTTATCTTTGAAAAATAAAGATATAATTAAATTAAATAATAACCATAGTATTAACGATAATATTTCAAAATATAATAAGTATAATAATATAGGCAAGAATTTAAATAATTTAAACAACTTAAATACTAATACAGAAAACACTATAAATATTAATGTTCAAGAAATGATAAAAAATATTAAAGAAATTACATTAACTTTAAATGATGATACACATAATTTAAATAATTAATCTAAAATATTCTAAGAATAATCATAAATAATCATAATTTCTTTTTATTGATATATTTTAAATTAAAACAACAATTGAATTTAATGATTTATGGAGGTGTTATGGATTTAGAGTTATTAAATAATACTGAAAGAGGCCTAGAGCAAACTAAAATGGAGCTTTCTAATAATAGTTTAGAAGTAACAAAAGGACAAGATAGCTTTTTAAATAAGTTGTTTAAAAATGCTATTGAAGAAGGTATTAATTTAGGTATAAAAGCATTATTACCTGATATTATTGAAGACCAAGTCATTGATATTAAAGATGGTATTATTGAAGGAGGTTTTAAAGAAGGAGCAAGTGTATTTGTTGATAAAGTAAAAGAATTTGGTAATGCTGTTTCTGGTATATTTACTGGTAATTTTAATAATATTAATGCATTAGAACTTGCAACTAAAAATTCAGGTATATTAAAATTGTTTTCTAAAGGTCTCTCTTTAGGAATAGATTATGCTATAAATAGTGGTAAAATAAATTCAACAATGGGTTCTATTTTAAAAAGTGGTAAAACAGCTTTAATTAATAAGTTTGCAGATAAACTAGAAACTAATATGACTAAAGAAATGAAAAAATTTGATAAGTTAAAATCACTACAATCAAAATGGGATGAAGCTTTAGAAGATCGTGATATTGATAGAATGAATAAATATGTAGATAAAATTAATGAACTTTCAAAAGAAACAGTACCTTTTGAAAATATTTTAAATAGAACACATCAGATAAATGAACTACATGATTGGATGAAAAAAAATAATTCTTTTGATTATGCAGTTGATGTTAATGGTGCATTAATGAAACTTAATTAGTTAATAATTAATTCACTTAAATAAAACAGGTAAAATATATTACCTGTTTTATTTTTGGACTGTTTTATTATTTTTATTATATTAATGTATTACAATATATTAATTGATATTACTTGTATTTATATTTTAAAAATGATATAAATATATCAGAAATAAACAGTGTTATATTATGAGGTTATTATGGAAAAATTAATTATACATGGACCTAAAACTTTAAATGGAAAAGTTAAAATTTCAGGTGCTAAAAATTCAGCTGTAGCATTAATTCCAGCAGCATTACTTTCAGAAAAAAAAGTTATTATAGATAATGTTCCTAATATTTCTGATTTACACAAATATTATACAATTTTAGAAGAATTAGGTGTTAAAATTACACATTTATCAAATTCTAAAATTCAAATAGATTCTTCTAATATACATAATTTTGAAGCTATTTCAGATAATGTTAAACAGTTTAGAGCTTCATATTATTTACTTGGAACTTTACTTGCTAAAAATGGATATGTAAAAGTTGGTTTACCAGGTGGATGTAATATTGGGGAGAGACCTATAGATCAACATATATTAGGTTTTGAAAAATTAGGTGCAACAGTTATTATTGATTCTGATAATGTTACTGCAAAAGCTGATAAATTAATTGGAAATGAAATAACTTTTGATGTTGTATCTGTTGGAGCAACAATAAATGTAATGATTGCTGCGACTAAAGCTATTGGTACTACTGTATTAAAAAATGTAGCTAAAGAACCACATGTTGTTGATGTTGCAAACTTTTTAAATGCACTAGGAGCGAATATTGTTGGTGCAGGTACTGATACAATAACTATAAATGGTGTTAATCATTTAAATAATGAAGTTAAATATACAGTTATACCAGATCAAATAGAAGCAGGAACATTTTTAGTTGCAGGAGCTATTTCAGGTGGAGAGATAGAAATCTTAAATTGTATTCCTCAAGATTTAGAATGTATTATATCTCCATTAAAATCAGCAGGAGTTAATATTCAAACATTTAAAGATTCTATAAAAGTTAATAGTAATAATATTTTTTCACCAATTAATATAATTACAGAACCTCATCCAGGATTTCCTACAGACCTACAATCTCAAATAGGGGTATTACTAAGTTTAAGTAATGGTACTTCTACTTTAACAGAACAAATTTGGGAATCTAGATTTACATATATAGATGAATTAAATAAGATGGGAGCAAACATAATTGTTAATGATAAAACAGCTGTATTTAACGGTGTTAATCATTTAAAGGGTGCTAAAGTTAAAGCTACAGATTTAAGAGCAGGTGCAGCTTTAGTTATTGCAGGAATAATAGCAGACGGAACAACTGAAATAACTAATATCAATTATATAGATAGAGGTTATGAAAATATAGAAGATAAGTTTAGAAAATTAGGAGCGAATATAGAAAGAGTGGTAGAATAATGATTAAATTTTGTGCACTATATAGTGGTAGTTCAGGAAATTCATATTTTGTTGAAATAGATGGAACTAAATTATTAATAGATGCTGGTACAAGTTCAAAAAAAATTAAAGAAGCTTTAATATCTATTGGTGAAAAAATTGAAAATATACATGGAGTTTTAATAACTCATGAACATAGTGACCATATAAAAGGGTTAAAAGTATTATTAAAAAAACAAGATATACCAATATATACTACAAATAAGACATTTAAAGAGTTAATATCTATTTATCCAGATTTAGAACAAAATCCATTTATACCTTTTAAATCTGGAGATAAATTTAAAATAAATAATACATATATTAAAAGTATTAAAGTCTCACATGATGCAATAGACCCTGTTGCATTTTGTTTTAAAGACAGTAAAGAAAATAAGATAGCTATATTAACAGATTTAGGATATATTTCAGAAGGGGTTTATCAAACTGTAATTGGTTCTAAATTAGTATTATTAGAATCAAATTATGAACCTAACATATTACAAGTATCTGATTATCCTTCATACTTAAAAAGACGAATAATAGGTGAATATGGACATTTATCAAATACTAATGCAAGTGATTTTGCTAAAGAATTAATAAAAAATGGAACACATACAATAATTTTAGGACATTTAAGCTTAAATACTAATACTGAAAAAATAGCTTATCAAAATATGAAAAATGCTATAATTTCAACTTTAAATTTAGAGATAGAAAAAGATATAAATACAGAAAAAGATATTTTAAAAGAAAACAATATTACATTACAAGTTGCTAAAAGAGATTGTGTTGGTGAATTACATATAATTGAATAAAAAAATAGGTATTATTTATATAATTATACCTGTTTTTATTTTTGGTTTTATTTTCATATTATTTTATTAAAATTAGTATACTTAAATTATATATTAATCATTGATAAATTTTTTATATATTGTGTCTTTATTTACATTTAAATCACGAGCTATTTGTTTAATTATTTCTTTTTTACTTAATCCTTTATGTTCATAATAACTATAATGTTCTTCTAATGTTAAATTTTTTAAAATATCATTATTTTCTTTAGCATTATATATTATAAGGACTATTTCTCCTTTTAAACTTTCTAATTTTTCTAATACTTCTGTTACTGTTCCATAAATATATTGTTCATGGATTTTAGAAATTTCACGAGCTATACATATTTCTGTTTTTTCATCTATTTCTGAAATAGTTTTTAATGTTTTTAAAATTCTATGTGGAGCTTCATAAATAATTGTTGGAAAATTAAAAGATAGAATATTTTCTAATTCTTTTTTTCTTTTAGTAGTATTATTATTTAAAAATCCATAAAATATAAAATGAGTTGTATCAAAATTTGATGTTACTATAGCTGGGATTAATGCTGTTGCACCTGGTAATGTTGTAACTTTTATATTTTCTTTAATAGCTTCTTTAATTAAAATATTTCCTGGGTCAGATATTCCGGGAGTTCCTGCATCTGATATTAATGCTATATCTTTACCATTTTTTAAATCATTAATTATATTTTGTAATTTCTTTTTTTCTACATCTTTATAATAACTTATAAGAGAGTTAGTTATATTAAAATGATTTAATAATTTTAAAGAATGTCTTGTATCTTCTGCAAGTATATAATCTACATCTTTTAAAACTTTAATCGCTCTTAAAGTTATATCTTCTAAATTTCCAACAGGTGTTGGTACAATAAAAAGTGTGCCATAATTTGATTGCATTTTTTCTCCTTTAATTATTAATATATTTTTGTGGTAACATTTTTAAAAATGGTTTTCCATTTTTTACAAATTTAGCTAAAAATAGTGTTGGTTTAACATTGGGATTTGCTGAAACAAATTGTAATACTTTTAATTCTAATTTATTAATTTTAGCATTATATATAATTGTACTTAAATTTTCAATTTTAGATACTAAAAATAATTCTCCTTTATCTTTAAGCATTAAAAATATAGATTTAAATATTTTTTCTATAAAATCAGAATCTGCTATTTTAGCAATATCTTTTTCATTATTAATCGTATTTAATCCTTTACCTTTTGCCATATATGGGGGATTAATTAAAATAGTTGTATATTTTTCTTTAAAATTATTTTTAAGATAGTCTATTTCTTTTAAATCTAGATTATATACATTTAAATACTTATTTAAATTAATACTATTATTATTTATTCCTAAGCATTTATTCCATTCATTATTATTAATTTCAATGTTTTTTAGATTTAAATTATAAAAATATGGTTGTTTTTCAAAAAAATCAATATATGGAATTTCTTCTAAATTTACTGTTGTTTGACTATATCTTGTAATTATATCTTCACAAATATTAAAAAAAGAATATAAGCCTATAATTCCTGTACCTGAACAAAAATCTGCTATTATCTCATTTTTCTTTGATTTAATAGACTTTTTATAATATTCTTCTAAATACATTTTAGATAATAATATACTATCTAAACCAAACTTAAAATATTTATTGTTTTGAATTATATTATAGTTTTTAAACATATTCTCTAATATTTCATTCTCATCTAATATATATTTATAGTTACAGTTTTGATCTATTTTATCTGTATTTCCTTTTGTTTTATTCATTTTTACCTCTATTAAATATATTTTATCATATTATATATAAATTACAAATATTAATAATAAAAAATATAATTTAAATCATTAAAATTTAAATTATATTTTATCTATATATTTAATTATATTAAAATCTTAATTAATATTATACATCTAAATTCTTAACAGACTTAGCATTTTGTTCAATAAATTCTCTTCTTGGTTCTACTTGATCTCCCATTAATAATGTAAACATTTCGTTTTCATATGCTGCATCTTCTAAAGTTACCTTTATAAGTACTCTACTTTCTGGATTCATTGTAGTTTCCCATAATTGATCTGCAGACATTTCTCCAAGCCCTTTATATCTTTGAATAGTTGCATTTTCTCTTTCTTTACCTAATGCGTCTAATTCTTTTTCAAGTTCTTTATCTGTATAACAATATTTGTCTTCCATCCCTCTTTTACTAATCTTATATAATGGTGGTTGTGCTAAATATATATTTCCATTTTCAATTAATTCTTTCATATATCTAAAGAAGAATGTTAATAATAATGTTCTAATATGTGCTCCATCAACATCGGCATCTGCCATTATAATTATTTTACCATATCTAATTTTTTCTGCTTTAAATTCTTTTCCAATACCTGTTCCTAAAGATTGAATAATAGGTTTTATAGTATCATTACCATATACTTTATCTTCTTTTGATTTTTCAACATTTAATACTTTTCCACGCATCGCTAAAATAGCTTGTGTTGTTCTGTCTCTACCACCTTTAGCAGTACCTGCTGCAGAATCTCCTTCCACTAGATATAATTCACATTTAGATGCATCTTTTTCAATACAATCTGCTAACTTACCTGGTAATGTAATTATATCTGAAATTGGTGTTTTTCTAACTGATTCTCTTGCTCTTTTCGCAGCAGCTCTTGCTCTTTGTGATAACATAAACTTATTTACTAAAACTTTTGCAATAGTAGGATTTTCTTCTAAAAAATCACCTAATTTTTGTGATACTAATGATTGTACAATACCACTAACTTCACTATTATTTAATTTTGTTTTTGTTTGGCTTTCAAATTGTGGATTAGCTACTTTAACAGAAATTACTACTGTTACACCTTCACGTACATCATCACCTTGAAAATTAGTATCTTTTTCTTTTAATAAATTTTTACTTCTAGCATAATCATTTACTGTTTTTGTTAAAGCACGTCTAAATCCTTCAACATGTGTTCCTCCATCTGTTGTATTAATATTATTTACAAAACTTAATACTGTTTCATTATATGATTTAGTATATTGTAATGCTATTTCTACAGGTACTTCTCCATCTACTTTACCTATAAATATTGGTTTATCATGTATTTTTTCTTTATTTCTATTTAAATATTCAACAAGTGATTCAATTCCACCTTCATAATAATAAATTTCTTTTTTTACTTTTTCTTCATCTCTTAAATCTTGGAAAATTATTTTTAATCCTCTTGTTAAAAATGCTATTTCTCTTAACCTATTAGATAAAACATCATAATCATATTCTGTTGTTTCAAATATATCACTATCTGCTTTAAAACTTACTTTTGTTCCTGTTGTTCCATCTGTAACATCAGATACTTTTTTTAATGATTGAACTGTTTTACCTTTTTCAAATTTCATTAAATATTTTTTTCCATCTCTTTTAATTTCTACTTCTGTCCAATCTGAAAGAGCATTAACTACAGAAGCACCTACACCATGTAATCCTCCTGAAACCTTATATCCACTGTCTCCTCCAAATTTTCCACCAGCATGTAGAACGGTATAAACTGTTTCTGCAGCAGATAATCCTGTTTTCTTATGTTTATCTACAGGTATACCTCTACCATCATCTTCAACTACTACGATATCATCTTTAAGTAATGAAATTGTTATAACTTTACAATGTCCTGCTAGTGCTTCGTCAACACTGTTGTCAACAATCTCATAAACTAAATGATGTAAACCTTTTTGTGAAGTACTACCAATATACATTCCAGGTCTAACTCTTACGGCTTCTAAACCTTCTAAAACTTGAATTTGGTCTGCATTATATTCTTCTTTTTTACTCATTATTACTCCTTATCATTCCATTATTAACATAAAATATATTATTATCTTGTTTTAATATATCTATTTTTTCAGCTGTTGTTATAAAAATTTGTAGATTTTCTATACTTTTTAGAAAATTCATTTTTCTTTTTTCATCAAGTTCTGACATATAATCATCTAAAATTAATATAGGATTATCCTTTTTTATTTCTTTTATAATTTCTAAAGTAGATAATTTTAAACTTAATATTGTTGACTTTTGTTGACCTTGTGAACCATATGTATCCACTAATAATCCATTTAAATATATATTAAAATCATCTCTATGTATACCATAACTAGTATAACCTTTGAAAATATCATCTTTTCTTTTTCGTTTTAATTCATTATATATTTGTTCTGTATTTTGCATATTATTAATATACTTAATTTTTACTTCTTCCTTATAATTTAAATAAGATGTTGCTTTTGTATGAATTTTAAAAATATATTCATTTATTAAATTTAAATACTTTTTTCTAAAATTAAAAATTTTAAAATTTAATTCTGATAATAAGTTATCATATACATCTAATAAATTATCATCACAATTATTTTCTAATCTAAGTTTTTTAAGCATTTTATTTTTTTCTTCAATCACCTTATTATATTTTATAATATATTCTAAATAATTAGGTTCTAATGATAATATGAAATTATCTAAGAATTTACGTCTAACTTGTGGTCCTTTTTTTATAATTTCAATATCATCAGGCTTAAAAATTACAATATTTACTTTTCCTAATAACATACTTAATTTTTTTTGAATTATATCATTGATTTTTATGTATTTTTTATTATCTTTTTTAGAATAACTTATATTAATCTTATATTTCCTATTATTAGTAGTAATATCAGCTTGAATAAAGAAATAGTCTTCTTCAAACTTTAATAATTCTAAATCTTTTATAGTTCTAAAACTTTTTCCATATGCTAATAAATATATTGCTTCTACAATATTAGTTTTACCTTGTGCGTTATTTCCCATAAATATATTTAATTTATTATTAAAATTTAAACTACAATTTTCTAAATTTCTAAAATTACTAATCTTTATATTTTCTATATACATAAATTTTACTTAAAACTTCTATTATTCTCTACCTCTTATTGGTAATACTATATAGAAGAATTGTTCTCCTCCATCTATAGGTTTTAATACTGATGGTGTATTAACAGAACCAAATTCAATATAAACTTCTTCATCTTGAATATTTTTAAAAATATCTACAAAGAACTTTGGTTGGAATTGTAATGTTAATTCTCGCCCTTCTGTTTCAACAAAAATTTCTTCTTTAGCAAATCCTACTCCATTAATACATGATAATGTAATTTTACCTATTTCTACAGATACTGTAACTGCTCCTCTTTTTTCTTTTTCATGATTAGATATTAACATTACTCTTTCTATAGAATCTAACATAGCATTTTTGTTAACTTTAACCTTTGTTTCTAAATCATTTTGAATTATATCTTTATGATTAACAAATTCACCTTCTAAAAGTTTTGTAATAACTTTACATTCTCCCATATCAAAAATTGCTTGATTATTAGAATATCCAATAACTAATTCATCAAAAGAATCTGTTAATATTTTTGTTATTTCTAATAATGTTTTTCCAGGTACAATCATTTTAAATGGTTCACTACTTATAACATTTGTTGACCTTAAAGCAAGTCTATAACCATCTAAAGCTAAAATATTTAATTTACTTTCATCAGTTATATCAAATAAACAACCTGTATAAATTTTTCTTTTTTCATCTGTACCTGCTGCAAAGATTGTTTGTTTTATCATATTTTTTAGCTCTTTATGAGCAATTTTTATAGTTCTTTCTGGATTTACAGTAGGTAATTCAGGAAATTCTTCAGCTTTCATAGTAGCTAATTTATATTTTGAACCTTCACACTCTACAGCTAATAATCTTGTTTCTTCATCCATATATATTGAAATATCTAAATCAGGTAATCTTCTGATGATTTCAGCAAAAGTATGTGCTTGAACAACAATAGAACCTGTTTCTTCAATTTGGGCATTTATTGTATATTCAATCCCTATTTCTTCATTATATGTATTAAATACAACATTATTACTATTTACTTTAATTAAAATACCTTCTAAAATAGTATTCTTCTTCACAGCTATTCCATTAATAACTGAATTAATAGCTCTTAATAGAACTGCTTTTTCGCATTTAAATCTCATTATATCATCTCTCTTTCTTTTTAGAATTTATTTTAAACTCATATATATTAATTATACACAACTTTTATTTAATTATCTATATAAAAATTAAAAAAGTATAAAAAATCTTTTATAAAACATAAACATATTTTATACAATAATTTAAAAATTAATAATATCATTAAATATTTAAAAATATTATTAATAAGTAATTAAAAATAATATATAGAATATAAAATACTTATCCACATTTTAACATAGCAATGTGGATAACTTTAATAATATATATTTATAAATAGATATATTAAAATAAAAAAGATAAGATAAGATAAAGAAATTAAATTTACTTAACTATAATTAAATTATATATATATTAAATATAAATTAATAAAATTAAATAAAAAAAATAATTTTAATAGATAAAAAATTTCAAAAAATGAAAAAATTTGTAATATATTAAAAATTTATTTTAATAAATATATATAAATAAAAAAAATGGGAATTAGTAGTAGTAGTAGTAGGGTATGTGGATTGTGTGGATAACTATGTTTAGCCCATGGGACACAAGGATTTCGTATGTGGATAACTATGTGGATAACTCAAACTACTTATCCACATTATCCACATAAAAAAAGTTATCCACATAAAATACATAGTTATCCACATAGCAATGTGGATAACTTTTCCCCTTGATATATAAGGGATTTAGACTGGTTGCAAATAATAAAAATTATGTTAAGTTTTAGATTCCTTGTATCCCATAGCTTTACGGATTTTAGAAGTAAAAAAAAGTTATCCACATTATCCACATAGTTTTTAGATATTTTTTTAAATTTTTTTGTCAATAGATATTACATATTTTATTTTTGTATAATGTAGAAATCTAAAATATTATAATTTATCTGATAATAAAAAGAGCTATTATAGCTCTCATCTTTTTATATTATTGTTGATTAAAATTTTTTAATATATTATCCACACTATCTAATATTAATTTAGTATTTTTATCTGTAGATATACTTTTTCGTATCTTAGTTTCTGCATGCATAATTGTCGTATGGTCTTTTTTTCCAAAGATTTCTCCTATCTTCTTATATTGCATATTTAATTCATTTCTACATAAATACATTGCAATTTGTCTTGGAAATACTATTTCTTGAGATTTTTTAGTAGATAATAAGTCTCTTTTTTCTACATTAAAATAGTTAGATACAACATCTAAAATTACATCAGGAGTTATAACATTTTCGCTTTCTAAACAGATTTTATTAATTGCTTTTTCTGCCATTTCTAAAGAAATAGGCATTTTAGTAAGGTTTGCAGTAACCATTATATTATTTAATGCTCCCTCTAAATATCTAATATTAGTTTCAATTTTTTCAGCAATTAATGATAGTACAGTATCTGATATAATCATATTACGTTCTTCCGCTTTAACCTTTAAAATAGCTAGTCTAGTTTCAAAATCAGGTGCACTAATATCAACAATTAAACCTTGATTAAACCTTGATTTTAATCTTTCTTCTATAACTGGTATATTTTTAGGTGGTTTATCTGCAGAAAAAACGATTTGTTTACCTTTACTATATAAGTCATTAAAAGTATTAAAAAGCTCTTGTTGTGCTGATTCTTTAGCAGATAAAAATTGAATATCATCCATAATAAAGATATCTACATTTCTGTATTTTTGTCTAAATTCTTCAGTATCAGAATTTCTGTTTTTAATTGAATTTACTAACTCTATCAAGAATTTTTCAGATGATACATAAAGTATTTTTTTATCTGGATGAATTCTAGCAATTTCATTAGCAATAGCATGCATTAAATGAGTTTTACCAAGTCCAGGCCCACCATATATAAATAAAGGATTATATTCTCCTGAAGGATTTTCAGCAATTGCTTTAGCAGTAGCAGTTGCAATATCATTATTACTTCCTACAACAAATGAACTAAAAGTATAATTAGGATTTAAATTATTATTTAATTTAATATCAGTATCTACTTTTTTATCAGTATTTTTCTTATTCCTATAATCATCTAACTCTTCAGGCGTTAATACTTTAAAAGTACAATTTAAATTAGTTAAATAATCAAAAACACTTTTAAAGGTGTTTAAATGTGAATTTAAAAGAAGCATTTTTTGTGTATTTGAAGGTAAAAGTAAAACAATATTACTTCCATTAATATCTTCAATTTTTAAAGGTTGAGCAAGTAAAGTATAAGTAAGATCAACTAGTTCTTCAGAAAGTAATTCTTTAGCTTTTGTAAGTAATGAATCTTTATCTAAATCCATATTCCCTCCTTTCTTAAAATAAATAAAATTTACTAATAATTATATATAGATTTAATATATATTTTTTTTATCTAAAAGTCAACTAGAGTTATCCACATAGTTATCCACAATCCCTTATATCTCTAAGTATAAAAGAATTAAAAAAATGTGGATAACTTTTATTAATAAACATAATAAGTTTAAATAATGATAAAAAACGGCTTATGAACAGCAGTTTCATAAAAAACACAATGTGGATAACTATGTGGATAACTTTTTAGTACTTAATAATTTAATATAAAAATATATAATCAATAGAATATATTTAATTAAAATAATACAATATATGCTTAAATAAAATAATGTATTTATTGATATATAAAGGAATATACTTAGAGTCATAATATTATTAAAGTATATATATTCAATAAATTTAAATAAAGATTTTATCTCTCAATTCAATTAACTTAAGATTAAATATATTTAAAAATTGAAAGTTATCCACATAGTTATCCACATTGTATGAATAACTTATTATGTACACTTAAAACATTTATCAAATATTTATTAAAATAAATATAAGGTTATTAAAGATTATTATAATATTAAGTTATAATTAAATATAAACTTAATGTAAAAAATATTGAAATTTCATTTATATATAATATACAATTTATATAGTTAATAAAGTAAATTATTAATTTAGAATAGGAGAATAATTATGAAAAAACCAATAGTGTTATGTATAATGGATGGATTAGGATTTAGAGAAGAATTACATGGAAATGCAGTATTACAAGCTAAAACTCCTAATTTAGATAG
Organism: Clostridium sp.; assembly: GCA_052174015.1. GTDB lineage: Bacteria > Bacillota > Clostridia > TANB77 > CAG-508 > JABCPO02. The sequence continues at coordinate 21,206 of JBQMXM010000006.1, forward strand.
ATTAAAAGATATATATCCTAATACACTAATTGAAGCAAGTGGAAAATATGTAGGATTACCTAATGGACAAATGGGTAATTCAGAAGTAGGACATACAAATATAGGAGCAGGTAGAATAGTATATCAAGATTTAACAAGAATAGATAATGATATCATTAGTGGAAAAATATATAATAATAAAGTAATTAATAAAATTATAAGTGAATCCAATAATTTACATATAATGGGATTATTATCAGATGGAGGAGTACATTCACATATTAATCATATAAAAGCAGTAATTCGTTGTACTAAAAACTCTAATTTAGAAAATGTATATATACATATATTTACAGATGGTCGTGATACAGATATACATTCAGGAAAAAAATTTACAATAGAGATAATGGAATTAATAAGTGAATTAAATCAAGAAGGAAGTTATCCAAATATCCATATTACAAGTATTTCTGGAAGATATTATGCAATGGATAGAGATAATAGATGGGAAAGAGTAGTTTTATCATATAATGCTATTGCAAATTGTAAAGGAGAAAAAAATACAGATATTTTAAAAGTATTTGATAATTCATATTCTGCAAATATAACAGATGAATTTATAATTCCAACAATAGTAACAGATAAAGATTATAGTATAAAAGATGGAGATGGAATTATATTTTGTAATTTTAGACCAGATAGAGCAAGACAATTAACTAAAATGTTTACACAGGAAGATTTTACAGCAATAGAGAGAATTTCTAAGTATAATATAGGCAAGATTAATTTTGTTTGTATGACAGAATATGATGTAAATTTTAAAAATGTAGAAATTGCATATAAGCAAGAAAAAATTAATAACACATTAGGAGAAGTTTTAGCAATAAATGGTATAAGGCAATTAAGAGCAGCAGAAACAGAAAAATATGCACATGTAACATTTTTCTTTAATGGTGGTATAGAAAAAGCTAATCAAGGAGAAGACAGATTATTAGTACCATCACCAAAAGTTGATACATATGATTTAAAACCTGAAATGTCAGCATATGATTTAGTAAGTGGAATTATTCAAGCAATAGATTTAGATATATATGAAGTAATTATAGTGAATTTTGCTAATCCAGATATGGTAGGACATACAGGTGATTTAAATGCTACAATTAAAGCAGTAGAAACTGTTGATGAATGTGTAGGAAAATTATTTAAAAAAGTGATATCATTAGGAGGAAAAGGTATAATTACAGCAGATCATGGAAATTCTGAACTAATGTTAGATGACTTAAATAATGTGATAACAACACACACTAATAATCCGGTTCCATTAATTATTGTAGGAGATGATTATAAAAATAGAGAGTTAATTAAAGATGGAAAGTTAAGTGATATAGCACCAACAATTTTAGAAATGTTAAACATAGAAAAGCCTATTGAAATGACAGGGAAAAGTTTATTTAAATAAATAGCATAATATAAAAATATATAATGTATATAACATATAAACAAACTATATTAATGTAGTTTGTTTTTTTATTTTTATATCAATGGTTATATCATAATATCTAATCTAATAACTAATAACTAATAATTTCTTATACAGTGGAATAAAAAGGCTTGAAGGATATAAATACAAAAATATACTGTATGATATAGTATAATAATATATAATATATAATGTAGAATATATTAATAAACTTTAATTTAAATAAGTTTTAAAACATATAGAAATAACTATATAATAAATAAAAGATATAAATATACATAACCTGTATTATGTAAACAAAATAATAACATTAAAATATAAGTGAACATAAAGAATTAAAATAATAAATTAGTTCTTGACATATATATATAATTAATATATAATTTTAAAGAATATTAATAAAACAAAATATAATAATTAATAAAGAATTTGAATTAAGGAGGACAAAATGAAAAGAACATTTCAACCAAAAAAAAGACATAGACAAAGAGTTCATGGATTTTTAAAAAGAATGGCAACTTCAAATGGTAGAAGAGTTTTAAAATCAAGAAGACAAAAAGGAAGAAAAAAATTAAGTGCTTAATTAACACTTATTAAAGTAATATGAAGAAAAAATATAGTATTAAAAAAAATTATCAATTTAGAATATTGATGAAAAAAGGAAAAAAAACTAACAATCATTATGTAGCAATTTGGATAAGAAAAAACAATAGTGATTGTAATAGATTAGGTATAGCAATTAAAAAGGATATAAAATCTAGTGTATTAAGAAATAGAATTAAAAGAATTATTAGGGAAATATATAGATTAGAGCTTTCTAATTTAAAAAAAGGGTATGATATACTTATCTTAAATTATTCTCCAAATATTTCATATAATGAAGCAAAGCTTGAAATACAAAAGAGTTTTAAAGTCCTTAATTTATATAAAGAGGTGTAAATGGGAAATTTTATAAATTTTCTATCTAATAACTTAGGGTATATATTGTATTTTATATATAATATAACTAAAAATTATGGTATAAGTATAGTTATTTTTACTATAATTTTAAAATTAATACTTCTACCTTTAGAAATAAAACAAAGAATTACAAATCAAAAAGTAATGAAAATAAGCGAAAAGCAAAGAGCATTAGCTGAAAAATATAAAAAAGATCAAGCAAAATATAATAGTGAGATATTAAAATTATATAAAAAAGAAAATTTAAGTGTATTTGCTCCTTTTTTAGGTATGTTATTGACAATATTACAAATTTTCATTATTTTATCTGTGTTTTATATGGTATCAAAACCTTTAACTCATATAAAAAGGATGCCACAAAATGAAATAGACACATATATAGCAAAAACAGAAGAAATTAGTAATAATCAAAATAGTAATAATAGAAGAAATGATTTCCAAAAAGAAATTAAAGTTCTTCAAACTATAGAAAATGATGATAAATTAAAACTTAATATGAATTTCTTAGGAATAGATTTAAGAGATACTCCAGGAGAAAAAGTAAAGAGTCTTAATGATATTAAAAATATAGGTAATATTAAAGTAATGATTATTCCAATATTATATATATTAATAAGTGTCATTAACTTAACTGTTGCTAGAAAAGATTTAGAAAAACAAAGAGAAACAGCTAAAAATGAGAATAAAGACTTAAATACAGCTAAAGATGAAAAAGCAGAAGATAAATTCACACAAGATGATTTTCAAGATGCAATGATGTCAAGTCAAAAAATAATGACATATATTATGCCAATTATGATGTTTTCAGTAACTATGATTACACCACTTGCAGTTGCATTATATTGGTTAATAAATACAATTACAGAGATATTTAAAATAAAGGTAGTTAAAAAAATAGTAGATAAAAAGTTAGAAGAAGAAAAAACAAAATAAAAATAATTAAAAAGTAAATATAATATGATAAATATATCATAAAAAGAAGGTGTATTATGGAAGAAAAAGAAATTTATGAATTTAAAGCTATTAATAAGGAAGAAGCTTTAAAAAAAGCACAAACTGAACTTGGAATAGATCAAGAAGCTTTTTCTTATGAATTTGAAAACCTTGGACAAACAAAAACAATGTTTAGTATATTAGATACAGGAAGAATTTTAATAAAGGTAAAATTAAAACCAGAAAAAGTAAATAAAAATCGTTTTAAAGTAGAAGATCTAGAAAAAGCAAAACAAAAAATAATATATTTTTTAGATGATTTATCTAATATATATAAAGATATAGAATTCAATTATGAAATTAAAACAAATGGAAGAAAATTACTTGTAACTTTAGATAATGATAATATGGCTAGATGGATTGGTATGCAAGGAAATACATTAAAGGCCTTAGAAAAAGTTATGAATTCTATTGTTCAAAATGAATCTAAAAATAATATAAAAGTCCAGTTGAATATTGGAAATTATAAAGAAGTAAGATTAGAAAAAATCAAAAAATATGTATTATCAATGTATGCTAAAAGTAAGCGAGAACAAGAAGATATACACCTATATCATATGAACTCATATGAAAGAAAAATAGCACATGATATATTAGCAGACAAAAATGTTGATTCAACTTCAGAAGGAGAAGGAGACAACAGACATATAGTTATTAGATATAATAGTGAAAGTAATTAAAAACTAGTAAGACAAGGCATAATACTTATATTTTGCTTTGTCTTTTATAACTATAATTAATTAACAGATATAATTAATTAAAAATTAATAATATAGAAATAGAAAGGAATATATATGGATACAATTGTTGCAATTTCAACTGCCCCTGGACTTGGTGGAATAGGTATTATTCGTATTAGTGGTACAGATGCATTTAAAATATTATTAAAAATATTTAAATCAAAAAAGGTAAAAACAGAAGATGATATAGTTGCAAATACTATTCAATATGGTCATATAATTGATGATGAAAAGATAGTAGATGAAGTATTAGTATCATTTTTTAAAGCTCCTCATAGCTATACTGCAGAAGATACTGTTGAGATAAATAGTCATGGTGGAACTATAGTTATGAATGAAATATTAAAAGTTGTTTTAAAAAATGGTGCAAAACTAGCCCTTCCAGGAGAATTTACAAAAAGAGCATTTATTAATAATAGGATTGATTTAACTAAAGTAGAAGCTATATCAAGTATTTTAAATGCTAAAAGTGAAAGAGAATTAGAAATTTCAAATACGATGTTAAATGGAAAACTATATAATACAATAAACGATATAAAAAAGGAAGTATTAGAAATATTAATGCATATTGAAGTATCTATAGATTATCCTGAATATGATACACAAGAAAAAGATGAAGCAGAAATATTAGAAGTATTAGAAAAAGTATTAAATATTTTAACTAAATTTGAACAAAATTTTGATATTGGATCTAAAATACAAGAAGGTATTAAAATAGCTATAATTGGTAGACCAAATGCAGGTAAGTCATCATTATTAAACTTATTGTTAAATAAAGAAAGAGCAATAGTTACAGAAATAGAAGGGACTACTAGAGATTCAATTGAAGAAACATTTGTAGTAGATGGTTTACCTATAAAAATAATTGATACAGCAGGTATCCGTGATACTACAGAAGTAGTAGAGAAGATAGGTATAGAAAGAGCATTAAAATATGCACAAAATAGTGATTTAATTATAGGTATTTTTGATGTTAGTAGAGAATTTTCTACAGATGATAAAAAAATAATAGAATTGCTTAAAAATAATGATGGTATAATCATTTTAAATAAGGTAGATTTGCCAAATAAGTTGAATTCGGAAGATATTAAGTTAATAGAAGAATTAGATAAAAACATATTAAAAACTTCTATTGTAAATAAAGAAGGATATAATGAGCTTCTTGATATTATAAGAGATAAGATTAAACATTTTCAATTAAATAAAGATAATGAAAATATAATAATACATCAAAGACAGAAAAATATAATAACAGAAGCAATTATGTATACTAAACAAGCTTTAAAAGATATAGAAATATTACCAATAGATATGGTTTCTGAAAACATTCAAAACATAGTTAATTGTTTAAATGAATTAACAGGTGAAGATGTTAAAGAAGAAATGTTAAACGAAATTTTTGCTAATTTCTGTTTAGGAAAATAATAAATAATAAGATTGACATAATATAGAAAGGGAAAATATGTATAACGCAGGAGAATATGATGTTGCAGTAATAGGTGCAGGACACGCAGGAATAGAAGCTGCACTTGCAAGTGCAAGATTAGGAATGAAAACATTAATATTTAGTATAAGTTTGGAGTGTATAGGTAATATGCCTTGTAATCCAACAATAGGTGGAACATCTAAAGGTCATTTAGTAAGAGAAATAGATGCGTTAGGTGGAGAAATGGGAAAAGCTACAGATGAAACAGCTATAGCAGTAAAGATGTTAAATTCATCAAAAGGAGTAGCTGTACATTCATTACGTGCACAAGTAGATAGAAAAAAATATCATGAATATATGAAATTAAAATTAGAATCAACAGATAATATATATGTAAAACAAGCAGAAATAACAGAAATACTTGTAGAAGATGGTAAAATTACAGGTGTAATTACTAATTTAGGTGCAAAATACAATGTTAAATCAGTTATACTTGCAACTGGAACATATTTAAGAGGTAAAATATATATAGGAGATAGTGTTATTTCATCAGGGCCAGATGGAGTTTCTGCAGCTAATTATTTAACAGATAGTTTAAAAAAACATGGTATAAATATGTTGAGGTTTAAGACAGGAACACCTGCAAGAGTTAATAAGAGAAGTGTAGATTTTTCTAAAATGATAATTCAAGAAAATGATGAAAATATTATACCTTTTTCTTTTGAAAATACTAAATCAATAGAAAATAAAATCAATTGTTATTTAACATATACAAATAATGAAACACATCAAATTATATTAAATAATTTAGATAAATCACCTATGTTTAGAGGAGATTTTGAAGGTAAAGGGCCACGTTATTGTCCATCAATAGAAGATAAGGTAGTACGATTTAGAGATAAAGAAAGACATCAAATATTTGTTGAGCCTATGGGATTAAATACACATGAACTATATATACAAGGTATGAGTTCTTCAATGCCAGAAGAATTACAATTAGAATTTTATCATACATTGCCTGGTTTAGAAAAAGCAGAATTTACAAGACCTGCATATGCAATTGAATATGATTGTTTTGAACCATATGAACTTAAAAATACATTAGAACTAAAAAAAGTTTCGGGGCTATATGGTGCTGGACAAATTAATGGAACATCAGGATATGAAGAAGCTGCTTCCCAAGGATTAATAGCAGGAATAAATGCAGCAAGAAAGATTTTAGGAAAGGAAGAATTAGTACTTTCTAGAAATGAAGCATATATAGGTGTGTTAATTGATGATATTGTTCTTAAAAACACATTAGAACCTTATAGAATGCTTACATCAAGAGCAGAATATAGATTGCTTTTAAGACAAGATAATGCAGATAAAAGATTAACTAAAATAGGGTATGACATAGGACTTATTAGTGAAGAAAGATACAATATGTTTAAAGAAAAATGGGATAAAATTGAAAATGAGATTAAATTCTTACAAGAAACAGTTATTCCAAATTTAAAAGTTGTAAATAGCGTTTTAGAAACAAAAGGTTTATCAACATTAAATAAGAAAACTACATATGCAGAATTGTTAAAACGTAGTGAAATTTCATATGAAGATGTATTTAATATTATGAAACAGGTATGTGAAGCAGAAAATATTGAATTTAAAAGTAATTATGAAAATTTAACTACTGTAGAAAAAGAACAAGTAGAGATATATTTAAAATATGAAGGATATATTAAAATGCAAGAAAAACAAGTTGAAAAACAAAAGAAATTAGAAAAGAAAAAAATACCAGAAGATTTTAATTATGATGATATAAAGGGGCTTAGATTAGAAGCAGTAGAAAAATTAAAACAATATAGGCCACAAACAATTAGACAAGTACAAAGAATTTCAGGTATTTCACCTGCAGATATATCAGTATTATTACTATATTTAGAAATGTATAATAGAAATTAAAAGGAAGGTATATTTTATGGAATTTACAAAATATGAAGATTTTAAAAAAAGTTTTGAAAAATATCTACTAGAATATAATTTAGAACAATATTTATTAAATTTAAATAAAATGAGAGCAATATATATTCAAGATTTAACTGAAGAAGAACAAAATATATTAATAAAAAGAGCTATTGCAGAAAAAATACATGAAATGTATAAATATATGAAGTATTTATTAGAAAAAAACAAGAGCATTAATGTAACTGCAATTAAAGATGAAGATGAATTTTTAAAAAAACATATAATAGATTCAATATATATAACTAAATATCTTTCAAAATTAGAAGATAAAGTTCAAAATAGGAAGATACGATATATAGATATAGGTACAGGTGGAGGATTTCCTTTAGTCCCTATAAAAATATTTAAAGAATATGATAGTTATGCTATGGATAGTATTCTTAAAAAATTAAAAGTAATTAGAGAAAATCAAGATATATCAATAATTCATTCAAGAGCAGAAGTTGTAGCACATGATGAATATTATAGGGAAAAATTTGATTTAGTAACAACAAGAGCTGTATCAAGTTTAAAAAATGTTATTGCATATATGGCAGGATTTGTTAAAGTAAACGGATATGCAATTATTATGCGTGGGAAAAAAGAAATATTAACAAATGAAGATAAAATGCAATTAAAAGAATTATTAAAAGAATATGGTTTAAGATTAGAAAAGATAGATAATTATATGCTTTTTGGAGAAGAAAGAACTAATTATATATTAAAAAAAGTAACTAATTTAAATAAAAAGTTGCCTATAACAGATGCAAGATATTACAAGGAAAATAAATAAAAAGTTATCATGATAGGAATGGTTATAATACTAAAAATGATTATGAGCATTCTCATGGTAAGCACAAGCCAAACAAAGAAAGATAGTTTATCTGGTAAAAAAGGCATAATTATGCCTTTTTTATTATATGTTAATATGATATTTGAGTTTTAAAGAGGATTTATGGAAGAAATAGAAAAATTTATAAAAATAGTAAAGATATCAAAAGAGATAGCTAATACATATATTTACAATGAATATTATAATGGTAATAATAATAAAGTTATAAATAGTTTTAAAATGGCATCAATAATTAAAAAGAAGTTACTTAAAGAAAATATTAATACAATAATTGTAGAAGGTTATCCATATAGAGATAAACGAGAAAAATTTTATTATAATAAAGTAAAGATATTGAATTATTGGTATAATTTGATTGTATGTAAAGATATTTTAAATTTAAGATATAATACATTACCATTTGTATTTTTAGTTGATGATAAAACTATTAATAGACATTTTAACATAGAATATATTAAAAATGGTGTTGATAATTTTTCTTATATGTATATAAGTAAGTATAATTTTGAAGATATTTTAAAAAACAATTTGATTATAAATAAAAAATATGGAAAAGCTAATATATATATAAAAATATTAATAAGTACTTTTAAAAGAAAAATTTATCCATATACTTTAAAAAAGAGTAACTCTAAGAAAGAAATTGAATTACACGAAAAAGATATTTTAGAAAATAGATTTAGCATATATAGTAATAAAAATTTAGATAATTCAAAAATTTTATCATTAAATGAGTTTCTAGAAACTAAAAATAAAGAATTAGATGGAATAGATTATGCTTCATTAGTTATAGGTTATTATAATAATGAATATGCAAATGAAATATTAAAAGATAGAAAAAAATTAAACAAGTTATTAAAATATAAAGATAAAATATTAGATATTGTATTGCAATTTGAAAATATAAATAAATATGATAAAACAATTTTTAAAGATTTAAAATTTGATAATATAGGTAGAAGGATACCATTAAAAATATATTTCCAAAACACAAATTTAACAGAAAGAAATATAGAAAACTTTGAAAAAGGTTATAACAATATATTAAAAAAAGTTCAAAGTATAAAAAATACATTAAAAAATATTAATGTAGATGAATATATTGTTAAAAATTTCATAAAATTAAATAAAAAAGATATTATGTACTTAAATAATATTATGGGGAAAGATATGATTAAATTTATATATTTTATAGAAGTTTTAAGATATATTTATCAAAACTCTATTAAAGATTTTAGTATTACAGAAGCTCGTAAAAAAACAAAAAAGTGGGTAAACAATATATATACAAATATAGAAAGAGAACATGAAAGTATATATAAAATAATAGATGGGTTAATGATATGTGAAAGTTATACAAATATATTAATAACTTTTTGTACATTGTTAGATATTAAAGCATTATCTGTTTTTTCAAAAAAATATACAATTGGACATATTTGGGTTAAAGTTAATTTTAATAATAATTGGTATAATATTGATTTAAATGAAGATGCTATAAATGTTTGGGAACTTGAAGATTTAACTTCAATATTAAAAAGTGATAAATATTATAAAGAAAATTTAAATTTAGAAAGTGATAATTATATAGATGTAAGAGCAAATATAGATTTTGATGAAGAAATATTAAATAAGTGTATTTATTATAAAAAAATGTTTAATTTGGAAATAGATAAAAAATTATATAATTTAATTGATATATCTAAAAAATATAAAAAAACTAATCATATAAAATTATATAATGAATGTTATAATTAAAAACATAAAGATTTAATTAATAAATTATAATATTGTTGACATCTATTTATAAAATAAGATATTATATAATATATAAGACAAAGGAGCGATTATGGGTAAAATAATAGCAGTAGCAAATCAAAAAGGTGGAGTAGGAAAAACTACAACAACAGTAAGTTTAAGTGCTGTATTAGCAGAAAAAGGATATAATATATTATTAATAGATTCAGATCCACAAGGAAATGCAACAAGTAGTTTAGGAATAGATAAAAAAATGGATTTATCATTATATAATGCACTAATAGAAGATGATGTTGAAATAGAACAAACATTTAAAAGAACTAGTATACCAACACTTTTATTATGTCCTTCAAATATCAATTTAGCAGGAGCAGAAGTTGAACTCGTTTCATTAATGTCAAGAGAACAAAGATTAAAAAATAAATTATTAGATGTAAAAGATAAATTTGATTATATATTTATAGATTGTCCACCTTCACTTGGATTAATAACTTTAAATGCTTTAACAGCAGCAGATTCAGTGCTTATTCCTATACAATGTGAATATTTTGCACTTGAAGGTTTAACACAATTATCTAATACCATAAATTTAGTAAAAAAACATTTAAATAGAGATATAGAAATAGAAGGAGCAGTACTTACAATGTATCATTCTATTACTAATTTATCTAATAATGTTGTTAAAGATGTTAGAAATTTCTTTAAAGGAAAAGTTTTTCAAACTGTAGTTCCAAGAAATGTTAAATTAAGTGAAGCTCCATCATTTGGAATGCCTATAACAGAATATGATTCAAAATCAGCAGGTGCATTAGCATATCAAAAATTAGGAGAAGAATTAATTTCAAAAAATACAAAGGATAAAGGGGGAGAATAAGTGATTAAAAAAACAGGGTTAGGAAAAGGAATAGAAGCATTATTTACAGATGCTGAATTTAATGATATTGATAGTATAAAAGAAAATATTAAAGAAGAAAAAAAGAAAGATACTAAACAAGAAGAATTAAATATACAATTAGAACTTCCAATAAGTGAAAAACAAAAAATAAAGGTAGAAAACGAAACTAAACAAGAAGAATCACAGAGATTAAATGAAAAAAGAAAGATAGAAGAACAAGAGCAAGAAATTAAAAACATACAATTATCACTTATAGAGCCTAATTTAAAACAAGCAAGAAAGTTTTTTGATGAACAAAAATTAAAAGAATTATCAGAATCAATAAAATTATTTGGTATATTACAACCTATAATTGTAGAAGAAAAAGAAGGATATTATAGTATAATTGCAGGTGAAAGAAGATGGAGAGCTGCTAAAATAGCAGGTTTAAAAACAATTCCAGCAATTGTAAAACAAGCAGATTTAGAGCAAACTAAAAAGATATCAATAATAGAAAATATACAAAGAGAAAATCTAAATCCTGTAGAAAAAGCTAAAGGATATAAAAGTATAATTGAACAATTTAATTTAAATCCAACAGAATTAGCTAATAAAATAGGAAAATCTCCAAGTTCAATACATGAAGCATTAAGTATATTGAATTTAGATAATAGAGTAATAGAACTATTAGAAACTGAAAATATACCTGAATCATTTTGTAAAACATTATTAAAAATAGAGGATGGAGATTTACAATATCAAATAGCATTATATGTAATAGAAGATGGACTTACAATTGATGAAGCTAAAAAAAGATTAAAAATAAGAAATAGTAAAAGTGGAAAACAAAAAGTTATTTTTGATCCAATATATAAGGATATAGAGACACAATTTACTAGATATTTTGGAAATAAAACTAAATTAAAAGTTAGTCAAAAAAATCAAAATAAAGGACAGATAATTATAAATTATAATTCTATGGATGATTTAGAAAGAATGTTAGATATGTTAAATGAAATATAATAATTTAAAATAAGATTTAAAATTAGTAAAACGTAAAAATATTTTAAGAATATTTTACGTTTTTATTATGTTTTCTTAGATGTAAAATTATATGTAAAACAATTATAAATTATTATTTTAAGATAATTATTGAAAAGATAAGCATAATTATATATAATTAATATGTAATCAGTAGAAGGAGAGATTTAGATGAGTGATTTAGAAGAAACAACTGGAAGAATTATAGAGAGAACAATAGCTAAAGAAATGAAAACAGCATATATAGATTATGCAATGAGTGTTATTGTAGCTCGTGCATTACCAGATGCTAGAGATGGATTAAAACCAGTTCATAGAAGAATACTATATTCAATGCATGAAGGTGGGTATACATCATCAAAACCATATAGAAAGTCTGCATCTATAGTTGGAGACACTTTAGGAAAATACCATCCACATGGTGATAGTTCTGTATATGATGCAATGGTAAGATTAGCACAAGATTTTTCAATGAGATATACATTAGTAGATGGACATGGTAACTTTGGTTCAATAGATGGAGACCCAGCAGCTGCTAATCGTTATACTGAAGCTAGAATGTCTAAAATTTCAGAAAGAATGTTATTAGATATTGAAAAAGATACTGTAGATTTTGTACCAAACTATGATGACAGTAAGAAAGAGCCATCAGTGTTACCAACAAGAATACCACAATTATTAGTAAATGGAAGTTCAGGTATTGCAGTAGGTATGGCATCTAATATACCACCACATAATTTAACAGAGGTTATTAATGGTTGTATAGCATATTTAGGTAATGAAGATATAACTATACCAGAATTAATGGAACATATTAAAGGGCCTGACTTTCCAACAGGAGCATTAATACTTGGAACAGCAGGAATAAAAGAAGCATATGAAACAGGTCGTGGTAAAATAAAAATGCGTGGAGAATGTGTTATAGAACAATCAACAAACGTAAAACAAAAAATAGTAATTCATTCATTACCATATCAAGTTAATAAGGCTAAATTCATAGAAAACATAGCACAATTAGTAAAAGAAAAGAAAGTAGAAGGAATATCAGATTTAAGAGATGAATCAGATAGAAACGCGCTTGTAAGAGTAGTTATAGAACTTAAAAAAGATGCTAATGCACAAGTTATTTTAAATAAGTTATATAAACATACTCAATTGCAATCTACATTTGGGGTTATAAATTTAGCACTTGTTAATCAAGAACCTAAAATATTAAACTTAAAAGAAAGTATTAAAATATTTATAGACCATAGAGAAGAAGTAGTTTTAAGAAGAGCTAAATTTGAGCTTAAAAAAGCAGAAGCTAGACTACATATATTAGAAGGATTAAAAATAGCTATAGAAAATATTGATGAAGTAATTAGAATCATTAAATCTGCATATGATGATGCTAAAGAAAGGTTGATGAAACGTTTTAAACTTTCAGATGTACAAGCACAAGCTATTTTAGATATGAGATTAAAAACATTAACAGGTCTACAAATAGAAAAAATAGAAGAAGAATATAATGCTTTAGTAGAATTAGTTAAACAATTAAATTTAATTATTGAAAGTAAAGTAAGAAGATATGAAATAATTAAAGAAGAATTAGAAGAAATATTAAATAAATTTGGAGATGCTAGAAAAACAAAAATTGTTCCAGCAGAAGGTGATATTGATATAGAAGATTTAATTAAAGAAGAACAAACAGTTATAGCATTAACACATTTTGGATATATTAAAAGAATGCCTATAGACACATATAAAAGTCAAAATAGGGGTGGAAAAGGAATACAAGGAATTACAACAAGAGAAGAAGATTTTGTTAAAGAAATATTTACAGCTTCAACTCATGATAATCTATTATTCTTTACTAATCAAGGAAGAGTATATCAATTAAAAGGGTATGAAATTCCAGAAGCAGGAAGAACTGCTAAAGGTACAGCTATTGTAAACATCATAGCTTTAGAAAAAGAAGAAAAAGTAGAAGCTACAATGGCAATTAGTAAGTTTGAAGAAGATAAATATTTAATTATGGCTACAGAATCAGGTATGATTAAAAAGACAAAATTAAAAGAATATGATACTGTAAGGAAATCGGGATTAATTGCAATTAATTTAAAAGAAAATGACAGATTAATCAATGTTAGACTAACATCTGGAGATAGTAATGTAATTATGGTTACTAAAAAAGGAAAAGCAATAACTTTTAAAGAACAAGATGTTAGAGAAACAGGTAGAGCTTCACAAGGTGTTATTGGTATGAGATTACACGAAAATGATATGATTGTTGGAATGGATACATACATAGATAATCAAAATATGATTTTAACAATATCAGAAAGTGGATTTGGAAAAAGAACTGAACTTGAAGAATATAGGCTTCAAAAAAGAGGAGGAGCAGGAGTACTAACATATAATGTTACAAGAAAAACAGGAGATTTAGTTGGTATGAGAATTGTAGATGGTACAGAAGATCTTATGCTTATAACTAATGAAGGTACTATTATTAGAATACATGTAAAAGGAATAAGTGTTTTAGGAAGAAGTACTCAAGGAGTAACACTTATAAGGACAGGAAAAACTGCTAAAGTAGTTAGTATTGAAACAATAGAAGCAGATACAGAAGCATAGCATTTATAAGATTATAATATGTCAAATAATAAATTAAAGATAAAAAAGAATACTAATTTATTAGTATTCTTTTATCTTTGAAAGGTTTTATTGGTGGTGTACTTGAGAGGAATCGAACCTCTGACCTTTCGCTTAGGAGGCGAACGCTCTATCCAACTGAGCTACAAATACATCTATAATATATATATCAAAAAAAAGCCTTAAAATCAAGGGGTAAAATGTTACAATTTTGACATAATAGAGAAAATCTGCTATAATATACAGTATATGGAGGAAAAAATGAAAAAATCAATTCGACAGACACTTGTTATGAGTGCAATGTTAGTAGCTATTGGAACAACAGCTACAGCAACTAAATTAAATGTAAAAGATGTAGATATAACATTCCCCGATGGGTATGTATTAAAAGTATCTACAAATAAAAGGGATATACAACAAATAATAAAAGAAAATAATATTGTAGTTCTAGAAGACGAAGAAGCCTCGTCCAGTATGGATGGTGGAAAGTTAAATATTAAAATTACAAAGAAAAAGACAGAAGCAGTTAATATATCAGATGTAGAATTAATTGCAAATAAATTAAATAAAAATGAAGTCTTTGAAGAAAAACTTTTAGTAGAAAATATAGAAATACCATTTAAAACAATTACTAAAAAAGTAGATAATTCAGATGAGAATGGTAAATCTGTTATAGATAAACAAGGAGTCGTAGGAATAAAAGAAGTTAAATACAGGGTAAAATACGATGGAGATAAAATTATTGAAAAAAAAGAAATATCTTCAAAAGTAATTAAAGAACCTGTAGATAAGGTAGTAAAAGTTACACCAAAAGTAACTTCAAGATCAGGTACCTCAAGAAGATATGGTAGTAAATGGTCTTATACAGATGCAGAACTTGATAAAATTTGTGCAATAACAGCCCAAGAATGTTCATCAAGTTATGAAGGAGCATTAGCCGTAATTACAACAGCATGTAATAGGGCAGAAAGTGGTAAATGGAAATCACATGGTAGAGACCCATTAACGCAATATATGGCACCATATCAATTTACAACAACATATAGAAAAAGATTAAATGGTAATTACAAATCATATGTTAAACAAGCAGTTATAGATGCATTAAATGGAAAAAGAAATCATAACTTTTTATCATTTAGATCAGCATCAACAGGTATAGCTGGAACAAACATAGGTGGAAACGTATATTTCAACCATATGTAATGATATAATGATGTAATTATAGTAATATAATAATTTAAATAATAAAATAAAACGGTATAATCTTAAATTATATCGTTTTTTAATATATTAATTTGTTTTGTAATTTAAGAAAATAAATGTAAAATTTAATATAAATTTAATAATTAATAGAATCCTTAATATACATATGTTTTTGCAGTCTTTTTTATATAAAAAAGTTTAAAAAAACATTTGATTTCTTTACTTATATGTATTACTATATAGATAGTTAAGAAATTAAATTAATTAAAAGTAAATAGGAGATTTATATGAATACTTCAATTAGAAGAATAGTAATATTATTAATAATGTTTTTAATAATGCTAACCGTAGTTAGTATGGGAGCAAAGTTAAATATTCATCAAGTAGAAATAACTTTTGCAGATGGTACAACATTACCTGTAACAGTAAGAGGAGAAAAAGAAGCAAATTCAATATTACTTGCTAATAATATTCCGTTACTAGAAGAAGAAAAAGTTACAGATACAACAGAAAATGGAGTTAGAAAATTAAAAATAGTAAAAAAAGATAATATTAAAGAATCTGTACAAGTAGAAAAGATATCTCAAATAATTAACAGTACAACAGATAACAACTTATATGAAAAAATAGAAGTTGAAAGAGTAGAAATACCATTTAAAACAATTACTAAAGAAAGTGATTCAGAAAATGGTAAATCAATAGTTGTAAAAATAGGTGAAAAAGGAATTAAAGAAATAAAATATAGGGCATTATATAAGAATAATAAACTTTTAGAGAAAAAAGAAATATCTTCAAAAGTAATTAAAGAACCTGTAGATAAAGTAGTACAATTAGCACCTAAAGTAACATCTAGAAATATAAGAACAGGAACAACAAAACAATATAGTCAAGCAGAATTAGACCTATTATGTGCAATAACAGCCCAAGAATGTTCATCAAGTTATGAAGGAGCATTAGCCGTAATTACAACAGCATGTAATAGAGCAGAAAGTAGTAAATGGAGAAAAAATGGAACAGATCCATTAAGTCAATACAAAGCAAAAGGACAATTTACATATTCTATAGATGGAAGATATACAAATAGATTAAATGGAAATTATGGTCCACATGTAAGAAAAGCAGTAGAAGATGCATTAAATGGAAAAAGAAATCATAAATACCTATCATTTAGATCAGCTTGGACAGGAGTATCTGGTGTAAATATAGGAGGAAATGTATATTTTAATCATATGTAGTATATAATAATATAAAAATAAGCTTTAAATTAATATAATATTCATAATATAAATAAATGATGTTTAAAGATTCTAAACATCATTTATTTTTTGTTTAATGATATATAATATGTATTTGATAAAGGTAGAGATTATTAAATATAAGTTTTTTAAATTTAGTGTATATAATTTTTAAATTTTAAAATTAGTTTTATCTATAAAAGAATTATGAAAATAATTCCAAAAAATATTTAATATTATTTTTAAGATTTTACATATAAAATTTTTGGAACTTAACGGAATAAAAGGGGTTTTCTAATTAGATAATTTTAAAAATTTTTAAATTTAAAAAAATATATTAGTATAAATATAGGAAAATGGATAGAAATAAAATAATGTTTTGCTATAAAAATTTCTTAAAAAATGGATATCTCTATATAATTTAAAAAAAGATGAAAAAAGTTAATAAAATGTATTGACAAAAGAAGATTAATATATTAATATAATAAGTGTATTAGAGACGCGCCCTTAGCTCAGTTGGTCAGAGCAACCGGCTCATAACCGGTGGGTCCAAGGTTCGAGTCCTTGAGGGCGCACCATTAATATGGGTAGGTGGCCGAGTGGTTAAAGGCGACAGACTGTAAATCTGTTCTCGTGAGGGTACGTAGGTTCGAATCCTACCCTGCCCACCATTTTAATTTAATAGAAATGGAGATAGTATCAATTATTTAATTGGTACTATTATTTTTATTATAAAATGTTGACAATTATATATTTTTTTGATACTCTTCTTAATAGAAAGACTAATTCAATAAATAAATCAATAAAAATCAATCAAAAATTTAATCAATAATCAATCAAAATAATTATTTTAAAATATAATCACAAATATAATTAATATATACATATAAGTATAAGTATAAATATAATTAAAGCTATTTTAATTTATTATTATATTAATTTTAAGGAGTAATATGATTCAAATAAAAACACATATATTTTTTGCAATTATAATTTTTAACACTATTTCTATAATATATTTACTTTATTCTGTAATAGAATATAGTTTTATGCATACAGTACAGGGTAGTAAATTAAAATTAAAACAAAGAGAGGTAGAGAAAAATAATAAAATTATTTAAAAATTTTTTTTCTAATAGTTTTAATTTTAAAAAAATAGTGTTATATCCAGTTATTCAATCTTTAATTATTATTCTAATATATCTTTTAATCATATATATATATCTTTATGATATTCTTAATGCTAAAAGTCTAATATTTCCATATGCTATACACCCATATGATATTATTAAAGAAAATCCAGATACTTGGAAAAATATTATAAAATATTTTTGGTATTCTACATATATTTTATGTATAGTGTTCTTATTAAGTAATATATATAAGAAATATACTATTCATAAAAAAACAATCAAACAAAGTGATAAGGGTAAATTTTTTAATGATAATATTATTAATATGGATAAAAAACAACAAAAAGAGATAGAAAATGAAAACTTAAATGTAATTAATAATATTGCTATGCAAAAAGAATTACAATTAATTTTAGGATTTAATAAATTTGGGAAGATAATATATCTAGGAGAAAAAGCTTTAAATCAAAATATTTTAATTACAGGCAGTATAGGGACAGGTAAAACTTCATCTGCTATGTATAATTTAACAGAACAATTAATTAAATATTCTTGTAATGATAATTTAAAAAAATTAGGTATATTAATTTTAGATGTAAAAGGAAATTATCATAGTTTTTTTAAAAAAATATGTAGTGAGACTAATAGGTTAAATGATTTATATATTATATCTCTAGATGGAGATATTAAATATAATCCTTTAGATAAAAAAGATTTAAAAGCATCTGTACTTGCAAATAGGTTAAAACAAATTCTACTATTATTTAGTCCAAATAATTCAGAGAGTTTTTGGGTTGATAAAGCTGAACAAGTAATTCAAGAAGTAATTAAATATGTTAGATTATATAATAATAGATATGTAACTTTTATAGAAATACATAAGATTATAAATGATTATGATTATTATTATATGCAAAAAAATGTAATTAAAGAAAAATTAATGAATAATCATTATTCAGCAGAAGAAATATATGATATAAATACAAGTTTAGATTTTTTAGAAAAAGAATTTTTTAAATTAGATGATAGAACGCTTGGTATACTAAGAGCAGAGATTACAAGAATTACTAATATATTTATTTCAGATTATTCTATTCAAAAAATATTTTGTCCTAAAGAATCAGAAATAACTTTTAAAGGTTTTAATGATTTAGTTCTTAATGGAAAAATAGTAGTTTTAAACATTAATATTGCAGAATATGGAGAACTATCTAAGATTATAGCTAGTTATTTAAAATTAGATTTTCAAACAGAAATATTAAAACAATTATCTAAAAATAATAATATACGACAAAATGTATTTATTAGTGATGAATATCAAGAATATGTTACTAAAAATGATGCAAATTTTTATTCGCAATCAAGAGAAGCAAAATGTATAAATATTATTGCAACACAAAGTTACACATCATTAAAGAATGCTTTAAAAGATGAATCATCTACAGATGTCATAATTCAATCTTTAGTTAATAAGGTTTGGTTTAGGAATGATGATGTATATACAATAGAAAAAGCTCAAAGTATTATTGGAAAAGAAGAAAAAGAAAAAATATCTAAAACATTATCTGAAAGTTCAAATGAGTCTAATTATAATTATTTATTAAAGAAGTTCATATCTAATAACTCTAATTTATCTGAAAGTATAAATAATTATACACAATTTGATTATGTATATGACACAAGTGAATTTTCACAAAAATTAAAAACTTTTGAAACAATCACATTTTTAAGTAATGAAGATAATTCTTTAAAAGTAGATAAAGTTAAAATGATACCACATTTTTTAAAAAATAAATTTTAAATACTTTAAGTAAATATTTAAGTAAATAATAAAGATTAATTTATTATACTTTTATTGTATTTAACTTAACTCAACTCAAATTAATTTAACTTAACATAATATGACATAATATAATAAAACATAATCTAATATAGAAAATGATATATTGGTATATTTGATTGATACATTGATAATAGTAAGAATATTAAATAAAGTTATCCACAAAAAGCTAATAAAATGTGGAAAAAAGGAGAATTTATGAAAATAAATACTAAAATAAGAATTAAAAAAAGAAATATGCGAAAAGCTATAATGATAATATTGATATTAATGATATATTTTCTATTAATATTAAGTGTAACAAGTTATGCAAGAGAGCCAAGATTAGTAGGTAAACTAAAAAAAGCTTTTGAAAAAATACAAGATTATATGATTGTTATTGCAACTCCTGCAGCTGGTGTTGCAATATGTACAGGTCTTTTAATGAGAAAATTTAGTTTTGGAGATGAAGAAAGAGTTAGAACTGCTAGAAATTTAATTAGAGGTTCCATTTATGCATATGCATTTATTTTATGTACTAAATTTGTTATAGAATTTATAGCTACAGTATTAAGATAATACAGAAAGGAAGATTATGCAAAATGTTAATCCAATGTTAGAAAATATGAATTTAATATTTTCTAAATTAATGGAATCTATAGATGGAACACTAGTTAATGTTATTGATAATATAATATTTTTAAAACCTGATAATATAATTGATAAAGGCCTTTTGAAAATATTAGGAACAGAGAGTAGTAAAGGCATAATATCTATTTCAATTACTATTGCACTAGGTATATTAATATTTTATGCTTTAAGATATTTAATATCTAAATTAACATTAGAAAAAGTAGAAGAACCTATACCATTTGTACTAAAGATGATAATAATTATAGCTATAATTATGTCTACTACAGCAATTATTACAGAAATAATGAATTGGAATAGTTATATAACTGAAGAAATCTTAAATTTTCAAAATAATGGACTATTTTTCCATAATAAGAGAATAACATTTAAAAAGTTTTTAGTTAATATTAATTCACAATTAAAAGGAAATGGAAATAAGTTTGATTTATTTACATTTGATGGAGTAATTAAAGTATATGTATCAATGACAATGCTTAATTTAATATTTGAATATGCTATAAGGTATATAATGGTAAAATTATTTATTGTATTAGCTCCACTTGCAATGGTAACTAAAGTATCTAAAAAAACAGAATACATTTTTACTAATTGGGCAAAATCATTTTTTGTATTATTATTCATGCAAAATATTACAGCTATAATATTATTAATAGCTAATAATATTAATTTAACAGGAAAAGATGCAGTAATTAAATTAATAAATGTTGGAATGATATATGTTCTTGTTAAAGTGAGCTTCTTTATGAAAGAATTAATCGGTGGAATTGCTATTGAATCCAATTTACCATTTAGAAATTTTGCAAGATATTAGATTCAAAGAAAGGATATGTATGAGAAATAATGAATATATAAGGGAAAATAAGTATGTAATTCCTAAAAATTATGATGTAAAAACTAAATTTTTAGGAATAGTAGAATATTCTAGTATATTATATTTAGTTATATTTGATGTATTAATATATTTTTTATTAAATTTAGTTATTAAAAGTATAATAATTAAAATACAGGTATTAATATTAGTGTCTACTCCAATAATATTATTTATGTTTATAGGTATTAATGGTGAAAATATTAATTATGTTATATATTATTTTTTTAGATATATTTTTAAAGAAAAAGTACATATATATATTAAAAGTAGTGATAGGAATAGTAAAAATATTTCTAATAAAAAGTTTGAATAATGGCAAAGTAGTGGGAAATTTAAAAAGCATAAATTTAAAGGAATTCTTTAGATTCATGCTTTTTTTATATATAAAATATATATCAAAATATAAATTTTAATAAATAAAAAAATATTAATATAGATATATAGATTAAAATATAGATTAATATAGTATTTTCTGTTATAATCTAGTTGAAAGAGGTTTATATGAAATTAACAAATAAAGAAACAAATTATATATTTAATAATATACATATACCAGAAGTATTTATGAAAAAATACTATTTTAAAATGCCTGCAGAAACAGTTAAAGTATATTTATATTTTGTATATTTAGAACAAATGAATGATGAATTAATATTAAAAAAAGAATTTTCTATTCAAGATATTGCAGATAAGACAAATATATTGCCTAAACATGTAAAACAAATATTACAATACTTAATAGAGATAAAGTTATTAATTTATACACCAGATGGTTATATTGTAACTAACTTACAAGAAAAAGAATTAAAAGAATTATATAATCCTCGTATGCAGGCAAATAAAGAAGAAATATTAAAAGAAAATTCAGATAGTAAATATAAAGAAATTATAGATACAATAGAATCTCAATTTTTCTCTGCAAATGGTATGAATAGTCAGTGGTATAAACAAATTATATATTGGTTTAATAAATATCAATTTGAAGATATGGTTATGCTTGCAATTTTTGCTAAATGTTTTTCAACAGGTGCAAAGCCAGTAAAGTATGTTGAAATAGTTGCACAAGCTATGTTTGATAAAGGGATAAGAACATATGCAGATTTTGAAAAATCAACTAAAAATGATACTAAATTACGTAATATGATAAAGTTTTTAAAATCAGAGTTAAACATCCAAAAAAATTTAACTAAACCACAAGAAAGAATTGTAGAACGTTGGGTAATAGAGTATGGATACAATAAAGATGTAATTAAATATTTAATTGAAAAAACTATTAATAAAGATAATGTAGGATTTGCATATTTAGATAAAATAGCTAAACATTGGCATGAACAAAACTTAAAAAAATTAAAAGATATTGAAGAATATGAAAACATGACAAAAGAAGAAAGAAAGAAAAAATTAGATAAAAAATCAGAAAAAATAGCTGTTAATAAAAAAGATAAAACAAGAGAAGAGAGGAATTTTAAAGATTTAGACAAATTATTATTATAATTACTATTCAAATAGTATTATTTATCAAATATTATTATTTAAATTTATTCAGAAAAGAGGAAATATGAAAGTTAATGATATTTTAAAAGAATATGCCAAATTAAGAGATGTTAGAGAAAAAGAAAGAGATAGTAGAATTTTAAAATTATATAAAATGTATCCAGAATATATGGAAATGGATACTATGATAAATAATTTAAATATTAGATTATTAAAATCAAGTTCTACTAGTTTAAGTGAAAAAGATAATATATTAAAAAAAATTAAAGAATTAGAATTAAAGAAGAAAGATTTTTTGAAAAAAAAGGACATTTCAGAAAAAAATATATTAATACAATATAATTGCGAATTATGTAAAGATACAGGATTTATTACAGATTCAGCAAATATTTCTAAAAAAATATTATGCAGTTGTGTAAAGAAAAGATTGGCAGATATAGAGTGTGAATTTGCAAATTTTAATATATATTCAAATGCAAATTTTGATAATTTTGATTTAAAATATTATCAAACAAAAGAAGAAACAGAAAAAGCAAAAATAGCATTAAATAAGGCAAAAGAATTTGTAGAAGATTTTAATAATATAGAATCAAAAATTCAGAATATAATTTTTATAGGAAAAACAGGACTTGGGAAAACACATTTATCAGAAGCTATAGGAAGAGCTTTAATATCATTAAACACAAAAATTATTTATGATACAACAGCTAATATATTAAATAAGTTGATGGAATATAAACAGGAGAGTTTAAAAGAATATAATGAATATTCAAAAAAAATAAAAGAAATACCATTATTAATTTTAGATGACTTTGGAGCAGAAAATTTAACAGAAGCTAAAAAAGAAGAAATTTTAAATATTATTAATGAAAGAATTTATAGAAAAAACAAGACAATTATATCTACTAATTATACATTAAGTGAATTATCTAACAAATATCCAGATAGAGTAGTTTCTAGATTGATTGGAGAATATGAAATAATTCAATTATTAGGTCAAGATATTAGAGTACAGAAAAAAATAGATTCAAAACAAGATTCTAAAAAAGATACAAAATAAAATTAGTTAAAATAAGTAGAGTGATATATAGGAAATTATATGCAAGAACAAATAGAAAATAAAGAAAAATTAAACAATAAAGCTAAAGACATATATTTTATGAAAGAAGCTTTAAAAGAAGCTAAAAAAGCTTATGAAAAAGGAGAAATACCTGTAGGAGCTATAATTGTAAAAGATGATAAGATTATTTCAAGAGGACATAATCTTAAAGAAATAAAAAAAAGTTCATTACAACATGCTGAAATTATAAGTATTAATAAAGCAAATAAAAAATTAGGGACATGGAGATTAATAGATTGTACAATGTATATAACATTAGAACCATGTTGTATGTGTACAGGAGCATTAATAAATAGTAGAATAAGTAGAGTTGTAATTGCTACAGAAGATTTAAAAACAGGAGCATTTGGTTCTAAAATAGATATAAATGATATTGGATTAAATCATAAAATAGAAGTATATAAAGGAATATGCCAAGCAGAATCAAGTAAATTAATAAAAGATTTTTTTAAAGGACTAAGGGATGAAAAGAAAAAACAAAAATAATATAATATATGAAAAAATATTAGAATATAAGATTATAATTAATATAGTGCTTTTAATTGTGTTATGTATACTAATAATAGGATTGATAGCTATAACGATAAAAAAACAAAAAGAATACAATGTTCAAGGTGAAAAGAAATTACCTTTTACAATATCTGAGGTCAACATATTTTCAAAATTTAATATTGAAAGAAAAGAAGAAGATACAACAGATAAAGCTATAATTTCAATGTTAGATGATGTAGTTCTAAAATATAAGAATACAGATAATAATAGACTTAAGAAAATTACATATAAGGATATAAAATTATTAAATATTGATTCTATAGATAAATATGAATTATATACAATTAATATGAATGAAAGTACAGATTCTGGTGAGAAAACTGTAGAAGGAGATGAAACTTCTAAAACAATTAAAGAAAATAATATGTTAAAAAATATTAATAAAAAAATAGAGAATAAAGAAATCACTTTTTTAAATAATAATATAGAAAATAATAATGATGATAATAATTCTAAAGAAGTTACAACTTTTTTTAGAATATTATATGATAAGAAAAAAGAAAAAATAATCTCAAAAGAAGAATTAATAAAATATAATGAATTATCCAAAGAAGAAGATTTAGAAGTGTATAAAAATATTAAAATAAAATTCATGGTTGAAATTGAGATGCTTGATGGTAAAATATATGAAACAGAGATAACTATATCAAAAGACACACCAATTAAAGAAAATAATCTTATTAAATATAAAGTTAGTGGAATTGAAAATTTAAAATTCAATAGAAAAAACTAGATAAAAACACAAAAAAACTTAAAAAAATATTGCAAAAATCATTAAAATAATATACTATATTATTAGTAGATTTAATAAGGTTTATTTTAAATAAACTAATTTATAATACATAAAAAATAGATATTAAAAATATTTAAAAATATTAAAAATTTAAATAAAAAATTGATAAAAGAAAGCTTCCTTTTCATTGAGGGCATTTCAATAAAGAGCTATAAATCTCGTCAGGTTCGGAAGAAAGCAGCGATAAGTAGTGCCTTTATGTGAATAGTGCTCTCAATGAAGGGGAAGCTATTAAAATGAAAATGAGGTGAAAAATGTATCAATCATTATATAGGAGATATAGACCACAAAAATTTGAAGATGTTGTGGGACAAGAAAAAGTAGTAGAAATCTTACAAAACCAAATTAATAAAAATATGGTTGGTCATGCATATTTGTTTACAGGAGTTAGAGGAACAGGTAAAACAAGTATAGCTAAAATATTTGCAAAAAGTTTAAATTGTTTAGATAAAAAGAATGGAAGTCCTTGTAACACTTGTAAGAATTGTAAAATTATACAAGAAGGAAATAATATAGATATTGTAGAAATGGATGCAGCTTCAAATAATGGAGTTGATGATATTAGATTAATAAGGGAAGAAGTAAACTTTTTACCTACAGTATTAAAATATAGAGTATACATAATTGATGAAGTACATATGTTGAGTCAAGGAGCTTTTAATGCTTTATTAAAAACATTAGAAGAACCACCAGAACATGTCAAATTTATATTAGCTACTACAGAACCTCAAAAATTACCAGCAACAATTTTATCAAGATGTCAAAGATTTGAATTTTTAAGAATACCAGAAACTAAAATATTGAAACAATTAGAATATATTTCAAAAGATAATAGTATAGATATAGATGATGAAGCATTAATATTAATTTCTAATTTAGCAAATGGTTCTATGAGAGATGGAATATCTATACTTGAAAGTGTATCAAATATTTTTGGTAGTATATCTCAAAAAGATGTTAGAAAAATAGTAGGTATTCCAGATAAAAAAGAAATAATTAATGTATTTAAATATATATTAAATGGAGATACAGAAAAAGTTATCAAAATATCTAATAAGATATTAGATGAAGGAAAAGAACCGCTAGGATATATAACCGAAGTATTAAAATTAATACAAGTAATATATTTAGAAGAAAAAAAATTATTAGAATTATATAATGAAGAAGAAAAAAAGCTTTTGGTAGAATTAAGAAATATAGACAAGTTTGAAATATATAAGTTGATACAAGAAATGATAGGGTTAATTGATAATATTAAATACATGGAAGATAAGAAAGTTATGTTAATCTTAGGATTATTGAATATAACTGAAAAGAATAAAACAAATCCATATTTTAATAATATAAACTATAATATATCAGAAATGAACTTGGATATAGGTTCATCAAATATAGAATTATTGAACAATGAAGCAAGTTTAGAATTAAAAGAAAATGAAAATGATGAAAAAATAGAAGTAGAAACAGAAATAGAAAATGTAGAAAATATAAAAAATATAGATGAAAATATAACTGAAATAAATGAACAAGAAAACAAAGGTGAAATTGAAATTAAAAATAAAGATACAAAAGATACAAAAGATATACAAAATGTAAAAAATAGATTGATAGATGTATTATCTATCAGGAAAAAGTTTTTAAAACAAAAAGAAACAGGATTATTTGTAGCGTTAAGCAATGTACTTATGAAAACAGAAGGATTAACAATTAAAATCTTTATAGGCAAAGAAAAAGAAATGAAAAGATTAATGGTATTAAATAGTTTAGAAACTACAGAGAAAATACTTGAATTAATAAGTAAAGAACATAATTGTAAATATGAAAAAGTAGAATATATTTTAAATGAAGAGGAATATTAATGTTAAAGGAAAGAAAACAAGAGAAAAAACAAGAAAGAAATAAGACTTTAGATTATATAAGATCAATAAATATGTGGTATATCATACTTGTAATTCATTTTCTATTTTGGTTAGGTTTTGGTTCTAAAATGGAATATTCTACAATATGTTTGGTAGAAATGTTTGTAGTATTTTTCTTAATGGGAACTTCATTAAAATACGAAAAAGAAGTAACATATTTACAGTATTTAAAGAAGAAATTTAATAGAGTGTATGTACCATATTTAATATTTGCAATATTTTCTGTAATCTTAATATTAATAGGAACAAAATACAATTTAATACCAGTAAGATACAATGTATTATCAACTTCTGTTTTAGAAGGAATATTTAATCCATTATCACAAAAGTTTAATTTTTATCATTTTAGTTATATATATTATCAAGTTTGGTTTATTCCAGTATTTATAATGCTTACATTATATATGCCTATACTTACAAAAATGATGAAAAAGAATATTTTAGTAACATTTTTTGCAAGTATTCTTATTTATGCAATATTTAAAAACTTGTCAATAACTGTGATTAATCCTAGATACAAATTTATGTTACCTATAATATATAATTTTAAAATAAGTTTATTTTATGTACCATTTATTATAATTGGTTATAAGTATGAATGGTTTTTAAAAAATAAGTTTAAGACTTTTATATTAACTATTTTAAGTATAATATTATTTTTATTATTATATTTAAATGGTGAACATAATATGCAAAAATTAAAGTTTGAATTTACTAAAGAATATTTTTTACTAGGAACATCATTTATATTAATACTTTTATTGATATATCCATATATTAGTAAATTAATAAATAAATTTAAAGCATTAGAAAAATATTTGATGTATTTTGCAGGTATTAGTTATCATGCATATTTATATCATTCTATTGCATACTCTATAGCAGTTATAGTTGTAAAAAATATTTCAAATATGTATATAAAATATGGATTGATACTTTTATTAGTATTTACCTTAACAAATATATTATCAATTATATTCTTTAAATTAGAAAAATATATAATGAAAATTTTTAATAGGATTGCAAATAAATATATTAATAGTAGTTTAAATAATTATATAAAAACTAATGTTTCTAGAGTATTAAGCAAATTAAAGTAAATTAAAGAAAATATTATTCAATAAAATAAAAATATAATTGAAATATTAAAAATATAATAATATAATATATACTAACAATAGTAAAATTAATGAGAATAATGATATTAATAGAGAAATATATAAATATAAAAATAAAATAAAAAATAATAAAATAAGGAGGAATTATGAAAAGAAGATTTGGAGGATTCCCAGGAGGAATGGGTGGAATGAATATGTCAAAATTATTAAAAGAAGCCCAAAAAATGCAATCAGAACTTCAAAAATCACAAGAAGAAATATCATCTAAAACATTTGAAGCAACAGCAGGTGGAGCAGTAAAAGTTATAATGACAGGTAAAAGAAAATTAGAAAAAATAGAAATTAATCAAGATATTATTGATTCTGGAGACAAGGAAATGTTAGAAGATTTAATCATGGTAAGTATTAATGATGTATTAAATAAGATAGAACAAGAAGAAAAATCAGTTACAGATGGATTAAATATTCCAGGATTAGGATTATAATGGAATTTTCACCAACAATAGAAAATTTGATAGAAAATTTTGCTAAATTACCTGGAGTTGGGTATAAAACAGCAGAAAGATTAGCGTTTCATATAATTCAAGAAGATAATAAACAAGTACAAAGTTTTTTAAATTCAATAGTTGATGCTAAAAAAAATTTAAAAAAATGTACAAAATGTTTTAATATTAGCGATCATAATCCTTGTAATATATGTACAGATTCTAAAAGGGATAAACAAATTATTTGTGTAGTAGAAGATGTAAAAGATATAATTTCAATGGAAAAAACAAATGAATTTAAAGGATTATATCATGTATTAAATGGAACTTTATCTCCAATGAATGGAATAGGACCAGAAGATTTAACAATCAAAGAATTAATTATACGAGTAACAGAAGATAATATAAAAGAAGTAATTTTAGCTACTAACCCTAAAGTTGAAGGTGAAACAACAGCTATGTATATTGCTAAAATTTTAAAACCATACAATGTAAAGGTTACAAGAATTGCACATGGTATACCTGTAGGTGGAGATTTAGGATATGTAGATGAAGTAACATTATCAAGAGCATTAGAAGGTAGACGAGAAATATAAGGTAGGTATGTAATGAAAAAGATAATTAGGGTATTAATGGATGAAGAAAATGTTAAAATTGTTATTGATAACAATGCAACAAGTATGAATGTATTTTCAGAACTAGTTTTTTATTTAGATGAAATACTAGAAAAAGTAAAAGAATTAGAAAGTATGTATCAAGATAAATTAACTAAGGAAGAAATTCAAGATAAAATACATATTCAAATATTAAATAAGGCATTTGATATTAATGAGCAATCAATAATTACAAAATTAATAGAAAGCAAAGTAAAGTATAAGATTATTTTTGAAAAAGAAAAAGAGCAACTTGGACTATATTCAATAGATAAGACATATGAAAGAAGTATAGATATATCTGAAACTAAATATATAAAAGGGAGTTTAAGGTCAGGAGTTAGAGAAGAATTTTCGGGAAGCATAGTACTTTTAGGAGATTTAAATTCAGGTGCAGAGATTATAGCTGGTGGAAATGTTATAATAGTAGGAACATTAAGAGGTGTTGCACATGCTGGAGCAAATGGAAATTCTTTAGCATTTATATCTGCAAGTGAGACAGAAAAAACACAAGTAAGAATTGCAAATGAAGTACAAGAAATTGGTGAATATAAAAGATGTCCATTCTTTTTTATAGAACAAGGAAAAATTCATATAGATTATAAAGAAAAGAAAGACTATAAAGTAAAATAATATTAAAAAAACATTAAAAAGTATTACTTTAGCATAGTATGAAAATACTATGTATTTTTTATTTATAATTATTTAGAAATATGTTACTTAATTGTTACAAACCTGAAACAAACTTATTTACATAAAAAGTAAAATATAGTATAATATATAATATAAAAATATAAGTAGAAAGGCGTTATTATGTTTGAAAAATCAACAAAAAATTTAATATTTAAAAAAGGTATAAGTTTATTATTAATTTCAATATTTATAATAAGCAATTTTGCAATTTTCAGCAATGTAAAAACTATACAAGCAAATGCTAATAAATTTTATAATACATATATTTTTGAAGCTCAAGATGTTAGAACTCCAGAGTTATTACCAGGAATGCAAGCAATCTATTGGGAAAATGGAGAAGAAAAAATTTTACCAGAACCATTATTAAATAATGAAAAATGGTATAATTATGATCAAAAAAGGTGGGCTAATGCTAAAACTAAAGATGGAAGTTATTGGGTTTGGATTCCAACATTTGCATATAAGATTAAATATTTTGAAGATGCAGACGGTAAAGTGTTAAAAGGATATACAGGAAGTGATAGTTTTCATTATGCAGATGGAAGAACAACAAACGCAGAAAATGTAAAAACGCCATATATGACAATTGAGACAATATATGTTGGAAAAAAAGGAAATGTACCAACAGATTTTAGAATACATGAAGCTTTTTATAAGAATGGACTTATGGGAAACGGATTTTGGGTAGCTAAATATAAGGCGACACAAGAACACGGAGTAAATTCTAATCAACCTAAATATATACCAGATGCTAAAATAAAAAAAGATACATTTGATAAAGCATTTATAAAAACAGACTTATCAGATAAATCTGGAAATAATTATGGATTTATGCAAGATGTAGTGAAAACAAATTTAGCTTTAAACAAAGAATTAGGTGCTATAATGTATTTAGCAACAAGTCAAAATGGAATTAAAAAAAGTACAGTTGAATATATTCCATCAGAATACACATCAAAATCAGAAACAACTTCAACAACTAATAATATAACAGGAGTATTTGATTTAAACAATGGTAATTTAGAGTGGACTGCAGGATATATAGATTCAAAAAGAAGAAATGGTTCAAATTCAGCAATATTAAAAATAATGAAACATAATGATATGCAAAGTCAAAATAATTCAGAATCAAATATAAAATTTGAGAGTAAAGTTGAAAAATATCCATATAACGAAAAAGAAGATGAAAATAATAAGTTATTAACAGAAGAAGAGATTAGTTCTCAAAGAAAATTAAATATAAAAGAATTAATAAAAATGCAAAATATGTTAGGTGGAGATGGTATTTATCAAACGACTGTAGATGTTTCAAGAGATAATACTAATGTATCAGGTGCAGAAAATCAATATCCAGTAAATAAGTATATGAATATTGTACGTGGAAGTTTAAATACAGATAAATATAAATCAATGTATTCATATAGAGCAGTAGATCCAGATGAAAAAACAAATATGTTTGGATATAGAACAGTAGCATTTAGATATCCATATAAAAAGGATAAATATGTAAACCAAACATTTAAGACTACAGATGGAGAAATATATGACTTAACAGAAAATAAATCATATGGTAAGCAAGTAGATTGGAGATTAACAAAAGGTACTGTGCTAGATAATGAGTTAGTTGTAAAAAATAGTCGTAAAAAATTTTTAAGATGGGCACCTATATCATATAAAGGAATGCCAGCATATAATGACCAAGAATTTAGACCAGTGTTTGTAGGAGATAATTTAGAGAATACAGAAAATACAATGTATACTGTAAAATTTATAGATAATAGTGATTTTACAAAAAAAGTTATTAAAGAAGTTAAGGTAAAAAAAGGAGAAAATGTAGAAAATATAGCTAAAGATATTGTATTAACAAAATCAGGATATAAGTTTAAAGGATGGAATAAAGCAATAAACACAGCAATTTATCAAGATACAGAATTTGAAGCAATATTTGAAAAAGAACAAACAATTACTGAAAAACAATATGAAGTAAAATTTGAAGATGCAGAAGGAAAAGTATTAAAAACTCAATATGTAAAAGAAAATACTTATGTTACCCCAATAAAAGAAAGACCTGCCAAAAAAGGGTATAAATTTGAAGGGTGGACTCCAAATCCTGAAACAACTTTAATAAATAGAAGTATTACATTTAAACCAATATACAAAAAAGAAGAAAAACAAAACCCGCCATTAAATAATAATGAGCAAAAAGAATATATAACTATACAATTCCTATTAAATGGTGGAGAATGGCCAAAAGAAGGAAATGCATCAAAACAAGCTATACAAGTAATAGAAAAAGGTGGAAGAGTAGAAGAACCAAAAATATATCCTGTAAGAAAAGGTTATGACTTTATAGGTTGGGATGTTGATACAACTAAACCTTTCTATGCAAATACTGTAATTATGGCAAGGTGGCAAGAAAAGATATCTTCTGGAAATCCAGATGTATTAGAAAATGATATACCACCTGTATATATAAATGAAAGTGATGAAAATAAGCAAAATAAGCTTGCACAAATAAACAATAATCCACAAATAGGTACAGATATGAAATATCCAAAACCTATACCTACAGAAACTACAGAAAGAGAGATTTCAAGACCTGTAGCTATAACAAGTGATAATAAGAGACCAAAAGTAGAAAAAGATATTCCAGACGCAGGTAAAAAAACAACATATATAGATAAATATATAGGAATAATACTAACTACAATATTAACAGGGTTATTAGTAACTATGTATGTAAGTAGGCAAAAAATATTACAAATAAATATCGCAGGTAGAAAATATTTTGATAATCTAAAAAATGTTACGAAAAAGTAATATATAAATTTTTTGATAAATAATCTGAAAATAAAATTAAATAAATATAGATAAAAAAACTATAAATTAAAACTGCTATATTTTAATGAAATAAAAATATAAATGAAAAAATGAAAAAATATAAAAATGAAGATAAAAAAATACAATTAGAAAATATAGAATAAAATACAGAATAAAATACAAAATAAAATTAAAATTTTAAATGTAATTTATTCAAATAAACAAACATAAGAATATTAAAAATAGTAGCTTTATATTTAGAATAATCAATATAAAGCTATTATCTGTATAAAAATAAAATAAAAATATTATTAATAATATTTTTAATAAAAATAATATTAAATAATCCAAATGAAATTAAATAGAATTTAAAATCATCTATAAAATAATATGGAAATAAAAAATAACAAAAAATAATAAAGATATAATTTAAAAATAATTTAATAATAATTGAATAGTATAATTAATCTTGATTTAAAATTTTTATAATAAAAAATAGATAAGATTTGATTAAATGATTATATATTTAGTTATAAAAACGAAAATAATTAAAAATGATAAAAATAGAGATAAAAAAAAGAAAATATTTAGATTAATTAATAGAAAATAAAATAAAAAATATTAAAATATCCTTATTACGTAAGAGATTAGAGATGCTTAAAAACAAAATTTAAAATTAGATATAAAAATATTCTAAAATATATAGAATAAAAAAATACATAAATAGAGTATTAATTAAAAAAATAGCAAATTTTACCTATTGAATAAAATGATTTTCTATGTAATTATATATACATATAAATAAAGTAGAAAAACAAAGTTTGCAGAAAATGGAGGTTTACATGCAAAAGAAAAATAAGAAGATGTTTTTTGAAAAAACAATTGCAACAACAATGATATTTGTTATGGGAGCAGGTAATTTCTTATCTGTTGGACATAGCGCATATGTTTATGCTGCAAGTGTTAATGAGTTAAAACAATTAAAGATAGAAGGAAAGACAAATGTACGAGATGTAGATGTACTTGTAAGAGTTTCTGATGGTCGTACAAAAGGTTCAGCTATAAATTTAGATGTTAATTCAAAAGAAGCATATTTAGATGTAACACTTAATCTAGCTACATCTGGATATATTAATGGAGGGGTTTTAGAAATTTCAACAGATAAAGCTATAAATTTTGAATTAAAGAAATTAGAATCTAAAAACGATAAAAATAATAACTCACAAAACATCGTAGAAAAAGTAGAAGGAAATAAAATATATCTTAATCAAATAAAGAAAGATAATATTAATGAGAATAATA
>JBQMXM010000007.1:0-55493 GCA_052174015.1 Clostridium sp.
AAGGAAGAAAGATGGGACACCAGGATACTTAAAAAACTCTACGGGAGTACTATTTGACAAATTACCTATTTTAATAGCAGGTATTAATTATACATCTGCTACTGAGTCAAAATATTTAGGTGCTTCAGAGGTATTATCTACTTTTGAAATGTTAAAATTTTATGGAATAACACCAGAACTTACAGATATAATAAATAATATTGATACAGATACAAGAACAGTGGATTCAAATGATAGTTCACCTGATAATGTATTTATTGGAAATATGAAAAAAACAAGAAAAGAAGGTACATATGGAGCAAGTGCTAAATATATGAAATCAGTTATATCAAAAATATTAAAGAATAATAGAACTAATATACAATTAGAATATAAGAAGAATTTAACACTTGAAGAAGTAAAAGATAGTATTAATAATAATACTCCAATAATGTTATGGATGAATGACCCATTATTAGAAAAGAGAATAGTTAATACATTTAATATGAATAAAAATACAATAGTTATAAAAGGGTATAATGATAATTATATTATTGTAGATGATCCATTAACAAGCAGTAATAGAAAAATTAATATAGAAGAGTTTAAAAAGATATTAGAGAATTCTAATATAGAAACAATCACTTTTAAGAAGTAAGATGTTAAAATAGAAGCTATATAAAAAGCTTCTATTTATATATATTTATAACTGCACAAAATGAAAGTTTTGTACATGTATGTAACTAAACACACCTATATAATAGATAGTTATAATAGATTAACTTGTTAATACTATTCTATTATTATAGTATTATACATTTATAATATATTCTAATATAATTTACTAATATATATTTATATTATATATAATTATTCTACCACTTATATATCATCCATATACTATAATATATTGTATATTATAGTATATCTTATTAAATATATGAAAAAAGTAAGCATATACTTACTTGTATATTTTTTTAACTTTTCTTATTTTATACATTATGTAACAATATTTATTACAAATAAATACAATATATATATTATTTATAATAAAACACATATAATAGTAAATATCATACATATAAATACATGGATAAAAATATAAAGCGCCTTAAAATTGATTTTAGAGCCTCAAAATATCTACATATATAAGTATATATAACTATATATGAATAATATAATAATATATACTCTATATATAAATATAAATATATATAATTTATTTTTATTAAATATTTAAATCTTAATATTTTAAATTGTAACTATTTATTATTTATTATTCATTAAATATAATTTAATATGTTTTATTATATTATAATATATTTAAGTTATAATATATAATATATTGTGATATATAATGAGAAAAGAGATAAGTATCCCCTATCTCTCTTATTTTTTAATTATATTATATTTTGCGAAGTTATTACTTATTTTCTTTCTGTTGTTTTTCTCTTTTTTTAGTTTGTTCTTTTTCAGAATAATATTCTAATTTAGGCATGGTTTTATCTAATATTACTTCTTTAGATATAATACATTTTTTTACATTCTTTAATTCAAATATTTCATATATTACATCTACCATTATATCTTCTACTATTGATCTTAAACCTCTAGCTCCTGTCTTTCTTAAAATAGCTCTTTTAACTATTTCATTGATAGCATCTTCTGTAAATTCTAATTCAATATTATCTATACTTAAAAGCTTCATATATTGTTTAATAATAGCATTTTTAGGTTTTGTAAGTATCTCATGTAATGCTTTTTCATCTAATTCTTCTAATGTAGTAATTATAGGTAATCTTCCTATAAATTCTGGAATAATTCCATATTTAACTAAATCTTCAGGTTGTACATTTTTAAGTATCTTACTTTGATTATTTGTATCTTTTGAAGATATTTCTGAATTAAATCCCATACTCTTATTTGTTGTTCTCTGCTCTATTATTTGCGTTAATCCATCAAATGCTCCACCACAAATAAATAGTATATTAGTTGTATCTAAATAGATTAATTCTTGCATAGGATGTTTTCTACCACCTTGTGCAGGGACACCTGCTTTAGTACCTTCAAGAATTTTAAGTAATGCTTGTTGCACACCTTCTCCTGAAACATCTCTAGTTATAGATCTATTTTCAGATTTTCTTGCAATCTTATCAATTTCATCTACATATATAATTCCACGTTCTGCTCTCTCTATATCAAAGTCTGCATTTTGTAGTAGTCTAACAAGTATATTTTCAACATCATCTCCAACATATCCTGCTTCTGTTAATGTAGTTGCATCTGCTATTGCAAAAGGTATATTTAATTTTTTAGCAAGTGTTTGAGCTAAAAGAGTTTTACCTGAACCTGTAGGACCTAAAACTAATATATTACTTTTTTGTATTTCAGTATCTTTTAAGTTTGCATCATTAGATTTTCCACTAATCCTTTTATAGTGATTAAATACAGCTACACTTATGGCTTTTTTAGCTTCATCTTGTCCGATGATATATTCATCTAAATATTTTTTTAATTGTTTAGGTGTAGATATATCTAAATTATTAAAGATATTGTTCTTATTTTCCCTTGATGCTAAACTAAACTCATCTTCCTTATATTTTGTAAATAGTTCTTCTTCTTGAAGTAATGTAAAACTTAATTTAATACATTCATCACATATATATGCTCCATTTAAACCTTCAATCATTTTATCTGTATTTTCTGAAGCATTTCCACAAAAAGAGCAACATATTTTATTATTATTTTTCATAAATTCTCCTATATCATCTGTATACTATTTTCTCTTATCTATAATACCATCAATTATACCATATTCTAATGCTTCACTAGAAGTTAAGAAATTATCTCTATCAGTATCTTTCTCTATTTTTTCTAATGATTGACCTGTATTTTCTGCAAGCATAGTATTTAAAGTTTTCTTTAATCTTAATATATAGTTACTATGTATTTTAATATCACTTGCTTGTCCTCTAAAACCTCCAAGTGGTTGATGTATCATGATATCTGAATTTTTAGTTGCAAATCTTCTACCTTTAGTACCACAAGATAAAAGCATAGCTCCCATACTTGCTGCCATACCTATACATATAGTTGAGATAGGACATTTAATATAGTTCATTGTATCTATAATTGCAAGTCCATCAGTTATACTTCCACCAGGACTATTAATATAGAATGATATTTCTTTTTCTGGGTCTTCAGATTCTAAAAATAGTAATTGTGCTACAATAGTACTAGCAGTTTGAGAGTTTACTTCATCTGTAAGCATAATTATTCTATCTTTTAATAATCTTGAATATATGTCATAAGATCTTTCACCATTAGGTGTTTTTTCAATAACATAAGGTATTAATGCGTTTTTTGCGTTGTCTATATTGTTCATATTATTCCTCCATATAATTTTAATACTAATATATAATTAATTAATATAATAAAATATAGTGTATATGGTAATATCTACATTAGATATACTATGTCTATACACTATATACTATTTATATAATTATATTATTTTTCTTCTTTTTTTGTTTTAGTAGTCTTTGTTGTTTTAGTTGTTTTTGCTTTTGCAGTTGTTTTCTTTTCAGTTTTAGCTGTTTCTTTTTTATCAGTTTTTTTATCACTTGCATTTTCTACAAACTTAACTTTAGATAGAATAAAGTCCATAGCTTTTTTAACTAATAAGTTTGATGTTACTTCTTCTACTATAGGTGCATATTTCTTTAATTCTTCTATAGATGGTTTATCAGAATATTGCATAGCTTGCTTATTTAATTCTTCGTCTATTTCTTCATCAGTCACTTTAATTTTTTCTTTTTTAGCTATTTCTAATAATATATATCTAGTTTTTAAATTATTTCTAGTTTCTACCCTATAAGTATCTTTTAATTCTTCTACTGTTTTACCTGTCATTTGAGCAAACATATTAAAGTCTATCCCTTGCATTTTAAAAGAATTTTCCATTTCATCTAAAGTATTTTCTACTTCTGCTTCAGTTATATCAACTTCTGAGTTTTCTACTAATATTTTAGCTATTTCTTGTTCATTTTCTCTTTTAATATTCATTTTATTAGCTTCTAAAAGATTTTTTTCTATTTCTGCTTTCCATTCTTTAACAGAATCAAATCCTAAATCTTTTGCAAATTCGTCATCTAATTTAGGTAATTTTTTAGTTTTAACTTCATTTACTAAAACTTTAAATTCTGCTTCTTGACCTGCTAAATTTGGTGCATGATATTCTGCAGGGAAAGTAACTTTAACTGTATGTTCTTCTTTAGCACTTGCTCCTATTAATTGTTCTTCAAATCCTGGAATAAACATACCTGAACCTAATACAAGGTCAAAGTTTTCTCCTTTACCACCTTCAAATGGTACTAATTCACCTTTTTCATTTTTTGAAAATCCTTCAAAATTGATGTTTACAGTATCATCTTTTTTAGCTTTACCTTTTTTTTCTTCTAATCTTGCATTTTTATCTAATTCTTGATTAATTACTTGTTCTATTTGTTCTTTTGATACTTTTTCGTCTTTTTTAGCTAGTTCAATTTTTTTATAGTCTCCTAATTTAACACTAGGCTTTTTATAGAATGTTGCGTCTATTACTAAGTCTTTATCATATGCTATTTCTTTAACTACAATTGCTGGTTGTACTTTAGTTACTAATTCTTCTGTTTTATCTTTTGCAAAATCATTAATTGCTTCTGTTACTAGATTATTAGCAGCATCTTCAAAGAAAATTTCTACTCCATAATATTTAGTAACTAATTGAAAAGGTACTTTACCATTTCTAAATCCAGGAATCTTAAAATGATTTTTGTGTTGTTCAAAAACATTTTTGATTTCTGCTTTAAATTTTTCATTTTCAATTGTAATTTGTACTTTTAATTCATTATCTTTTTCTGATTTTAATTCTTTAAACATTATTCTCTCCTATTATTTAATTTATTACATTTTAATTACATAAATATTATATACTTTTTTTTATGTTTTATCAAGTTTTACATACTAATCTCCAAATGATATTCCTAAATTACGTGCAGTTTTTAATATTTCATTATCTTTTGGTATTTTTCTTATATTACTTTTTTTAGTATTACCTGATACAGCTCCTATTTCTGTATTTTGTCCAACTACATCTTCTAAAGACACATAAGTTATATGTCCGTCTTTTTGTACTACAAGTATATTAAATATTCCGTCTATTGCATATTCCATAGCTTTTGTTCCATATAGTGATGATAATACTCTATCCATAGCAACAGGGCTACCACCTCTTTGAACATATCCTAATGTTGTAGATCTTGCAGGAATATGTGTTAACTCTTCTAATCTTTTTGCTACATATTCTCCTGAACCACCTAAGGTTATATTATCTAATCCATTTCCTACATGTTTAAATCCTTTTACAAGCATTTCTCCATCTTTTTCAATAGCTCCTTCTGATACTACTACAATTGCATATCCTTTGTTATGCAACTCTTTTTTATATATAATATCTTTTGCTACCTTTTCTATATCGTAACGAATTTCAGGTATTAAACAAGCGTCTGCTCCTCCTGATATAGCTGAATATAGTGCGATCCATCCAGCATATCTTCCCATTACTTCAAGCACCATAATTCTTCTATGTGATTCTCCTGTTGTTTGTAATTTATCAAGAGCATCTGTTGCTGTTTCTAGTGCTGTTTGAAATCCAAAAGTGATATCTGTGTGTGCTACATCATTATCAATTGTTTTAGGTATTCCTATCATTTTTATACCTTTTTTAGAGAAGTCTCTTGCTGATTTTAGTGTCCCATCTCCTCCAAGTGCAAATATACAATCAAATCCTGCATTTTTTATATTTTCTACACAATAATCACTCATATCTTTATAGATTATATTACCATCTTTATCTAAAGATTTTAAATTAAATAAGTTTACAGAGTTAGAACTACCTATAATTGTTCCACCTTTTTGTAATATTCCTTTTAAATTATCTTTAGAACTTAATTTAATATAGTTATTTTCAAGTACTCCTTTATATCCTTCTATATATCCATATGCTTCTATATTATGTTTTTCAGCTGTTTTTACTATTGCTCTAATAACTGCATTAAGTCCTGGTGCGTCTCCACCATTTGTTAAAATTGCTATCTTTTTTATCATATTAATTCCTTTAGTTTATTTTTTCTTTTGTTTATTTATATATTTATTTAGTTATTATATTTGTATATTATATTGTATATCCAGGTTTATTTAACATATAGAACATATTAGTCTTATATGCTTCAACTCCGGGTTGATTAAATGGATCTATTTTTTGTAACATACAATATATTGCACATGCTTTTTGAAAGAAATATAATAGTTCTCCTAAATTTTCTTCATCAAGTTTTTTAATCTCTATAAGTATACATGGAACATCTCCTTCTAAGTGTGCATTCATAGTTGCTTCCATAGCAGTCTTATTAATATATTCTAAACTTTTACCATTTAAATAATTTAATTCATCTAAATTACCTTCTTCTTCTTTTAGAATTATATCTTGTTCTTGCATATCTTTTACATTTATAACTGTTTCAAAGATATTTCTTCTTCCTTGTTGAATATATTGACCTATTGAATGTAAGTCTGTTGTAAATATTGCTCCTGTTGAATATATTCCTTTAAAGTCTTTTCCTTCACTTTCGTTAAATAATTGTTTTAACCATTCTATAATATATCTAAATGATTCTTCATATACTGCAAATATCTCTATATCTTTACCATAGTTATTATATAATAGGTGTCTTAGTGTTGCATATTGATATGCTGGATTTTTTAAAATATCTTCATCTAAATATTTTTCAACTCCTCTTTTAGCACCTTTTAGTAATTTTTTAGTATCAATTCCAGCAACTTCTAGCGGCAGAATTCCAACAGGTGTAAATACTGAATATCTACCTCCAATATTACTTGGAATACAAAATGTAGTATATTCTTCTTCTATAGCTAATTGTTTTAAAGCTCCATTTTCTTTATCTGTTGTTACAAAGATTCTTTCAATTGCTTCTGTTAATGAATATTTTTGATAAAGTATTTCTTTAAAGATTCTAAAAGCTATTGCAGGTTCTGTTGTTGTTCCTGATTTTGAAATTACATTTATTGAAAAATCTTTATCCATTATATATTCTATTACTTGATTTATATATTGTGTAGACATGTTTTGTCCTACAAATATAACTTCAATTCCATTATCAATTTTCTTTTTAATAGGGCCTTTTATAGCTTCAATTATTGCTTTTGTTCCAAGATATGAACCCCCTATACCAATTACTAATAATACATCTGAGTTTTTCTTTATTTTTTTAGAAACTTTTAATATTTGATTATATTCTTCCTTATTATAGTTTTCAGGATAAAAAACCCAACCTGTCATACTTTTATCTTGTTTAATCATTTTTTCAAGTTTCTTATCCTCAACTATTATAGCTTCCTTATATTGTTCTAATGTTTGCTGTCTTAATTTTGACCTTGAATAATCTATATTTAACATATTTCTCCCTCATTATATGTTTCTTTTGTTTATAATTTTTCTACTATATCTTTAGCATCTCTTGCAATCATTATTTCTTCGTTTGTTGGTATTATCCATACTTCAATTTTTGAATTAGGAGTTGATATTCTTCTTTCTTCACCTTTTACATCATTTAATTTTTCATCTATTTCTACTCCTGCATATTTTAAGTATTCACAAAGTGCACTTCTTGTTTCTTTTCCGTTTTCTCCTACTCCACCAGCAAAAGCTATAACATCTACACCATTTAATACTGCAAAATATGAAGATACAAATTTAGCTGTTTGATATACATTTGATTTTAAAGCTAGTATTGCTCTTTCATTATTTTCACTTGCCGCTTGTTCTACATCTCTAAAGTCTGATGATATTCCAGAAAGTCCTAAAACTCCAGACTTTTTATTTAATATATTATCTACTTCATCTAATGTTAGATTTTCTTTATTTGCTATATATGTAATTATTGATGGGTCTATATCTCCTGATCTTGTTCCCATTGGAATTCCTGCAAGTGGTGTTAATCCCATACTTGTTTCAATTGATTTTCCGTCTTTTACTGCACATATACTTGCACCTTGTCCAATATGACAACTAATAATTCTTTTAGCTTTATCATCTCCTACTAGTTCTTTAACTCTTTGAGCTATATATCTGTGTGAAGTACCGTGGAATCCATATTTTCTAATTCCATATTTTTCATAATATTCATAAGGAATATTATATATATATGCTTTTTTATCCATAGTTTGATGAAATGCTGTATCAAATACTCCTACATTTGGTATATTTGGAGCTACTTTTTGACATGCAATAATACCATTTAATCCTGCAGGATTGTGAAGTGGACTTAATACTGCACATTCTTCTATTGCATTTTTTACTTCATCTGTAATTAATACAGAACTTGCAAATTTTTCTCCACCATGAACTACTCTGTGTCCTATTGCATCTAATTCTT
Source organism: Clostridium sp. (assembly GCA_052174015.1). Classification (GTDB taxonomy): domain Bacteria; phylum Bacillota; class Clostridia; order TANB77; family CAG-508; genus JABCPO02. Next base: position 8,475 of record JBQMXM010000007.1, read on the forward strand.
CTAATGAGTTTAATTTACCATATTTTTCATTTAATAATTGTTTAAATATTACTTCTATTCCTTCAATATGATTTAATGCACTTTCTTCAAGCTTAATTTTTTCTCCATCTACTTTAACAGTTAAAAAAGCTTGAGGTGTTCCTACTCTTTCATATACTCCTTTCATTAATACTTTTTCATCTGTCATATCAACTAATTGGAATTTAATTGATGATGAACCACAATTTAATACTAAAATTTTCATATCATTCTCCTATCTATTTCTATTATTCGTTATATATATATTATATACATTTTTATTATATATATCTAGTATTTTATACTTTTTTATATATATTTTTAAAAAAATAAGAGCTCAAAATATTTTGAACTCTTATTTAATATTTAATATTAATTACTCCATAATGGTTATTGAAGTATACGGTTATTATAGTCTTGGTAAAAAATAACTGGAATCTTGTATGAATTAGAAAGTATCATAATTTTTTTGTACATATCAATATCTCTGTCTATATTCCAATAAACCAGATCTACATCACTTTCAAATATTTCAGATACATTATGTATTGAAACTGCTCCTATACAAGACATAATATCTAATTCTTCATTATCTTTAGTTAGCTCATCTGCTAAAGTTTCTACGATATACTCATCATTCTCATCTTTAGCATAGTCCATCAAAATTAAATGTTTATATCCTTGTTTAATTAAGTCCTCTACAATATTTTTACCAATCTTACCACACCCTATAATTCCTATTACACAATCTTCTAATGGTTTTTTATTAAGTTTCATAGTCCTCCTCCATATAGCAATAATAAATTATGCCACCATAATCTAAGCTATATTAAATTATATTTTAATACTTTTTAATATATGTATATATTAATTATATAGCAACATATAGTTCCTGTCAATTTATAGTAGTTATCACTTAAAAGGATATTGTAGATGAAACATATAATTTATATAATGTATATAATATATATATAAAAGAGTACAATATTTTTGTACTCTTTTTATTAATTAACTAAATAAATAATTAATTAAATAGTTGATTACTGATTGCTTGATTAGCTACTTTTACAATTTTATCTTGTTAAAGATATTTTTCTTACTATTAATTGTATAAGTTTCACCTTTAAGCTTGTTTTCACCATTAAGTAGATACAGATAAGCAGCATCTGCTATATATGAACTTACTTGCATGTTTAATGGACTCCAATTTGGTTGTGGGCATTTTGTATCTTCATATATGAAAGATATTTTATCCATATGTAAAGCTTCTTCTACTTTTTCTTGCTCATACTTATTTAAAATCTTGCATATAGGGTTTTGTAGATTTTTAGTATCTGCTAAGTAGATTTCTATGTCTTCTTTATCAAAAAAAGGACCTACATATCCCATATGTTCTTTAACTTCTCCAAATATTATTGGTACCTTAAAATTAATAGCACTTTCAATAGCATTTTTTTTGGTTGTTGGTTCAACTTTTTTGCACCAACATACTATATCAACATTGTTATATTCTTCATATGCTAGTAAAGTCATTATATGACTAGCCCTTTCTTTTGTAATTTTAGAATACTCAATATTAACATTGATTTTAGGGTTTATACTTAATAATTCTTCTTTTAGCATTTCCGAAGATATCGTAGAATTTGCTTTTTTTTCCAAAGTTTCTAGTTCATTATTAGTATATAAATCATTAAAGATTAAAGAATTGTGAAAGAATACATCATCAATTATTACAAAATTTTTAATTCCCATACGAGCAAGAGCTATAGCTGTATTACTACCTATTGCACCACACCCTACAATTGCGACCTTTTTTCCTGCTATACTTTCTATTTGTTCTTCATTTGCATTATATACTTCTTGTAAATATAGCTCGGTTTTGTGTAGATCATTATTTTCTATGACTTCTTCAATTTCAATCAATCTATAATGTTTTAATATCTCTAAAAACTCTAGCATCTTAAGATAAGTGATATTTGCTTCTTCTTCTGTTTGAGAGTTGTTTAAAATCATCTTCTTTAGTACTGATAATAGAGCTTCTTCTTTAATTAAATCCCCTTCTAATATCCCTAACATTTCTATGATGTATTGTAACTCAGTTTCAGAAAATTCTTTTAAGCTAATAATTTTCTTTGACTCTTCCAAACTTCCGATTGTCAAACTATTTTCATCCATTACGACTTTCTTTTGTAATCTAAGCATCATATTTTTCCTTTCCCTAACATAGCAATACTTGAATATTCCGCAATATTCTAAGCTACATTTAATAAATAAAAACTAAACTCTATATTAATATTATATCTTGTTTGTCATTTTATGTCAACTAAGCGCTAACTAAGTATATATATGAAGAAAAGAGTACAAAATATTGTACTCTTTTCTATGAAATGGAAAAAATTTAATCTACCTTACAACTTAATGTTAGTCTTTGTATTATATATACTATTTATAGCATACATAACACCTTTTAGCTTATTCTTACCATTTAATAGGTAAGTAAAAATAGTATCTGCTATATATCCACTTACTTGCATAACTAAAGGATAATAGCTTACTTGTTTACATTCCTTATGACTGTGATAGAATGTAGGCTTTTTTTCTGAAAGTGGATCTACCCTGTTTACATACTTTTCTATTGGGTCTTTTGCTTTATTCCATAATAGCCAATTTTTAAAATCGTCTGTATCGAAACAAGGACCAACATAGCCCATATATTCTTTAAAACCACCAAATATTATTGGCAATTCAAAAGGAATATTAGCTCTGATTGCATCTTTATCTATGTCTACAGGTGTATCTATACTCCAGCAAATGAAATCTACCTTAGCTTTAGAAAGATTCATAAATATTTCATCAATATTTGCTGAGCTTATTCTATTAAACTCTATATTCACATGTATTTTTGGCTCTATAGCCTTTAATTGCATTTTTAATGCATTTCCTTTAGACATCTTACACTCTTTATGAGTGTAAGTTTGTCTACTTATATTTCCTTTCTCTACTATATCAATATCTATAAGTAGAAAACGCTTTATGCCCATACGAGCAAGAGCTATAGCTGTATTACTACCTATTGCACCACACCCTACAATTGCAACCTTTTTATTAGTGATTTCTTTAATTTCATTTAGTGGCAAGTTATGAACTGCTTCGCAGTATTTCCATGTAGAATAATCCTGGTCTTCTTCTGCTTCAGAATTTCTTTCTAATGCTCCATTAATATCCAAAAATTCTAAAACTTCTAAAATTCTAGCACAAGAATTTTCAAATGAACCTTCTATATTTGCACTATCTTTAATTGTAACATCATTTGGAATATTCCTAATCAATTTTGTTTTTATCGTTTTTAAAACTTCTTCTTCTGAAATATTATTTTTCAAACTCTGCAGCATCTCCTTTATTACTGCTATTTCAAACAATGAATAATTATACAAAGAAAACCTTTTTATAGTTCTCTGCATAAACCCAACATAAAGTATATCATCTAATATACTTACACTTCTTTTAAGCCTTATAATGTCTTTTTTTCTATTCATATTTTTTCTCCCATGCAACAATATATATATGGTACCTCTACCAAGTTGCATCTATTTAATTTTACTACTTTTAATTTAATAAAAATATATACAATAATATTATATAATAATATAGTTATTATGTCAACTTTGCTATTATATATGTAAGTATAACTATAAAAAGTAAAAAGAAGGCACAAACAGTACCTTCTTAAGTTTATGTGCTGGACTAGCATTGATTACCACAATCACAACTATCGCAATAATACATAATTCTCACCTCCTTAAATAACTAAATTATAGTTATTTATATTTAATAAATAATAAAGTATAATTAATTATAATACTTTTTTATAATTTTGTCAAATATTGCATTTTACCACTTTTATTACTAGTTTTATTATATATTATGTATAATAGTAAACACATAGAAAAATTAGAAAAAATAAAAAACATAAATAAAGAAAAGAGAGCATATATACGCTCTCTTTTCAAAAGTCAGGTTCAAATATATATAAGTTTTTTTATGTATGTTTATAGCTATTATCATATATTATATTTTACCCGTCATTCCAATACAACATCTGGTATTTTTCACCTCCTCAAGTAATCAAATAATGATTACTTTTATTATTTTAAAAAAAGTGTTTTGTTTGATTGTATAAATATTATACCATATATATGTATATTTGTCAATTATCCTATCTTACCAAATAGTTTATTCCAAAAAGATTGTGTTTCCATCTTATTTGGATCTTTAAATTCTTGTCTACGAATCTCATATGCTTCTAGCATTTCTTTAAATAATGGTATTTCTATTATGTTAAATTGTTTGAATAGTTCTTGTGTAAATAATGGATTTAATACTAAAAATGGTCCAACCATTTCAGTTAAAAATACATTATTAATATGATATCCTTCATATAATATATCTTCATTTATCCCATCTCCTCTGATTACTTTTGAAAATGTTTCTAAAGTATCTATATTATAGTAGTGTTCTCCTTGTTTTTCTGGATATAATTTTGTAAATGAATTACGATGACCTACTAATTCTATTTTTTCATTTGCTTTAGTTGTATATTCTGAGATTGTAAATCCATTATATCTTGATAACATATCTGTTACTGCGACTAAAGGTATTATACCTAGTGCTTTTTGTATATATTTTTCAGGTATTTTATTTAAATCTATATATGTTTGCATATTATTAAGTGTAGCGGCATTGTATTTTACAATTGTTTTAGGATTATCTTTAACTATATTAAAGTTTTTTTCTTCATATCTTCTATCAAGTATAATATTTTTAACAAATAGGTTTATTGCATTTCCTGTACCTAATATATATTGTCCTTCATGTATCTTTTTTAAGATTTCTTCCCTATTATTCATAAACTTTTCTAATATTTTATTAAATTTTTCTTCTGTTGTTGCACCTATATATACTAAATCTACCTTTTCTGTCAAAAATTTAAAGTCATCATGTATACTAGTATGTATTATTTCTACATCTTTATTTGTTTTAGCAATTGTTTCTAAATATATGATGTTTCCTGTATCGCCATATTGATTAGCTACTTCTTTAAATAGTATCTCTATTTTCATTATTACCTCTCTGTTATATCTACTTTATATTAATAATTTGATTCTATATATTGTCTAATTTTTTGTGCATCTTTTTCTGCATACATATCATGTAATATGAATAATGTATCTACATCATCTACACTAATATTTGATAATGCCGCTTCTACATTAAAGTATTTTTGTATCTTACTTTCTGGTATATCTGCCATTTTCATTCTAACAAATACATCTGCTGCACGTGGTCCTATTATGTATATATTTTTAATACTATCATCATTTAAAAATTCATAATCTGCATCATAATGCCATACAACTATCTCTGAACCACTTTTATTATCATCTTCATCGTCTAGCATTACAACTACATTTTTACTCCCTTTATATTGTTTTGTAAAATGAAATACATTACTACATGCAAATGGATTTTGTCCTTTACATAGATGTTTAATTAACAATTTATTATTTTTTAATTTTTTTGAGTAATATCTAGTTTCAGTTATTTTTAAGTCTAAAATTGATTTTTGTATATCTAATATATCTAGTCCTAGTTGCATACAACCAATTATACTTGCTAATTGATTATATACATTAAATCTACTTACAGATATTGCTTTAAATGTATATTCTGCTTGCATTAAATTAAATAGATTTATATATCTTTCTGAAAATCTTACAGTAAATGTATAATTTGTTTTATCAATGTTTAATATTTTAGCATCTAATTCTGGTGATTGTATATGTCCGTTTTTACAATATAGTTTTCCATGATGATTAATTTGTGCATATTCATATTCTATTTTTTCAAAACAAACTGGACATACTGGAAAATCTGTTACTAAATTTATTGGCGTTTTTGTGTTTTCTGCTTGTCTTTCCATTCCATAATATATCTTATTATTATTTGTTATACTAGATGCTATTATATCATCTCCATTTGCAATTATTGTTGTTTTAGGTGTAAATGATGAATCTAATATATATTTTATATATTCTGTATTAGCATTTCTTTTTACTGAATCTCTTAATATATTAGTTATAATTGTATAATCAGGGTCTAATGCCTCATTTATATTAAATGCAAATCTTTCATCTACTTCAAATATCCCTATTTCATTTACTTCTTCTTTTAGCTTTCCATTTAATTTTGCATTCATTATCAATGTATCTATTATTCCTACTCGTATATTAGAACCTTTTTGATTATTAATTGTTTGTTTTTTAGTTACTTTTTCTACAATATTTATTATCATATTGTTTACTGTTGTTTTACCATTTGTTCCTGTAACTGTTATTATTTTTTTTGGTTTTTCTATTTCTTTTAGTATGTCTGGATATATTAAGTATGCTATTGTTCCACCTATAAAGCTACTTGAACCTCTTAGTGTTTTTGAAGTTATATGTGCTAGTTTTCCTAATAATATAGCAATAAACATTCTAATTTTTTTCATCTTCTTGTCCTCTTTCTCCTAATATATTAATTATGTCTGGTACTGTATTTAATTTAGGGATAAATGATAGTTCAAGCATAATTAAATCTAGTGCCGTAAATTCTGCTTGTATTGCTGTTGATAATACATCTATTTTCTTATCTGCTCCTTTTTCTGCAATACATGTAGCTCCAAGTAATTTTTTAGTATCTTTTTCAAATATTCCTTTTAATAGCATTTTTTTAGACTGTTTAAATTCTTTAAATCCATTATCTCCCATTATTATCTTAGTATAATATTGTATATTAGCTTTTTGTAATTCTGTTTCTGTATGTCCTGTTTGTGCAATTTGATATCCAAATGCTTCTACTAAAGTAGTCTTTATAGTCCCTTTATATTTAATAGGCTTATTTAATATGTGATATGCTACTATTTTAGCATGTTTTTCTGCTTGTGATGCATTGCTAGAATATGTATTAATTCCTAGATTTGTTTTTATTCTTGTAACATCTCCTATTGCATATATATTTGATATATTTGTTTGCATATATTCATTAACAATTATATAGTCATGTTCGTCTGTTGCTATTCCTGCTCTTTTTATAAATTTAGTAGCTGGTATATATCCTGCACATACTATTACAAAATCTACTTTTAAAACATTTCTAATATCTGAGTTAAATTCTATCTTTATTTTTGTATCTATTTGCCCTACTTTAGATACTTTTGTTATCTTACTATTTGGATATATTTGAATATATTCTTGGAATATTTCTTGTACTTCTTTAGATATATCTGAATCTAACTCTTTTAGTATTTCTTCGTCTTCCTGTATTAGATTTACATATATTCCTCTTTTATTTAAATTTTCTGCTAGCTCTAATACTATTTTTCCTGTTCCTATTATAGCTGCAGTCTGAGGATGATTTTTATCTAAATATTTTTTTAGCCTTTTAGCATTTGCAAGATTTTTATGTATAAATATATTTTCACTAACATTATTAAATTCATCTAGTTTTTTAGATAGAGTTCCTACAGATAATATAAGTTTATCATATGTGATTTTAAACATATTTGATGTTTTTGTATCTATAACCTTGATTTCATTATCGTTTGGTATAATATCAATAACTTCTGATGTAAGTTTAACATCTATATTATATACTTCTTTTAGAGTTCTAACTTCATCTTTCATTAATTGTTCTTCTGTTAATTCTCCTGATATATAATATGGCATTGCTTGTTGTACATATGACATATATGCTAATTTTTCTACAATGATTATTTCATCTGTTAAATTTTCTTTTCTTAAATTTTTTGCTAAAGACAAACCACCATTTTGTCCACCTATTATAACTATTTTCATAACTACCTCATTTTTCTTTTGTTTTTGTATTAAATTTATAAATTTTATACTATTATTTATAATATTATTTTATATTATTTGCTTCAGATGAAGCTATTTTATCTACCATCTCGTTAAACTTATTTCCACTATGTCCTAATACTTTTAATATATATACATGTATATTTTTTCCTCTTAATTTTAATATATATATAATCATTTGTTTCCAATATTCTACATTTTTTACATCTTTAAAATCTTTTTCTATCCAATTTGGAATCCAATTGTTTATACCATTTACCACATAGCTACTATCTGAATATATATATACTTGCAGGCCTTCTATTTTGTCCTTATTTTCAGTTTTATCTGCTAATGTAAGTATATACCTTAATGTTTCAATTACAGCCGTAATTTCCATAATATTATTCGTTGTATTAGTACTATGTCCTGATATTTTTTTAACAATATTATCTTCATTATAGTTTTCATTTTTATCATATTGTTGATATATTATAATACTTCCATATCCTCCGTTACCTGGATTACCTTTACAGGCTCCATCTGTGTATGCAATAATATTTTTCCTATTTTCCATAATTTAAACTCTCTCTTTCTATTCTTCTTTGTTGATCTTTTTTAGCCAAGTCTTGTCTTTTATCATAAAGCTTTTTACCTTTTCCTAAGATTATTTCTAGTTTAAATTTATTATTTTTCATATATATCCTATATGGAACTATTGCTAATTTTTTTTCTTTTTGTTTTTGTGATAATTTTAATATTTCTTTTTTATGTGCTAAAAGTGTTCTAGTTCTATATGGGTCTTTATTTTCTCTTGCCCCAAATTCGTATGGTGATATATGCATATTAACTATTTTTAATTCTCCATTTTTAATAATACAAAAACTCTCACGTATATTACATCTTCCTTTTAATATAGATTTCACTTCACAACCTGTAAGTGCTATTCCAACTTCTAGTTTATCTATTATTTCATAATTTCGTTTAGCATTTGGATTTGTTATATTCATTATATATTTATTCCTTTTTCCATTATTTCTTCTTGTTTTCTTGATATTGTTGATAATTTAATTAATATAGTAATATTTAATAATATTATTACTAAAGATACTCCAAGCAATATTATTAATAACATATTATTAGTGCTTAATTGAGAATCTGATATTTGTGATATATTATTTGTTGCATATACATTTGTATTAATTATACTATACATAGATATTATAGTTATTACACTAATTTTATACTTATATTTCATTTTCACCTCATTATATATTATATTTTGTTGTTTCTAATATCTCAAATATTTTTTCCCATGTTTGTTCTACATATTGTTTGTTTTCTGCTGAATATGGCAATATTGGACTATATGATATTCCAAGTATTTTTTTAATTTCATTTACTCTTGCTTCCACTTTTGATTTTGATAACTTATCAGCCTTATTACATAATATTAAAAATGGTATATTTTGTTTTAAGATATATTCATACATATGTAAATCATCTTTTGTTGGATCATGTCTAATATCTAATAATTGTACTATTAATGATATTCCTCTTATTTGTAAATATTCTTCTATATATACTCCCATTTTAGCTGCATCTATTTTACTCATCTTACTATATCCATATCCTGGTAAATCAACTATATGCATCTTATTATCAATATTATAGAAGTTTATTTGTCTTGTCTTACCTGGTACATTACTAGTTTTTGCTAATTTTTTTCTGTTTAACATACTATTTATAAAGCTTGATTTACCTACATTAGATTTTCCAACAAGTACTATTTCATGTTCTAATAATTCTGGATATTGTTTTTTGCTTGTTGCAGATATTACAAAATTTGCATTATTCTTATTTAACTCCATCTATATCCTCCTCTGTAATTACATATTTTTTAAGTTTGTTGTATACTTCTGGTAATTTTTTAGATATATTCATTAATTTTAAGTTTTCATCTATCCATGCGATTTTAGTTTCACCTTTATGGATTAATTGTTCTCCAACATATAGTTCATATATAAATTCTGATTTTACACTTGTTTGAGTTTTTAATGCTGTATATATTGTTACAGTATCTCCAAATTTTGCAGGTTTTAAGTATTTAGCATGATGTTCTACAATTGCTATTTGACCACCACATTTTTCTACATCATTTAAAAAGTGAATTTTAGCTTTTCTAAGTAAACTTTCTCTTGCTATATCATAATATACTAAATATTTACTATTATGTACTATTCCCATTCTATCTGTCTCATCAAATCTAACATGTAGTACTAATTTTCCTACTTTTTCTTCATTAATCTTTCGTATTATTGGTTCATTTTTCATTTTTTTGATATCTTCTCTTTCTATATTTATTTTTTATTTTCCTATTTTAAATTATAATATATCTTTAATGTTTTTTCAACTTAATATATTATAATCCCTTTGTTTGTTCGTACATATTTTCATGTTAATTACATAGTTAAAATTTAAAAATATCTAAGTAACATAGTTGCACTCAGATATTTTTATTCTATATTATTATTCATTTGTTTATTACATATTTTATTTATTTCATATTTTGTTCTGTATTATCATTAATAAAATTATATTCATCTATATCTTCATCAATGTTTTCTACTCTTTCTTTTTGTTTAGCAATTTCTTTTGCTTCTTGTTTCTTATTAATTGATTTTGTTACTATTCTATTTATTTTTTTCTCTATATTTTCTTTTTCTATTATATTAATTACTTTTTCAGCATCTCTTATTTCTTCTTCATTTAATTTTAGATATACTAAATATTCTATATTTGTTTTAGGTGATATTAATGGTGAGTATGTAATGCCTTTTAAATCATATTTTTGAAGATATGTTGTAAGTACATCTAATATTGCTTTTTTAATCAATTTCTCATCTTTTACAATTCCCTTTGTTTTTGATATTTCTTTTCCTATCTCAAATTGTGGTTTAATTAGCAATACTAATTCTTTTGGTGATATCTTTATAATTGTATCATAAACTAATTTTAATGATATAAATGATAAATCTCCTACAACTATATCTATTTTTTCTGCTTTTATTTCAGGTATTTTATACACATCTCTTATATCTGTATTTTCATATATATATAAATTTTTCCATTTTGTTAATTTTGGTGATATTTGATTTGTACCTACATCTATTGCATATACTTTTTTAGCATTTTTTAATAATAGTACTTCTGAAAATCCTCCTGTTGAAGCTCCCATGTCTAAAGCTACTTTATTTTCTATATTAATATTGAATTCTTCTACTGCCTTTTCTAACTTTAAAGCTCCTTGTGAAACAAATTTATATTTATTTTCTTCTTCCCTTATATATATATGATCTATATATTTTGTAGATACTTTTTGATTAGGTCTTCTAAATATCTTAACAATATTATCTTCGTCATCTATTAATTCTTTTATAGGAATACTTATATATGCTATACCACTAGTTATATATTTTTGTGCTAATGTTCGTGATATATTATATTTTTCTGATATAATTTTATCTATTCTTTCTTTGCTTTCCAAAATACGATTATTCCTTTACTATAATATTTTACTTAGTCTTCTAAATGTTTATTATCTCTTAATATTACTATATCATCATGTCCTGGTAAAATTAATGTATTTTCATTAAAATTCTCATAAATATATCTTAAACTTGCTTGCATTTCTTGCATATTACCACTTGGAAAATCTACTCTACCATATGTTTTATTAAACATTGTATCTCCTGTAAATAGTACTTCTGTAGGTATTACATCTGTAAGTACTTCAAAACACATACCACCTTTTGTATGTCCTGATGTTAAATGTGATTTAATTTTAACAAATTCTGTTACTTCAATTATATCTTGATCTTTTAATGATATATCTATATCTGTTTTAGGATTATCAATTCCAAATATATTTGTAAATGTATATTCTTGATTTTTTAATAGTTTTCCATCTATTTCAGAGATTGCTACTTTTGCATTTGTTTTTGCTTTAGTATTATCTAATCCTGCTATATGGTCAACATGAAAATGGGTTAATAATATGTATTTCATTTCTATATTTACAAATTCAGGTCTTATTAAAACTTCTGTTAAATCACTTCCTGGATCTACTATTACTCCATACTTATTATCTACTATCATAATATATGTATTAACTAATACTCCTTCTATTTCTTTTTGAAATGAGTTTTCAACCTTATATATTTCTATAGTATATTTTGTACTTTCTTTTTTATACACTTTATTAATATTTTTTATCATTTGTTTACCCTCTTTTCCTTTTTATTTCTAATACATTTTCTAATCCTTGCATTGATAATATTATTTTATTTAATTCTTCATATGTTTTAACAACTATTTTCATTTTAACATTTAAAAGTTCATCTTTTGTAACATTTGCATCTAATCCTGTAAGAGTAGCAGTAGACTTATCTATAACTAATATTAGATTTTTAACCATATCTTTTACATTTAAAGCATATATTTCTAATTCTACTACATAGTTTTGAGTTATATTATTGCTCCAATATACATCAATTATCCTATTATGATCTTTCATTAATTTTGAGATATTTCTACAATTAGTTCTATGTACAGATACTCCTCTTCCTTGAGTAATATACCCTATAATTTCATCTCCAGGTACAGGATTACAACATTTTGCTGGTTTAATAAGCAAATTGTCTATCCCTTTTATATATAGTCCATTTTGACTTACTATTTTTTCTTCTATCTCTTTTTCTTTTTCTTTGTTTTTGTCTTTATCTTGTTCTAGTTCTTTAATCTTTTTATCTATTATATCTTCATCATGTGTCTTTTTGTATATATTAAGTAATTTTCCTGTAACCTTATTTACTCCTAAATTACCAAATCCCATTGCTGCATATACATCCTCTATTTTTTGTAATGCATATCTTGTTTTAACTATTTCTAACGCTTCTACTGTAATTACTTCAAATGGTTTATACCCTAATCTTTTAATTTCTTTTTCTAGAATTTCTTTCCCTTTTTCTATATTTTCTTCTCTAGTTTCTTTTTTAAAATATTTTGTAATTCTAGCTCTTGCAGTTGGTGTTTTTACAACTTTTAACCAATCTCTACTTGGACCACTCGATGCTTCTGATGTAAGTATATTAACTATATCACCATTTTTTAAGACTGTAGTTATAGGTACCATAACACCATTTAATTTTGCACCAATCAACTTATTACCAATATGTTCATGTATCATATATGCAAAATCAATTGTTGTTGCCCCTTTTACTAATACTTTAATATCTCCTTTTGGAGTAAACACATATACTTCATCTTCAAATAGTTCTGTTTTTAGTGTTTCCATAAATTGTTCAGGGTCATTTGTTTGTTCTTGCCATTCTATTGTTTGTCTAACCCATGATAATTTATCTTCTTTTACAGATACAACTGATTTTTTACCTTTGTAATTTGCTTCTTTATATGCCCAATGTGCTGCAATACCAAATTCAGCTATTTCATGCATTTCATGTGTCCTAATTTGAACCTCAAAAGGTGATTCTTTAGGAATTATTAATGTTGTATGTATTGATTGATACATATTTGATTTTGGAACAGCTATATAATCTTTAAATCTTCCTATCATTGGAGTAAACTTTTCATGTAATAATCCAAGTATACTATAACATGTAGGTATATCATTTACTATTACTCTTAAAGCAAAAATGTCATAGATTCTCTCAATTGGTAAATCATCTCTTTTCATCTTCTTATATATACTATATATATGTTTTGTTCTACCACTTAATTCATATTTAATTCTATTCTTTTTAAAAATAGTATTTAATTCTTTCTCAATTTTTGCTAAGTATTCATTTCTTTGCTTACTTGTTTTGTCTAATCCTACTAATATTTTATGATATTCTTCAGGCATTAAGTATTTAAATCCTAAGTCTTCAAGTTCTCCTTTAAATTGATGCATACCTAACCTATTTGCAAGTGGTGCATATATGTCTAAAGTCTCTTTAGATTTAAGTATTTGCTTTTCCCTTTTCATATAATTCATAGTTCTCATATTATGTAGTCTATCAGCAATCTTAACTAATATTACTCTTATGTCTTTACCCATAGCTAAAAACATTTTTCTGTAATTTTCTACTTGGCTTTCTTCTTTAGTAGTATATTTTAACTTACCTAATTTAGTTACACCTTCAACCATTACAGCTACTTCTTCACCAAACATATTTTTAATATCATCATATGTAGAAACTGTGTCTTCAATTACATCATGAAGTAATGCTGCACAGATTGTATTATCATCCATACCTATTTTAGATAATATGTATGCAACGTTTAAAGGGTGTATTATATATTTTTCTCCTGAAAGTCTTACTTGATCTTTATGTGCTTCTTCTGCATAATAATATGCTTTATTTATCTTTTTAAGATCTGATTTCCTATTTTTAGACTTCTGCATTTGTAGTAATTGAGAAATATTAGATATTGTTTCATTAGTTAATTTCATTTTGCCTCCATACTAATTATATTATACCACCTTTTGCAACATATATCTATATATATAATTATATTAATGTATAGATCACTTTAAAATATTTATAACAAAATATTAATATAAAGTTAAATAAATATAATTAAATAGAAACAATATACTTTTTTACACATATTTAAAATATTATATATTAATCTTTTATCTTCCATACTCCTTGAGTTTGTTTTTCTATCATATTTCCATCTAAATATACTACTGGTCGCAAGAAATTTGCATGAGGTGCCCCATCAAAACTCCCATTCCATTCAGCATTTAAGACCGCGTCAATACTAACATATTCTAAGTACACACTATACACACAGAAGTAAGCATTACCAGAAATGTAAACAGAACGAGAGCTAAGCCAATACTGATCGTTTTTATATATATGTACTTTTAATTTTCTCTTATTTTCTTTTACTTTTTCATCTTCTACTAAGTCTTTATCATATTCTCCATTTTCATCTATATCATAATAGTCATATTCATATCTTTGTTTAGCTGTACTTGTTCCATTTTCTTGCACGCTACTTATTGTTGGATAATATACTTCTGAACTTTTTTGAGAAGGATTCATATAATCTGGATCAAATAATTTTTTTTCTTCTTCTGTAAAATCAGTATAAGAATTACCTTTCATTATTTGAACAATATCAACCATTGTCATACTTCTTGCACCAGAACCAATTAATGTTCTCATTTGTGCTTCTCCTACATACTTATTACCTATTTGGTAGCTTGTAGTTATTTGTTTAGCTCCTTTTCCATGTCCATATATACTACATGCTTTATGTAGCTCTTCTTCTGCATATAACCAACCTATACCACCTTCTAATGTAAATTTATTTGCTTCTTTTCCTCCTGTTACTCCTCCTACTGGTTCTTTACTCATTACTTTTAATTGATTACCTGCTTTAGATATTACTACCCATTCATTATTATTTGCTTTTGCAGTAACTGTTTGAGTACCATAACCATTACCACCTGTTTTTGCAGTACCTTTTACTGAAGTATAGGTTAATTTTGATGTATCTGTTACTCCCTTTGTTGGGTCATAAATTATTGTGTCTCCTACCTTTAAATCTTCTGGTATAAGATTACCAGTAAATGGTTCTACATTATATGTGTCTTTATCTACAATATATTTATTATTTTGATTTGTTAATAATATACTTGTATCTGATTCATCTACATCTATATTTTTAAATCTAGGATTTTTTTGTAATTCTGTTTTTAACTCTGTACCACTTACAGTTGTATTATCTTTAGCTATTTTCTTATTTACTTTTATTCCAGTAAGTGTATTTTTGATATATTCTTGTTCTTCTGCTGAATTGTTCGTATTTCTTAAAAGTCTTGCTCTTTGTAATAATCCATTATCTCCAACTGATACTGTTATTGTAACTACTGCTAATACTAGCATAATTATTATTGTAACTGCTAATGCTATTAATGTGATACCTTCATTATTTTTAACATTTTTTAAATATGATTTTTTCATAATATCCTCTCTTTTATATCATTTCCTATTATTTAGTTTACTATTATAGTATCAAATATTCAATTAAGTTCTATATAATATATTTTAAAATCATTATTATTACTCTATACATCTCTCTACATATGTTACATATATGCTTGAAATATGCATATTACAATTTATATACAAAAGTATATTTTTGTGATAAAAATGAAACAAAGCTAATATACTTAAGTATACTAGCTTTCTATTTTATTTATTTTTTATATTTTTTTCTTTATTTATATTTTTTCACAACTCATATTATTTGTTATTAAAATAGCATTAAAATTTTGTCTGCTATCATATTTGTAAATTGTACAAAATATTGTACTATTGCTCCATCACTTAAAAACATCATTATATAGATACTAAGCACTAAAAATGGTCCAAATGGTATATATTCGTCATCTATTTTTTTAATCTTCCTATATATTATTATTATTATTGCATATACTACTGATATTAAAAATGCTCCAAGTGTAATATCAAATATTTTTCCTATTCCAAATAATAGTCCTATAGGAGTCATAAACTTTATATCTCCCATTCCCATAGCTTCTTTACCAGCTATTATTCCACCAAGTACTGCCATTGTTGCAAATATTCCAAATGCAAATACCATTCCTAAAATTTGTTGTTTTAATTGTAATATATTAAAACTTGATTGATTAATGTCTATTGTTGCAATTATACTAAACACTACTGCTATTTGAAATAGTAGCATTGTTACTCTATTTGGTATTATTCTTTCTTTTACATCTATGCAAAAAGTTATAACTAGTAATGGTGAAATTATCATTCCTTGTACTAATCCAACTATTTCTAAATATGTTAATCGTGGTTTATCTTTTATAGTTATATATACTAACATTAAATATGTTATTAGTTGTATTATTGTATACATAACAAAATATGGTATTCTTTCTTTAAATATTTGTATACTTTTTTTATTAAATACACTCTCTTCTTCCTTATATCTAATATTTGCAACTGTAATATACATTGCAGAAATTATTGATAACAATATACCTAATATATATATTATATATTGATATTGTAATATATTAATCATTATTTTCTCCTATTATTTCTTAATTCTTCTAAATATCTTTTTAATACTTTTTTTTCTAATGGTCTTTTTATTTTAGTAACAAAATAGTCATTTTGTTCTATCATTGGCTTTACTAATATAGAATGCATATTTAATTTGTTTGCTCCTAATATGTCTGTAAATATTTGATCTCCCATAACTGCAATATTCTTATTTTCTAATTTCAATTTTTTCTTAGCTATATAGAACCCTAATTTACATGGCTTATTAGCAAAAAATATATATTCTATGTTTAATTTATTTGCTATTTTTTTAATTTTACTTCTATTAAATGTGTTTGATAATATTATTGTTTTAATACCATTTTCAGTTATATTTTTATGCCATTTTTCTAATCCTTCAACATAATTCTTATTAAAGTCTATAAGTGTATTATCTACATCTAATATTATTCCATATATATTATTTTCTTTTAAATATTCTAAAGTTATATCTGTTACCTTATTTACATATATATTTGGATAGAATCTTTGTATATTAAACATATTCCTCCTATTTCATTGTTGGGTCATTTTGTATACTTTTAAATAACACTTCATTATTTTTAGTTGAATTTATTAAAGCTATCATTCTTTTAGTAAATTCAACATCTGGTATACCATGTGCATTAACCCTTATTTTATCTATAATTTCTTTTTCGTCTTCAGTATATAGTAATTCATCTCTTCTTGTACCAGATTTTACAATATCAATTGCAGGATATATTCTTCTTTCTGCCATTTCACGACTTAAATGTAATTCCATATTACCTGTACCTTTAAATTCTTCATATATTAAGTCATCCATTCTACTTCCTGTATCTACTAATGCTGTTGCAAGTATTGTAAGTGAACCTGCATCTTTAGTATTTCTTGCCGCTCCAAAAAAGTGTTTTGGCTTATATAGTGCTGTTGGATCAAATCCTCCTGATAATACTTTTCCAGATGATGGAACAACTAAATTATATGCTCTTGCAAGTCTAGTTATACTATCAAGTAATAATACTACATGTTTTCCTGCTTCTACTTTTCTTTTAGCTATTTCTAAAGCAAATTCAGCTATATGTATATGTTCTTCTGGTTTTTCATCAAATGTAGATGAAATTACATGTCCTTTAACTATTTCTTCTATTTCTGTAACTTCTTCAGGTCTTTCATCAATTAACAATACCATTAATTCTATATCTTCTTTTAATTTCATTATAGATTGAGCGATACTTTTAATAACTGTAGTCTTACCTGTTTTTGGTTGTGATACTATTAATCCTCTTTGCCCTTTTCCTATTGGTGCAAACATATCTATCAACCTATTTGTAATATTAGTAGTTTTATCTAATTCTACATCTGCAAGCGGAAATCTTTCTGTTGGATATATAGGTGTTAAATCTTCAAACTCTCTTTTCTTAAAAGCTTTAGGAAGAGTTAAATCATTTATTGTAAATAGATACATTAAATTAGGATATTTTACATCTTCTAATATTTTAGGATTTACAAAACCTAAAAGTTTGTCTCCTGTTTTTAATCTAAATAATCTAATCATTGTAGGTGAAACATAGATATCATTTTTAGATGATTTTAATGTTTTGTCTCTTAAAAATGCAAACCCATTAGATAATACATCTAAATGTCCTTCTACTAAATATGAGCTTTTCTCCATAACTATATTTGGAGTAATCCCCTCTCTTATAATTATCTTTTCTCCTGTTTGTTCATTTTTAAACATTCTACCAATTTTTTTAGCTAACTTATCTGTTAAAACTTCTACATATTCTTTTGAATCTTCTATTTCTTTTAATGTCAATGTATTAGTTTTTACTTTTTCTTTAACTTCTTTAACTGCTTTTTTATCTGTTTTTTCTACTTCTGCTAAATCTTCTACTTTTTCATTTCTTTCTTCTTTTTCATCCATATTCACCTCTCCTTTTCTTTTATTTATTTATATTTATTTTACTTATTTATAGTTACATTTATATTTTAATTTATAATTATTTTTTACTATAATTTTATTCATATTCATATTTATTTTACTTTTACTTATATATTTTTATTTTTTTCTTGTTTAATTTTTATCATTTTTTATTAATTTTTATTGTTTTTATTATTTATACTTTTTCTAATATAATAATTATCTTTTTATCATTTGATTCTATATTATCTTGTTCTAAATCTTTTTCACTTCTTTCATATGCTCTTGCACTATCACTTCTCATATTTGAACTTTTTGAATTAACTTTTTCAATTATATATAGTTTATTACTATCTTGTTCTATTTCCACTTTGCTTTTTACTTCTATTTTCTTAATCTTATATTCTTGTTCTACTTTTAATTCTTTTTGTTCATTTAATACTAATTTAAGTTTTTCTCCTATATATTTGCTATTATTTATTCCATTAATCCCTTTTATATTGTATTCTGTATCTACATTTAATATCTGAGTAGCTACATTTTGTTTTTCTGAATACCTATATAGTAACATACCTTTTACTGCATTTTTCTTATTAAATGCATATATTGGATATTTAACATCATTTATTTCAATATATCCATACTTTTTATCTACATCTGTTTCTCTTGATACATCTTTAGCAATAACATCTATATTTTTTCCATTTTTTATTGCTTCTTCTGATTGTATATTAGCACTTTCTACTTCTCTAAATGTAATGTATTTCATGATTTCTTGATGTTTAAATACATATACTACTAATAATGCTAATAGCATTAATAGTACTACAAATGTAATAATAATTATATGTAATGCTCCATTTATTGCTTCTAAATCTACTAATGGTTCATCTATTTCATCTGTCTCTTCATATTGAAAATTATTATGATTAAATCTTTCTTGTTTTGCTTTTTCTTTCAAATATATTTGTTTACTTTCTTCACTATTGTCTTCTTCTATAACTACTTCACTTTCATCTAAAACTAAATTATCTAATGTATCTACTTTTTTACTTTTAGCTTGTTTTAAATTTTCTCTTTCTGCTTGTCTTAATCTTGCAAGTTCTAATATATTTGTCTTACTATCTATTTTAGTTGCATCTTTACCATTAAATACTTGTGTTTTGTTTTCTGTAGCATCTGTATTTTTATTGAAAGTATCATTTGAAAATACTTCTTCATTATTTTTAGAAAAACTATCTTTGGATAAAAATTCATTTATTTTTTGCATTTTATCTTCTTTAAGCTCAAATTTAGCTTGACTACCCATTCTTACTTTATCTGCATTTTGCTCTATTTTTTTCTCAAATAATGATTTTGCTTTTTGTCCTTCATCATTTAATAATACTTCTTCTTGTTTTGCTACTTTTGATTCTTTTTCTTGTTGTAATTTTTCAAAGAAATTGCTATTATCTTTTTTGTTATTTCTAGAATTTTCAAAATTCTTTTTAATAGTTGTACCATTTTTTTCAGCCTCTACTTTTTCAGCTATCTGTTTTAATAGTTTACTATTTTCTTCTCTTCTTGCTCTATCTTTTTCAAATTGACTTATTCTGTCTTTTCTTGCCATTTTTTCCCCTTTGTATATATTTAATATATTATATTTACTATATAATTTCAATGTTTTTAACATATTAAGTTTTTAGTTTTTAGAATATTAATTTACAATATTAATAATGTTGTACATTTAATTATATATTACATTTTGTCTGGTAATTCTATTCCAAATATATCAAATGATACACTGATTATTTTTTGTATCATAATACATATTATTAATCCATAATCTCTAGAAATATCATCTGTTAATATTTTATAGTTATTATAGTATTTATTAAATAGTTTTGCTATTTCTAGTACATAGTTTGTTAAAATATATGGTTCATGTTTTACCGTTAATTTTAAAAGTACTTCTTCAAACTCTAATATTTTTTTAAATATTTCATCTGCTTCTTTTGAATGAATACCATTTTTTTCTTTTCTTAATTCTGCTTTTTCATTATATTCTTTCTCTATTTCAAGATATTTTTCCATTATTTTATCTTTGTCATTAATCCAATTACAATTGTATTTTTCTGTATTTTTAGCTTCTTTTAATATACTATTTATCCTAACATTTACATATTGAATATATGGAGCTGTGTCTCCTGTAAAGTCTAATACATTATCCCATACAAATACTTGGTCTTTTACAAGTACTGTTGATAAATTAGAAAATATTATAGCTCCTATTCCTACTTGTTTTGCTACTACTTCTTTTTCTTCTTCTGATAATTCATTTTTTTCATCTAATATTTGTCTTGTTCTTTTAATTGATTCTTTAAGTAGGTCTTCTATTTTAATAACATTTCCTAATCTTGTAGACATTTTTCCACTTGGCAAACTTACCATTCCATATGGTATATGTTTTGTTCCTTCTATATATTTTTTGTCTACTCCTAATTTTTCTATTATTTTAAATAATTGTTTAAAATGTAATATTTGCTCTGAACCTACTACATATAAGCATTTGTAGTAATCAAATTTTTGAATCCTGTATAATATTGCCGCTATATCACGAGTTATATACATACTTGAACCATTTGCTTTTTCTACAACAACTATTCCTAGATTATCTTCTTCTAAGTCAATTATCTTAGCTCCTTCTGATACTTTAATTAAATCTTTTGATTCTAATAACTGTGTTACTTCTTTCATTTTATCAGAATATGCTGATTCTCCTCTATATGAATCAAATCTTACATTTAATATATCATATATCTTATTAAATTCTATCATAGATATATCTTTAAACTTTTGCCAAATTTCTACCATTTCTGGATCTTTTTCTTCTAGTTTTTTAAAGTTATCTCTACATTTTTGTAATACTGTTTCATCTTCTTTACACAATGCATTTATTCTTACATAAATATCATTTAATACTTCTATTGGATTTTCTTCAAAACTATATTCTTCTTTCCATAAATTATATCCTTCTATTAATTTTCCAAATTGTGTTCCATAGTCTCCTAAATGATTTATTCCATATACATTATATCCTAAATGTCTATATAACCTATATAACATATTACCAATCACAGTTGTCTTTAAATGTCCAATGTGAAATTGTTTTGCAATATTAGGTGAAGAATAGTCTATTAATACCATTTTATCATTGTTTGAACTATCATATCCCATCTTTTGTCCAATTAGTGCAAATTTTAATGCTTCTTGTCTAATTTTTTGCATATTATATGTAATATTAATATAACCACCTACTACTTCTATATTATAAATATATTCTTTAACCCAATTTTCTTTAATAGAGTTAGCAATTTTTTCCATTATTTCTTTAGATATTTCTTGTGGTGATTTTTTTAATATTTTTACAATATTAAAATTAGCTATAGCTATGTCTGCTGTTTGTTTAGCATTTGCTTTTTGTACATTTTGTTTTAATTGCTCTATATTAATATTTTCTTCATTGTTTGTTTGTTTTAATATATCTACTACTTCTGTTATATATATTTTTTGTAATTCTTCTAATATTTGTTTTTCTGTTATATATTCTGACATTTATTTCTCCTCTTTTTCTAACTATATTTCATATAAACTATTTCCTAAAAACTCCCTTATTAATGAATTATTTGGTACTAATTCATCTGGCACATCTTCAAAATATTGTAATAATCCTAAAATTCTTTTTGCTTCACTATATTCTTTTTGATGTGGTGATATTTCTTTAAGTAATGGTACTATATGTTTTTTTAATACTGCTATTTCATATATTACTGATGAATTAAAGATAAAATCTGCTTCTTCTTGAAATGGGAATATATTTCTTTTTTCTCCCCTTCTTACTGAATACCACATTCCCAGTGTATGTGTTGCACTATAGTTTCTTGTATTAAAATCTCTAATTATCCTTCTAATTAATCTTGTATCTGTTGTTGATATTCTATTAAAATAATCTATATTAAGTGTTGTTAATGCACTAATATATATTTTGAATTTATTTTCTTTAGGTATTTTTGATGTTAGTTTATCATTTAAACAGTGGATTCCTTCAATAATTAATATTTCGTTTTCTTCTAACTTTAATGTATTTCCTAAAAATTCTCTGCATCCTTTTTTAAAATTGTATGTTGGCATTTCTATTTCTTTACCTTGTAGTAATTCTTCTAAATGCTTATTAAATAATTTTAAATCTATAGCATTTATAGATTCAAAATCAAAATTACCTTTTTCATCTTTGGGTGTATCATCTCTATCTACAAAATAGTTATCAACAGATATTGTTACAGGTTTGATTCCTGAAATTCTAAGTGATGTTGAAAGTTTACCTGCAAATGTTGTCTTACCTGAAGATGAAGGCCCGGCAATTAGTATCATTCTAACATCATCTTGTTTTCTAATCTTTTTTGATAAGTCTGATATTTTCTTCTCATGTAATGCTTCTGAAAGTAATACTAAATCTATTGGATTTGTTAATATCTTATTATTTAATTCTTCTATTGTTGATATTCCTAAAATATTATATATCTCATTATATTCTTGTAATGCTTTTTGTAATTTTTTAGTTTGTACAAATTCTCCTACTTTATCAAAATTTGTCCCTTCTTGTGGATATTTAATTATAAATCCATTTGTATGTTTCTGTAATTCAAATACTCTACAATATTTTGTATTTACAGGCATAACTCCATAAAAATAGTTAAAATAGTCATTTGCAAAATATAGTGTTACTTGGTCTTTTTCTTTAAATTGTTTTTGTAATATACCTCTTACTGTCTGATGCTTAGTATAAAATGCTTCTGCTTCTTTTTTACTCATCACTACTTTTTTAATATCTATTTCTGCTAAGATTATTTCTTGCATTTTTTCAGTTATTTTTTTTAGTAATTCATTAGTTATTTTAACTCCATCTAGTGTTACATACATTGAATTAGATAATTGATATTCTATTACCATATTATTTTCTGGATATATTGAATCTATTGCCATTGATAATATATATAATAACCCTCTTATATATATATGTCTTCCGTCTGTTTCTTTAGTTGTAATTGGGCTTATCTCTATATTTTTGTCTATTATATGATTTAATGATTTTACTTCATTAAATACATATACTGCAATAATTGAATCATCTAACAAATTGTTTGCTAGTAAAAACTCATGTATTGTTAAATCTTTTTTAACTTTGTATTCTTTACCTAAATATTTAACTATTACTTCTTCCATATAACCATCCTTATTATTTATCATTATTATTTTTTCTTACTCACTTTACACTATATATTAATACCATATTGTCTAAAAACTAAATATATATATATTAGTATTAAGTATATTACTATCCCTATAATCCTTAATATATTAACTGTCTTATTTCTGTCATTTAATGTAAAATATTTTCTTGCAATTGGCCTTGCATCAAATACTACAAATGCTGATATTACAAATAATAGTACAAATATTAATTTAATCCACATTTTTTCTCCTTAATTTCATTTGTTTTTTTCTTTTTCTTTGACTTTTTGTAATTCTTTTTTTCTTTTGTAAATCAACCCTAAAATCCTTATTTAATACAATTAAACTTGTTCCCGGATTATATTTAGTATATATCTTTAAAATACGAGGATGTTTTAATTCTTTTCTAATATATTCAAGTAATTTAACTCCACTATATCCATGAATTACATATATCGCCTCATATTTTATTGGTAATGTATCTAATATATTTTGCATTTCTATTTCTGCTTCTGATTTTGTATATCCATGTAGATCAATCCTATATCTATTTTCTTCTGCAATAAATATCATAGTCCCTCCCATTTAATCATTATATCAAAAACAATTACATAAATATATTAACCATTATTTTCCTGCATATATTATAACATTTTTTTTAAAAAATTGCATTAAAAAATACAGTAAAAACATATAAAAAAGAGAATATATAAATTCTCTTCTTTATACTTATTTTTATAGTTGTTTTCATACTTATTTTGTTATTTTTTATACTTTATGAAAAACATCCCCATCCTGCATATTTAGCTTTTAATCCTAAGATTTCTTCAATTTCTAACAGTCTATTATATTTAGCTACTCTATCATATCTTGCAGGTGCTCCAGATTTAATTTGTTTAGTGTTTAATGCTACTGCTAAATCTGCAATTGTAGTATCATCTGTTTCTCCTGAACGATGTGAAACTACTGCTGTATATCCATATGTTTTGGCAAGTTGTATTGCATCTATAGTTTCTGTTAATGTACCTATTTGATTTGGTTTAATTAGTATTGAATTACATGCGTCTTCTTCAATTGCTTTTGTAAGTCTTTTTGTATTTGTTACTAAAAGGTCATCACCTACTAATTGAACTTTGTCTCCAAGTCTCTTATTTAATTCTTTCCAACCTTCCCAGTCTTCTTCATCTAATCCGTCTTCTATTGACATTAAAGGATATTTTTCTACTAATTTTTCATAATGTGCAATTAATTCTTCACGAGTTAGATATTTATCTGCTTTTGGTAAATGATATCTTTCATCATCACTTTTCCATTCACTTGCCGCTACATCAATTGCAAACACAAAATCTTCTCCAGGATTATATCCTGCTTTTTTAATAGCTTCAAGTAATAACTCAAATGCTTCTTCATCACTTGATAAGTCTGGTGCATATCCTCCTTCATCTCCAACTGAAATTGTTTTTCCTTTTTCTTTTAGTATTTTACCTAATGTATGATATACTTCACTACACCATCTTAAAGCTTCTTTAAATGTCTCTGCTCCAACAGGCATTATCATAAATTCTTGTATATCTACATTATTTGAAGCGTGTGCTCCACCATTTAATATATTCATCATTGGCACTGGCAATATTGATGCTACTTCTCCACCTAAATATTGAAATAATTCTTGTTCATTAACCATGCTTATTGCATTTGCACAAGCAATTGATGTTCCAAGTATTGCATTTGCACCTAATTTACCTTTGTTTTCTGTACCATCTAATGATATTAAATCTGTATCTATTTCTTCAAGTGTATGATAAAGTATCACAGCTTCATCAGATTCTGACATTAAATCTACATTGATTATATTATTAACATTATCTACTGCTTGTTGTACTCCTTTTCCTAGATATCTATTTTTATCTTCATCTCTTAATTCTACTGCTTCAAATGCTCCTGTAGACGCACCTGATGGAACTTTTGATACTCCCTTTTTACCATTAATATATGCTTCTGTCATAATTGTAGGATTGCCTCTTGAATCCAATATTTCTCTTGCATGTATTTTTTGTATATAATAACCTTTCATATTAACCTCTTTTCTTTTGTTTATTATTTTATTTATTATAATCTTTAATTATTATCTATTAAATTATTTAATTGTTCTATTCTATCATTTAAAAATTCTATCGCACTAATATATGTGTTTTT
Organism: Clostridium sp.; assembly: GCA_052174015.1. Lineage (GTDB taxonomy): Bacteria > Bacillota > Clostridia > TANB77 > CAG-508 > JABCPO02. Next base: position 34,910 of record JBQMXM010000007.1, read on the forward strand.
ATCTTCTAAATCTACTTCTGCAAGTTTCAATGTGCTTATAGAATCTAATGATGTTCCTGATTTTAACATATCAAAATATTTATCTATATATGGTTTACCTTTTTTTAATATGTTTTGTGCTATTGCAATTGCTGAAGAAATTCCTGTTGCATACTTATACACATAAAATGTACTATAAAAGTGTGGAATTCTTGCCCATTCATACTTTATATCTGTATCTAATTCTTTTATTGCTCTAAAATATTTTTTACATATTTCTAAATATATTTCATTAAGTATTTTAGTTGTTAATACTTCATCATTATGTACTTTATCTGCCACTTGTTTTTCAAATTCTGCAAACATAGTCTGCCTAATTAATGTACCATGTATTGTAAGTATTTGTTCAAATAATATATATTTCTTTTTCTCTATATCTGTTTCATTGTTAAGTAAATATTCTGTAAGTAATATTTCATTTACTGTTGATGCAACTTCTGCTACCATTATTGTACAACCAGAATTACACAATTCTTGATTATCCATAGCAAGACATGAATGCATTGCATGACCAAGTTCATGTGCTATTGTTGAAATATCATCAAATGTACCTTCAAAATTTAATAATACATATGGATGTATATTATATACTCCTAAATTAAATGCTCCTTTATCCTTATTTTCTTTTGGATATACATCTATCCACCTATTGTTAAAAGCTTCATCTAATTTTGATATATATTCTTCTCCAAGTACACTCAGTGCTTTTTTTACTATTTCTTGTGCTTCTATATATGTATATTTTTGATCTATTCCCTTATATGGATTATATCCAAAATCATATCTATTGAAATCTTGTATATTACTTGCTTTTTTTAGTAAACTCACAATATTATCTACAACATTTAAATTTTCATTAACTGTACTTATTAATGTATTATATACTTTTTCTGTTGATTCATCTGCTTTTACTACAGCTTCTAATACTGAATTATATTTTCTAAGCTCATTTACTTCTTTTCTTGTTTTTGTAAAACTTAAATACATTTCACCTATTGTATAAATATGTTTTCCATATGTCTTATATAGTGATTTAAATGCATTTTTTCTTAATGTTCTATCAGGACTTTCAAACAACTTAGATAAATTTGTATGTGTAACTTCATGATAGACATTATTACTATCTAATGCTTTTTCAAAAGTTAATTCATTTTGATGTAAATCATATATTGAGCTAATACTATTTCCTGATAGTAATCTATCAAAAATATATTCTTCTATTTCTGAAAGCCAATGTTTTTTACTCTCTATAAATTTTAAATATGATTTTCTACGTGGTCTAATTCTTTCATCATTTGCAACTTCTAATAGTAATTTTTCGTCATTTGCTAATATTTCTGGTACAACAAAACTTAAATGCTTATTTATCTTATCTGTCTCTATATATATTTCTGATGAAAGTTGTTGTATTTCATCATCTTTAATATTTAAAGAGTCTCTTAAACTTAAATATGGATAAATCTTAGATTCTAATAATGCAATTTGATCTCCAAGCAATACTTCCTTTATTAAAGTCTTCTTATTGTTTAATTTTCCTTTTAATTTTAGAAACTCATTTAATAATTCTAATAATTTTTTAACATCTGCTTTTAGTTCTGATACATCATTATATATATGTGTTAAATCCCATGTGTCTTGCAAATTATTTTTTGACATATACTCTCCTTATATAGTATTAATTTCTTTTAATTAATTTCTTTTTAATCTTTCTCTTTTTCTTTGTTTTCTTCTTTGAATTGTCTCTATCTTTTCAACTAACCTATTTCCATATGGTAACATCTGAATAATTTCTTTAGTTACAACTTTTAAGAATATTATTGCTATTAAATATACAATTACACCTGAAATTACACTAATTAATGTAAGCAAATATATATTAGTAATTTTAGTAATTAAAAATGTATATATATAGTGTACACATACTCCCATTATTATGCTTGATAGAATTTGTTTAAATAGTTTAAAGGCATCTACAGATATATGTATCTTCTTATTTATAGCTATATATGATACTAAAAATGCTAATATCTGACAAATTATTGATGAATATGCCGCTCCTTCTATACCAAATACTGGTACAAAAAGCATATTACATACAACTTTTGTAATAGCTCCTACAACTACAGCTATAAATGGTGAAATAACATCATTAAATCCTTGTAGTCCTCCATTTATTGTATGACTTAAACATATGAATATTGTTGAGATTGCAAGTATTTGTAATATATATGTTCCTTCACTTGCATTTGGATATGCTATTTTAAGTATCGGCTGTGCAAGTACCATTGTTCCAACAACCATAGGCAATAATGTGATTATAGTAATATCTATTGCATTCTCTATTCTTTTTTTGGCAATCTTTTTTTGTCCTTTAGCTATAAATGCTGAAATTGACGGTATTAATGCTGTTGAGATTGCTGTTGAAAATGCTAAAAATATTCCAAGTATTGTAATTACTTTTGACAATATCCCTTTTCCAGACATTATCATTATTTGTAATTGTTCTGGGTTAATATTTTTAAATTGATACATTTTTTGCATTCCATGACTTATTGTAATTGTATCTATAAATGTATTTAAAACACTTATTAATGAACCTGCTGTAATTGGTATTGACAGAGCTAGTACCATTTTAATAATATTTACTGATGATTTTTTATCTAATTCTGATTTTTGTTTTTTATCTACTTTTACCTTTTTAGATTGGAAATACATAATTGTATATACAAACGCTAATATTACTGCAACTGTTGATGATAGATTTCCTGCAGCAGCAAGGATATGTGGCTGTGGACTAATTTTAACCATTGCAATATATACAAAACTAATTGATAATATAGCATTTAAAAATTGTTCTAATGTTTGAGATATACTTGTTAATTTCATATCTTCAAAACCTGAAAAATATCCTCTAATTACTGCTGATGCTGATACAAATGCAATTGCAGGTGATAATACTTTTAATGTTAAATTAACATTTGGAACTCCTAATATATTTGTTGCAATATAGTCTGCACCAAAAAAAAGTAATAAAGAACAGAGTATTCCAATAAATGTAAAGAATTTTAATGATTCTTTAAATATCCTGTTTGCCCCCTTATTATCTCCAATTGCTACTCTTTCTGAAACTAACTTGGATATAACTGATGGTATTCCTATACTTGAAAGTGTTAACATTACAGCAAATATCTCATATCCTGATGCATAATATCCATTTCCTGCATCTCCAAACCCATCAAAATTAACAATAACAATCTTATATATTAACCCAAGCAATTTTATAATTATCTGTGAAATTGTTAAGATTAATATATTTTTCATGAATTTAGCATTACTTCTTTGATTTCTTTCTCTTAATTCCTCTGGAATTCTACCCGTTTTTTGTAGTATTAGAGTTTCTTCTATTTTTTGTTCATCTATAATTTGTAATCTTTTGGTTATAAACTGTGATGTTTCATCATTATAATTTAGATTCATCTTCTAATTATTCTCCTCTTGTTTTTTTAAATAATAATTATACACACTTACACACATATCATCTATATTAAATTTTGGTTTCCATCCTAATTCTTTAAATGCTTTATCTGCATTAGCAAATACTGTATCTACATCTCCACTTCTTCTTTGAGTAATAATATATGGTACATCTAAAGCAGATGCTTTTTTGAATGCATTTATAAGTTCAAGTACTGATGTTCCTTTTCCTGTTCCTAAATTATATATATATTTACCACCATTTACTTTATCTAGTTTTTCAAGTGCTTTTACATGTCCTTCTGCTAAATCTACTACATGAATATAGTCTCTAACTCCTGTTCCATCAACTGTATCATAATCGTCTCCAAAAACATTAACATGTGATAATTCTCCTGTAGCTACTTTTAATATATATGGCATAATATTGTTCGGAATTCCATTTGGTTCTTCTCCAAGTAATCCTGTTTTGTGTGAACCTATTGGATTAAAATATCTTAATATTATTATTCCCCATTCTTTATGTGCTAATGCTACATCATTTAGTATCTTTTCTATAAATAGTTTTGTTCCACCATATGGATTTGTATATCCTGTATCAAATTCTTCGTATACAGGTATTGTTTTAGGTTGTCCATACACTGTTGCACTTGAAGAAAATATTATATTTTTAACATCATATTTTTCCATAAGTGATAATATATTAAGTGTAGTAACTAGATTGTTTTCATAATACATTATTGGTTTTTCTACACTTTCTCCTACTGCTTTAAATCCTGCAAAATGAATTATTCCAGTTATATCATTATCTTTAAATACTTTTTCAAGTTTTACCTTATCTTTTAAATCAATATTATAATATAATATCTTTTGATTAACTATTTTTTCTATATTTTTAAGTATGTTAATATTAGTATTTGATAAGTTATCTACTATCACTACTTTTTTACCACTATTTATTAATTCAACTACTGTGTGGCTCCCTATATATCCTAATCCTCCTGTTACTAATATCATATTTACCTCCTTAAAATATATCTAGTATTTCTTTTACTGTAGTGAGTGGTATTACAGTAATATTATATTGTGCTTGTTTTTCTTTTGTAATCCTATTATAGCTTTTTTTAGGTACTAATATTTTTTTAAATCCCATTTTTTCACATTCTTGGATTCTTTTTTCTAAACTTGTTACATTTCTAATTTCACCTGTAAGCCCTACTTCTCCAACTGCTGCTATTGTAGACTCTATATTTTTATTTAAATAACTTGAGATTACAGCAACTATAATTGATAAATCTATTGCAGGTTCTGAAATCTTTATACCTCCTGTTACATTTAGATATACATCTTGTGTACTAAGTGCAAGTGATGTATATTTTTCAATAACTGCAAGTAATAAGTTTAACCTATTTAAATCTATCCCATTTGCGTTTCGTCTAGGCATACCAAAAATAGTTCTAGTTGTTAAACTTTGTAATTCTACAAGTATTACCCTACTTCCTTCAATTGATGGTGCAACTATTGTACCTATATTTTCTTTTTTTCTGTCATCAATTAATACTGAAGAAGGATTTAATACTTCTTTTAAACCGGTTTCACACATCTCAAAAATACCTATTTCTTCTGTTGAACCAAACCTGTTTTTTACTGCCTTTAATATTCTGTATGAAAAATGCTTTTCACCTTCTAAATATAGTACTGTGTCTACCATGTGTTCAAGGACACGTGGACCTGCAATATTACCATCTTTAGTTACATGTCCTACAATTACTGTAGTAATATTATTCTTTTTACAGATATTCATAACTTTTGAAGTTATTTCTCTAACTTGACTTACACTACCTGCAGCTGACGAAAGTTCATTTGAATACATTGTTTGCATTGAATCTATTACACAAAATTCTGGGTTCATTCGTAAAATTTCTTCTTCTACAGATTCTATTTCTGTTTCTCCAAAAAAATATATGTTATCATTATTTATCCCTAATCTTTCTGCACGTAAAAGTATTTGTTCTGCAGATTCTTCTCCTGATACATATAGTATTTTTTTATCTTCTTTTGCTATAAAGTTACACATTTGTAATATTAGTGTAGACTTTCCAATTCCTGGCTCTCCTCCAATTAGTGTTAATGAACCATTTACAAGTCCTCCTCCTAATACTCTATCTGTTTCTTTAAATCCTGTTTTCTTCCTTGTATATTCTGATTTTGGAGCTTCTTTTAATTTAATTACTTCTCCTCTTTTACTATTTAATGAGTTTGAACTTTTTGAAACTGATTTAATTTGTTTTTGTTCGTAAAGCGAATCCCAAGCATTACAACTTGGACATTTTCCCATCCATCTTATTGCTTCATTTCCACATTCTGAACATACCCAAATAGTTTTTTCTTTTGCCATTTTATTCCTTTCTATCTCATTAAACTTATATATTAAAACATAATATTTTATAATATCTATTATCTTAAATTATTTTAAATTATTTAAAATTATTTTCTCTTTTCTTTTGTTGTTCTCTTATCTTCTCTAAATTTTTAAATAATGCTTCTTTACCTGCTTCTAACATATCTCTAGAATTTTTTTGTTTTTCAAATTCTTCTATTTCTTTATGATCTATAATTTGATTTTGTATTTCTAATTTTTTATTATCATTCTCCACTATAAATACCTCGCTTTTTATTATTCCTACATATATATTATATTACTATTTCATAAATTACAATACATTAATATAATTAAATTATATTAAATTTTTTTCAATCAATTTATCTAAGATTGTAATATACATTCCATGTGCCCATCCAAGTCCAATAACCCATTCTGCTTTTAATGTTTCATTATTGATTTGCTCAGCTATATATCCTAAATCTGTAGCAGTATTAACTACAAAATTAAAGTTTTCTAATGCTTTATCATATTCGTTTTGTTCTAAATTATATAATGCCATCCAAAGATTTGCTAAACTCCAAGGATTGTATCCTCCTAAATATCCATCATTTTCATATCTAATATATCCACCTGTATATGTTTTTAGTGTCATATCTATTACTGAAATTGTATTTTGCATTTTGTTTTCATTTGGACTAATTATTTTAAATGGTGTTACTAATGACAATAATGATATATCTATCTTATTATCCTTATTACTTCGTACAAAAGAACCACGATCTTCACTATAATAGTTTTCTAAAATATGTTTTTTTAGTTTTTCAAGTGTAGGAAGTATTGTTCTGATTTGCCTATTCATTTGCTCTACTTTTAACCTATTTTCTGAATATTCTTCTTTTAATTCTTCAAATATTTCTTTCATAACTTTTATTGCATAAAATACAGATGTTAATCCATAAATTGTATCTTCTTCTAAATTTTCCCAAAGGTCAAATGTCTTTGTATCCACATTATTTAATATATCATCTACATATTTTTCTAAATATTTAAATGCATTTTGAAGCATTGGTAATACTTGTTTTAAAAATGCTTTGTCTTTAGTATGCAAATAATGTTCATATGCCATAATAATCATAATTGCCGTTTCATCTATTTGATATCCCCAACTTGGTGCAAGTGTACCATCTGTATAGAAACGTTGTTCCCATCTTCCACTTCTACTTTGTGTTATTTTAGCAAAGTTTGTTAAAAACTGTTCTGCATATTTTTCCATACCTAAAATATTGTATGCTTTTAATACATAATATACATCTCTTGGCCAATTAAATGAATATCTACCTGATTTTGTCTTATTTTCATCTATCTCAAGTGCTGCAGATACTCCACCTGTCTTACTATTTCTTAATAATTCAAACAATAATATTGTTCTTGTATATATATTTTTAAACTTTGGTGCTAATTTAGATAAATCATGTTTAGTATGTTTTTTTACCTTTTTTTCCCAATATTTTTTAGTTTGATTTTCTCTATCTAATACATTAATCTTTTTTACCCTAATTATTTCAAGTGGTAAATCTCTCATAATGTTTTTTTCTCTGTTATCATTAACATATATATATATTGGAAATTCTGCTAATTCTCCTGGTTTTAATGAGATATTTTCATACATTATAGCTGATGTTGAAGAAAGCCCTATATATTCTGAAGTTTTTTCAAGCAAATTATCAAAACCTCCTGTATTATATATCTTTCTATTAGCTATTGCTCCTTTTGAAAATATAGCAAGTGAATAATCATGTGTATATTGAATTAAAGCATCTTCTGTTATCCAACCACTTGCTTCATTATTCATTGTTGTAACTATACTTGAGTTAATAATAGGTCTAAGTGTTATTTCTTCTTCTGTTTCATTTGTAAATGTATATGTTCTAATTAATAGATTTTCATCTATTGGTGCAAAATCTGTTTGAACTATACGAATACCTATATCTGGATTAAAAATCTCTGTTTTTAATATATTAGTATTTTCCACAAAATGTTGTGTATATGTACTACCTATATCATCATGTGTTATAAATAGTCTTTGGTCATTAATATTAAATGCTACATCTATAAAATTAATTAACTGTTTGAAATCAGGTGATGGGTAAAATAGTCTTAATAACTTTCCATGTCTATTTATACTTGCTGTTATTTCATTGTTACCTAATATTGCATCATTAAAATACTTATTTGTTTTAAAATTTTCTATCATCACCTATTTCTCCTTTTTTGATATCTTCTTACTTTCTTTAATTATTTCTATTAATTCTTCTAAACCATCATCTTCTATGCTTTTTTCTTCTTTTTTAACTACAGCTTTTTTATCTTCTATTTTCTTTTCTACTTTATCTATTTCTTTAACTATATTTTCTTTTTCTTTTACATTTGCATTTACATCTACATTTATTTTTTTCTGTTCTTGTTCTTTTTCATTTTCATTTATTTTTTCATTTTTAGTTTCTTTTTCATTTTCATTTTCATATTTTTTAACATCTACAATTTTTGATAATTCTTCTTGAAACTTTTTTATCTTAATATATAAACTATATAATATCTCTTCTTCTGATGAATTTAATAATTCTCTTGAATCTCTTGTTAACACTTTATCTTTAACATCATTTGAAAGAATTGATATTTCATCATTGAAATCAGTAATTTTGTTTGCAAATCTAATTTTTCTTTCTCTTGATAATGTATTTTTATGATTCTTTCTTTCATCAATTTTTTCTGTAAGCCCTTTAATACTATACTCATCTCCTCTTGAAGGAATAATTACTTCTATGCCAAACATTTCTTCTATTTTTGATTTAAATACTTCTTGAGCTCCTGGCTCCCCATGTACTAAAAATATCTTTTTAGGTTTTGTTTCAAATGATTTAATAAAGTTTAAAAGCATTTCTTGGTCTGCATGTCCTGAATATCCATCAATAAACTCTACTTCTGCATTTATAATTACTTCTTCTCCAAATATTTTTACTCGTTTTTCTCCTTCAACAATCCTTCTTCCTAGAGTATTTTGTGCTTGATACCCTATAAACAGTATTGTGTTAAGTGGATTCCAAGCTCTATGTTTTAAATGATGTTTTATTCTTCCTGCATCACACATTCCTGAAGCCGAAATTATTATTGATGGTGAAGTTACTTCATTTAATGCTTTTGATTCATCAGAGCTTTTTGTAAATTCTAATCCATCAAATTCTAATGGGTCATCTCCTCTTAATATTCTTTTTTGAGCTTCTTCATCAAATAGCTCTGTATTATTTTTGTATACTGCTGTTGCAGATATTGCAAGTGGACTATCTACATATACTGTTGCTTTCATAAGCTCCCTATATTGTTCTTTTAAATTTTCATCACTTGTCTTGTCTTTAATTGTATCTAATTCATATAATATTTCTTGCGCTCTACCTACTGCAAATGACGGAATTATAACTGTTCCACCTCTTTTTAGAGTTTTTGTAATTGTATCTAAAAAATATTTAGCTTTTTGTTCTCCGTCTAATGATAAGTGTAATCTATCTCCATATGTTGATTCCATTACCAAATAGTCTGCACTACTTATTGGAGTTGGTGATTGTAATATAGGGATATTGTTATTACCAATATCTCCACTAAATACTATTTTAGTTGTTTTTCCATTTTCAGTTATCCACATTTCAATTATAGCTGAGCCAAGCATATGTCCTGCATCATTTAAACGAAATCTAATATTTTCATCTACTTCATAAAAATCCATATATTCTACTGCTTCAAAATACTTATTACATTCTTTACCTTCTTTTGCAGTATATAATGGTTTTAATAATGATTTACCTTCTCTAATTCTCTTTCTATTTTTCCATTCTGCTTCGCCTTCTTGTATGAAACCACTGTCTTCAAGCATTATTTCACATAATTCTTTTGTTGCTTTTGTACAATATGTAGGTCCTGTAAATCCTTCATTATATAACTTAGGTATTCTTCCTGAATGGTCTATATGTGCATGTGTTAATATTAAAAAATCTATTTCTTTTGGATTAAAATAAAATGGTGAATAGTTTCTTTCTTCATCTACTACTCTTCCTTGTATTAATCCACAATCTATTAAGAAGCGTTTTCCAGCGGCTTCTACTAAAAAGTTTGAACCTGTTACTTCTTTTGCTGCTCCACAAAATTTAATATTCATTTGTATCCTCTTTCCATTTATTATAACTACACCTAATTATATATTATATGAAATGTTTTTTCATCTTTTTTAATAAAAGTTAATTAATTTGTAAAAGAATATAATAATCTTAGATTGAAATCTAAAGTGCAACACTTCTAAAAATAAAAAACAAAGATTAATAACTTATGTATTAACCTTTGTTTGCTCTATAATATTGTATATTGTATTATTCATTGTATTATTTATTCATTTCATGTCCTGAATATATTATTTTAGAAAATGTATCTGGATTTAATGATGAACCTCCAACCAATAATCCTGATATATTTTTGTCTTTTAAAAATTCTCCTGAATTATTTTCATTAACACTTCCACCATAAAGCACAGATACTTTAATATCTAATATACCACCTACTATTTCAATAATATGTTCACATATATTAGATACTTGTTGTACATCACATACTTTGCCTGTACCTATTGCCCATACTGGTTCATATGCTATAATTATATTTTTATCTTTTATTGTATCATCTGCTTTTAAAAGTTTTAAATCTTCTCTAAGTTGTGCTGAAATGAATTCTAATGTTTTGTTTTCTTCATATATTTTTTCGTCTTCTCCTATACATAATACTGGGACTATTCCATTTCTCTTACATGCAACTATTTTTTTTGAAACATCTATTTCTGTTTCTTTAAAATATTCTCTTCTTTCAGAATGACCTACAAGTACATATTCTACACCTAATTCGCGTGCAAGAGCTGGAGAATTTTCTCCTGTCCTTGCTCCACTATCTTCATAATATATATTTTGTAATCCAATATTACATATATCATCACTAGCATTTTTAGCATAGAAAAAATCTAATGCTGGTGGAAATATAACTATTTTTCTTTCTTCTATATCTTTTTTTATTTTAGAAATATGTGATAAAGGCTTAAGTAGTATATTGAATTTTTCAAAATATTCTACAGTTTCTTTAACACCTTTATTCATTTTCCAATTTCCCATTATATATTTCATAATTATGTCTTACCATAATAATATGTATTTAGAATTATTTATCTAAAAGTGCAACTATTCCTGGTAATTTTTTCCCTTCTAAAAATTCAAGTGATGCTCCTCCACCTGTTGAAATATGTGAAAACTTATCTTCAAGTCCTAGCATTTTTATTGCTGATGCAGAATCTCCTCCACCTACTATACTTATGCAATCAGTATCAGCTATACTTTGTGCAATACTCTCTGTTCCTTTTTTAAAGTTTGGATTTTCAAAAAGTCCTAATGGTCCATTCCATATTATTGTTTTAGCTTTTCTAATTTCTAAATCAAAATTCTTAATTGTTTCACATCCAATATCTAATCCCTTCATATTTTCAGGTATTTGTGATACTTTTACTGTTTTAAATTCATCTAAATTATCTTCTTTAGCTACAACAATATCTACAGGTAGTATTATTCTAACATTTTTAGCTACTGCTTGTTTAAATATTTGTTTTGCAACTTCTACTTGATCTTCTTCTACTAAGCTTTTTCCTGTTGGTATTCCAAGTGCTCTATACATAGTAAATACCATTGCTCCACCTACTAAAATTGTATCTACTTTATCTATTAAGTTTAATATAACCCATATTTTATCAGATACTTTTGCTCCTCCAAGTATTGCCATTAATGGTCTTTCAGAGTCATCTATTGCATTTTTTAAGAATTGTATTTCTTTTTCTATTAAAAATCCTGCATAACTTGGTAAATATTTAGTTATTCCAACTGTTGATGAATGTGCTCTATGTGCTGTTCCAAATGCATCATTTACATATATATCTGCAAGAGATGCAAATCTGCTTGCTAATTCTTCATCATTTTTAGTTTCTCCTGGTTCAAATCTAACATTTTCAAGTAATAGTATTTCTCCTTTTTTAAGCATTGCAGCTTTTGTTCTTGCATCTTGTCCACATACATCTTCTGACATTATTACAGGCATTAACAATAATTTTTCAAGTTCTGCTTGTACAGGCTTTAAAGAGTATTTCATATCTACTTCACCTTTTGGTCTTCCTAAATGTGAAGCAAGTATTAATTTACCACCTTTTTTTAATATATATTTAATAGTCTCTAATGATTTAACTATTCTTGAATTGTCTTGTATAACTCCATTTTCATCTAATGGTACATTAAAATCACATCTTAAAAACACTGTTTGGTTTTCAAATGTTGCATCTCTAACTGTTTTCTTTTGTAACATTACTTTTTTTGATGAATGTTCAGTTCATTCATCACTCCCTTCTTTTTTTAATACATGTTCTACTAATTTAACAAGTGCTGTACTATATCCCCATTCATTATCATACCATGCTACTACTTTACAGAATTTATCTGATAACATTATACCTGCATTTTTATCAAATGTTGATAAATGTTCGTCATGTATGAAATCTGATGATACTACCATATCTTCTGTATATCCTAGTAATCCTTTCATTTCTGCTTCTGAAGCTTTTTTCATAGCATTACATATTTCTTCATATGTTGTACTATTTTTTAATCTTACTGTAAGGTCTACTACAGATGCATCTACTGTTGGTACACGGAAAGACATTCCTGTTAATTTTCCATTTAATTCTGGTATTACTTTTCCTACTGCTTTTGCAGCTCCTGTTGATGACGGGATTATATTATATGAACCTGCTCTTCCACCTCTCCAGTCTTTTTTAGATATTCCATCTACTGTTTTTTGTGTTGCTGTAACAGAGTGTACTGTTGTCATTAATCCTTCTTCTATTCCAAAATTATCATTTAATACTTTTGCAATTGGTGCTAAACAGTTTGTTGTACAAGAAGCGTTTGAGATTATATCCATTGATGTGTCATATTTTTCATGATTAACTCCCATTACAAACATTGGTGCTGTTTTTGATGGTGCAGATATAACTACTTTTTTAGCTCCTGCATTTAAAAATGGTTGTGCATTTTCAACTTCTTTAAATACTCCTGAACATTCTATTACAGTATGTACTCCAAGTTCTCCCCAAGGTACCATATTTGGCTCTTTTTCTTGAAAAACTTCTATTTTTTTACCATCTATTATTAAATATTTGTCTTCAAAACTTACTTCTTTTATATATCTACCATGAATAGTATCATATTTTATCATATATGCCATATATTCTACGTCTAAAAAAGGGTCATTTATTGCAACTAAATCTAATCCTCTTTCTACAACTATTTGCGCTACTAATTTACCGATTCTTCCAAATCCATTTATTCCTATTTTCATATTTCCTCCTAATTAATATATTAACCATATATATAGATATACTAGGCTATATTTTAATTATATTAACTGCATTTTAAAAAAACAATTAAAATTACAACAAAATTACATAAGATTAAAATAATATATCTATATCTGAAATTTTAGCAATATATTTTGCTCCATCTGCAATTAAATCATAATTTCCTAAAAAATTAGTATCAAATATATCTCCTGTTGTTGTATATATATCTTTACCTAATTCATATGCAAATTCTGCAGTAATAAGTGTTCCACTTTTCTTAGTTGCTTGTACAATAATTATACTACTACATATACCAGCAATAATCCTATTCCTTGCAGGAAATGTATATTTTGTACAAGTTACATAATATGGATATTCTGATATTAATAATCCATATTTTTGCATAGCTTTAAATAATTTTAAATTTTCTTTTGGATAAAATACTTTTTCATCTATTCCCATTCCAAGTACTCCAATTGTATCAATATTATTTTTTAAAGCTTCTAAATGAGATACTCCATCTACTCCTTTTGCAACCCCACTTATTATACTATACCCCTTATTTTTTAACTTTTTAACTATTTCTTTAGTAACTAAGCATGTATTTATGCTTGCATTTCTCGCACCTATCACACCTATTTGTTCTCTATTTAATATATCTAGTCTTCCCTTTGCATATATAATATATGGTGGGTCATATATTTGTTTTAAATTTTCAGGATATCTTGCATCAAAATATGTAATTATACATATATCATTTAATCTTGCATGAATTACAATTTTTTTAGATATTTCTAATAATATATATAGCGTATCATACTTATTAAAATCTGTTTTAGAAATTCCACTATTTATTAATAACGACATATTTATTATATTATTATATGTAAAATTATTATAAACAGAAATATCACTACTAATTATCTTTTTCATTAATCCTTCTAATTTATCTATTTTAAAAGCATAATCTAAGCATTTAAATTTTTCTTCATCTATTAATAATTCTTTTGCTAGTATTTCTTTTCTTCTTTCTATATTTAAATTAAAAAAGCTAAAACAAACTTCATAACTCATATATTTTTCTACTATATCTAAAGATTCTTGTGTATCATTTTTCATATTATCTCCTTAAAACTATATAATTATATTAAACAAACTCATATACTTATAGGATATAGAATAGAATAGAATAGAATAGAATAGAATAGAATAAATTAAATTAAAATATAAAATATAAAACAAAAAAGGGGCTAATGCCCCTACCATACTTAAATCTGTTTTGGATATTTTATATTAAAATACCTTTATCTTTTGTACAATTATATTATATCTTATACAATTTATATTTTAAATACTTTTAAATATTTTGTTATAATATTGTAGTATTTATATAAGTTATATCAGTTATCTTAGTTTTGTTTATTTTTTACTATAATTCCTATTCCTACAAATGCAAGTATTCCTGTAAATACTGCTATCCCACCGATTATTAGTCTTTGTTTTTGCTTATCTTTTGTATTGTTATTAAGATCTGTTCCATCATTTTTTTCTTTATTTTGTTGATTTAATTCATTTATTTTTGCTGTATCTACTTGTTTTATTTTTTCTAATTCTTCATTATTTACTTTTTCTAATTTATTTGAATCTAATTTTTCTGCTGCTACTTTATTTAAGTCTTCTTCTATTTTATTATCTTCTGTTTTAGAATTATTTGTAGTAGTACTTTTTGTATTATTTGTATTTTTAGATAATCTTGAAATAACATCTCCACTCTTATTTCCTGAATTTGTGTTATTCTTTTTATCTGAAACAACTGCATTTTTAATTACATTTTGTTTTGCTTCTTCTTGAGTCTTATTTGATTCTGTTTTTTCTTTTTCTTTTTCTACTTCAATTATAGTTTTTACAACTTCTTTTGGTTGTCCTTTTGTTATTTTTTTAGTATCTGCATAATATATTTCTACATTGAATTGTGATTTTCCACTTCCTAATGCCTCTACTTCCAAAAATGCCATATATGGATTATCATATGAAGTGTAATATTTTTTAATCTTTAAATTTTGACTTTTTTCTACATTTGCTATTTGTAACATATAGTTTATTGGAACTGAATATTTCAGTGTTATTGTTTCTCCTGATTTTACCTTATGATAATTAGTATATGAAACTAATGCATTTGTTTTTGTATTTAATATATTAAATGTTAATAGCATAATTAAAGATATCATTATTATACTAATAATTTTGTTAATTTTTTTAATTCTCTCCATTGTTACCAACCTTTTCTTTTGTTGAATTTACAATATATTTTAATATATATGTATATTTTTATTTAGTATATATTATATAAAATATATATTCAAGAAAATTGCATCTTTTTAACTTTTTTGTAATTTTAAAGTTACATTTTGCTTGATATTCTCTTAGTTATTATATCAAATACCACTGTTACTAGTATTATAACTAAAAAGTTAATTAAATATATATCATAATTATGTGTTAATGCTGTATCTTTTGGATAAATTAATGTTTCAGATATTTTAGCTTTTAAATCTAATTTTCCTATTTCTGCATGAAGTTGCTTTTTTTCTTCATCAGTTAATGCTTTTTTAGTTTGTAATTGATATTCTTTATTTGTTTGTATTTTTTTTAGTGAATAACCTTTGTGTTTATCTTTTATTGCATTATCTACTGCTGTTTTCATTGTTTTTGCTGGAATTTCTTTTTTTAATTCTATATTTATCCCATTATATTCTCCAAAGGCAAATTTATCTTGTAATACAACTGTAAGTCCTAATACTGATAATATTATTACTACTATTATTGATATTTGTATTAATATATTTTTCATTATTTACCTCCTTGTTTTAATAATGTTTTTGTAAATATAAAGTTATGAGTAAATAATAATAATTGTCCTACAAATAATACCATACCAAATGATGATAACATATTATTTGATGAAAAACTTAATACTATTGACATTACAACTAATATATATGTTTTAGATATAAGTATCATTAATGTTTGCATTTGATTTTCTTCATTATTTTCTTTAATATTTTTTAATGTTTTATATAATAATATATATTCTAAAATATATAATGTCATTATCGCTACAAATGCTGGTAATGATAATATTATATTTGTAAATCTAATAAATACTGCTATCGCTGATATATATGAAATTAATATTAACATTGCAAGTATTCCTTTAAATCCACCAATAAAAACTAATGCAAGTGATGATACTACTATTATTACTAATAATACTATTAAAACTATTTTTACATTTTGTTCATTAAGATGTCTTGCAATACCCTCTTTAGTTTTTGATTTTTCTAACTTATATACTAAAGGTTCTTTTTTTAGTTTAAATAGTGAAACTAGACTATCTACTTCTTTTTCTGCAGCTTTTGCATTTTCTATTTTTTCTTGTTTTTGTTTATCTGTATCTGTTGCTTCAATCTTATATCTTTTATTTCCAAGATTAATTACAGGTATATCAAAAACTCCATCTTTCATTACTTTTGGTAATGGTGTATCAAAAAGTTTTTCATTTGCTAATTTAATTCTTATAGGGTGATGTACTTTTTCTTTTTTGTCTTTTCCTGTTTTTTCATCTTTTACAGTTTTTTCTTCTGTTACATATTTAGAACTTACATATTCTAATTGTTTTTTACCTTCTTCATCTAAAGTAAATCGTATAAATATTATTGGTACAGACCTATTTGTATCAATGATTTTTTCTACTTTCTTAATGTTCTTTTCTGTAACATATTGTTTCCCTGTATCTGGATCTTCTAGAGAAAACGCAGCTTGTCTCTCTATAATTGCACTTATTTGCTTTACTTTATCTTCTTGTTCTTTTGTTTTTCTACTTTTTTGAAAAATTGTTTCTTTTTGCTTATCTTGTGGAACTTGTAATATTAGAGACCCTATTAAACTTTCATTTGTCCCTTTTTGCTCATTTCCTAGTTTTCTAACTCTTACATTTTGAATTCCATTTAATCTTAATTTTTTAATAATTGTTTCTTGAGATTTAGCTATATTTTCAACAGTTATATCTTCTTTCTTATTATCATATATTTCTACATTTTTTTGTATCTTGTATTTTTTAGCTTCTTGATCTATAGCTTCTTCTCTTTTTTTAATGATTGCTTTTTTTTGCACATTATTAAGTTTTGCTTCAGGAAGATTGAAATTATTTGGTACTTCCCTAATTACATTTCCTTTATCATCAACATATGCATCAGTTTTATTTACTTCATTTGATACTCTTGCTACATATTCATCATATGGTGTAAATATATCTGAAAATCTATATACTCCAAGTAGTCCTTTACTTGAAAAATCTTTTTTTGAATATGCTCCAAAAATTGCTAAAAGTATAATACTTACTGCTAATAATATAAATATTATGGTTGTTATAACATTAGTTAATGTTAATACTGTATTATCATTTTTCTTATTTTTTTTGTTCATTAGTATGTCCTTTCATCAATTAATTAATCATCTTTTACTATTATTTACTATTCATTTTCTTATTTTTCTTTTGTATCTTTATCCCTTAATTTATATTAGGAATTCTAGGCTTTGGTGCTGTATTTTGTGTTGTATTATTTGTATTATTACTACTATTACTGTTATTATTATTTGTATTTGGTTTATTTACATTGTTATTGTTATTAATATTAATATTAGTATTAGTATTAGTATTAATATTAGTATTAGTATTACTGCTACTATTGTTCTGATTATTATTTATTTGATTATTTGTATTTTGTTCTTTTATTGGTGCTGAAGGTGGATTTTGTTGATTTGTACCTTGATTATCATTAAATACTCTTGTTTCTTTTTTTAATTCTACTTTTAATTTATTATGATTTTGATATCTATAGTATTTTTCTTGTCCATTATCTACAACTTTATATATTCTATCTTCATTTGGTGCTAGTGCAAATACTTTAACTGTTTTACGGTCAAAATCTTTTGTAACTATTCCATATTTTCCTTCTTGTGTTCTTACAACTATTCCTTCATAACCAGTTTCTTTTGGTAATGTTAATACATTTTCTTCACCTTCAAAAATCATACTGTTATTTGATGTGTATCCAGCTTTTAAAGCTTCTGCTTCTGTTAATTCTCTAGATAACTCCTCTATTGAAAGGCCATCATAAGAGTATGAACTTCCATTTTCTGAAGAACGTTTCTTTTCTAACATTTTTTGTCTTTTGTTTTTTATTTTCTCTATGTCTTCTTGTGGAATTAATATTTTACCATTTGAATTTTTAGGTGCGTATTTTAACTTTTTATATCCTATTTTTTCAAATACTGGTTCTATTGGTAAATCTGAATCTATTCTTTTTAATCCCCATTTATTATCTTTTCTTATTGGAATAATATTATCTAATAATACTTTACCATTTTTTTCTGTAGGAAAATCTTCTACATCATAACCAATTTCATCATATTCTATTGGAACTACTTTTTTACCTAGTTTATTTATAATTCCTTTTTTATTATTTTTACCTATTTTATATAATCCTTTTTCTGAATCATATACTTCCATAATATCATAATTATCAAAGTCTATAACCCTATTACCTGTAGTTACATCAATAATACCTATTTGTTTATCAATTATACAATATGCTGTTTTTGTATCTTGTGCATATCTAATATCTTCATATTTTGTAGCTACAATATTGTTACCTTGTTTTAAATATATACCATTTTTATTATCTGAACTTATTACTGAAATATATCCATCAATAATACTTCTCCTATTTTGATAATTATCATTTAAAGATAAGTTTTCTGCTTTTAAAAATCCTGCTATTGATTGTTCTAAATATTTAATTGTTTTAAAATTAATTATTCTTCCACCTTCTTTTTCTTGTATATCTATATTAAATGCATATTTAGCATCTTCTAAACTTAGATATTTTTGTTGATTAACTTTTTTAATTGGATTTTTTAATGTGAATTTTTCTTCATTTAGTATTGTTTCATCCATTTTAGTTTTTTCTCTTTTTTTAGGTGTTTTTGTATCAGATTTTTTTTCTTCTTCTGTTAAGATTATTTGTGCTTGTTTATCTAATTCTCTATCTAAGTATTCATATTTTATATATTTAGTATATTCTTGTGATTTTTCGTTAAATTGTACTGCTTCATAAACACTATCTATATAGAAATAGCTTTCTTCTGTATTTTTTGTTGAATATGAACCATTATTTAACCTATATTGTTTCATTTGATTTAATTTTAATAATCCATCAATATTAATATATGTTTTTCCACTCTCTTTTATTAATAATTGTAATGCTGTTTGTGGTAATTCTTGTCCATCAAAAACTATTTTCTTCCTTGTATTATCAATGTATGCAACTACCGAAATTGCTAACAATACAAGCAATATTAAGAAAGTATTAGCTATTAAAACTTTTTTAATTATTTTATTCATAGTACTTTGTTCTGCTTTTTCTTCCACATATTCCTCCTTATGTTTTAACTATAATTATATTATATACATATCCATTTAAAAATTACTAGTTTTATTATATTTTTAATACATTATTTTACATATATTATATTTTGATTATATATAGTACTTTAGGGTTATTAATTTTTTTAATTCCCACTTCACAAAACTTAGTTGGGCAAATTTTTTTACCACTTATTCCATTACATATTAAATTATATATATCTTCAATATTTTGTTTAGATATATCTTTTATAATCTTTAAATTATTAAATGCATATATACATATCTCTTTTATAATATATTCATCTTCTTTTTTTAACTTATCTAAATCTAAATCTAAATATATACATTTATTATTATCAGTATCAGAATTATTATTAGCATCACTATTAGTAATTCTAATCTCATTAAACTTGTTTCTAACTATATTATTAATATATGTATTTTGTTTAAATATATTTTGACTTAATGTATTTAAACCTTTTTTAATATCAAAATTTGTATTTTTTTGAATATATGGGAATATATCATTTCTAATAATATTTCTAAAATATTCATTTTCTAAATTTGTACTATCAATCATATATTCTAGATTAAAGAAGTCTAAATATCTTAATATTTCTGATTTGTATGTATCTTTAAGTAGTTTTGCTAAATATATATTACTTCTTTTAGATGTGTTAAATATATCATTTCCTTTTGTAACAGATTTTATACCTTCTATGCCTTTTGT
>JBQMXM010000008.1:0-51504 GCA_052174015.1 Clostridium sp.
TTAATACATAAGGCGATACCTTCAAAATTTTTATGTTCTGTCAATTTATGAAATACTTCTTTGCTTACTATCATTATTTTAGATTGATTTTTTTCTATATATTCATATATCTTTATTTTCAAATTGCTTTCTATATTTTTTTCAACATTCTTTATATTTTGATTACTGATTATATATTCCATATATTTAAAATATATACTTTCTTCTAATATTATATATTCTAATTCTCCATTTAAAATAATATCATTAAAATAAATTATATCTAACTTACTATCTGTTTGTTCTTTTGTGTTTCCTACTTTTTGTTGCCTGTAATTTTCAAATTCTTGATATATTGTTTTTAATTTTAAAAACTCATAACTACATTTTATACCATTTATTAAAAACCTATTTTGCTCTAATCTATTCTTTTTATGTTTTAATTTTGATATTTCTTTAATTTTTTCATTTTGCACACTTTTAATTATAGTTGTATTATTCATTTTCTAATAATCCCCTTAAAAATTTTTGAATAAGCTCTAATTTAGCTTTTTGTTTTAATTTTCTCTTATTACCAAATGTTGTTGTAATATTTTCTGTATTTTCTTCCCATTCTTTCATATTATACATCATTTTTGCAAATTCTAATAGATTTAATACTATTATACCATCTATATCTTTTTCTTTTGATTTTTGTAATTTAATTGCCTTAATATATTTATTTAGAATTAACTCTATATTTTCTTTTTTAAATTTATTATTAATATGCATATATATATTATCTTGTATTATCTCATTTTTACCTTGTAATATTTTAGTAATTCCTAATATTGTTGCTATATTCCTTATTTTTAATATTTGAATAAAGTTTTCTAATTCTTTTGGAAATTTTCCATACCTATCCATTAATTCTGTTTTTAATTTATCTAATTCTAAATCACTTTCTTCATTTATTAATTGTTGATATATCTCTATCTTATATTTTGTCTTTTTTATATATGTATCTGGTATATATGAATCTACATTAATATCTACTATTGTTTTAATTTTTTCTTTTTCTGATTTTAAACTAATTCCTTCTTCTTTTTTAATTTCCTTAATACTTTCATTTAATAGTTCTGAATATGTTTCATATCCTACTTGTAACATATGTCCAGATTGCACTTCTCCAAATACACTTCCAGCTCCTCTTATTTCTAAGTCTCTTGTTGCAATTTTAAAACCTGAACCTAATTCTGTAAATTCTTTAATTGCTTTTAGCCTTTTTTCTGCTATTTCATTTATTTCTTTATTCTTTTTAAAAGTTATATATGCATATGCTTCTCTTTTACCTCTACCAACTCTACCTCTAATTTGATATAGCTGAGCAAGCCCTAATTTATCTGCTTCTTCAACAATAATCGTATTTGCATTTGGAATATCTATTCCTGATTCAACTATTGTTGTACATATTAATACTTGTATATCTCCATTTACAAATTCTTGCATCTTATTTTCAATCTGATTTCCTGTCATTTGTCCATGTGCAATATCAAAACGAACATTTGGAAGTATTTTTTCTAAATATGTTTTTGTAAATTCTATATCTCTAACTTTATTATGCAAATATATTACTTGTCCATTTCTATTAACTTCATTTAAGATTGCATTTTTTATAATCTCATCATCATATTCTACTACATATGTTTTAACAGGTAATCTATCTTGTGGTGCATCATATATTATAGACATATCTCTTATTCCTGAAAGTGACATCTGCATAGTTCTTGGTATTGGTGTTGCAGTCATAGATAATACATCTACATCATTTCTAAGTATTTTTAATTTTTCTTTATCTTTTACTCCAAATCTATGTTCTTCATCAATAATTAATAATCCTAAATCATAAAATTTTACATCTTTACTTAATATTCTATGTGTTCCTATAACTACATCAATTTTCCCATTTGAGATTTCTTTTAATATTTCTGCTACTTGTTTCTTAGTTTTAAATCTACTAAGCTCACATACCTTTACTCCATATTCTTCCATCCTTTGTTTAAAAGTTAAATATTGTTGTCTTGCAAGTACTGTTGTAGGTACTATATATGCTACTTGTTTTAAATTTTCTGTTGCTTTAAATGCCGCTCTTAATGCTACTTCTGTTTTTCCAAACCCTACATCTCCACAAAGCAACCTTTCCATAGGTCTTGTTCTTTCCATATCTTGTTTAACTTCTTTAATACATCTAAGTTGATCTTCTGTTTCTATATATGGAAATTCATTTTCAAATTGATATTGGCGAGTTGTATCATTTAAACATGCATATCCTTTTATATGTTCTCTTTTATGATATAGTTCTACTAATTCTCTAGCTACTGTTCTTAATGATTTTTTAACTCTTTTAGTTAAAGTTTCCCAATCTTTTGTACCTAATCTTGAAAGTTTTGGTAATACTGCATCTTTTCCTATATATTTTTTTATATTACTTAAATCGTCTGTAGGTATATATAATTTATCATTATTTGCATATTCTAACATTATATAGTCTTTTATAGTTCCAAAAACTGTTTTAGATTCTATTTTTTTAAATTTACCTATACCATGTGTTTTATGTACTACATAATCTCCTGTTGTTAAATCTGCAAAAACTATATCTGTTAATTTACTTGTATTTTTTATTTTTCTAGATTCTTTCTTTTTAAAGAATTCTCCTAAATATATCACTTTTATATTATCAACCATATATCCTTTAGATATATTTCCATTTAATACCATTATTTTAGATGCATTTTTACTAACAGAACTTGCATAATCTTCTAATACTTCTACATTGTCTGTATTTTCATTTAAACCTATATTAATATTCTTTAAATTTTGAATATATATATTTTGTTTACCTGATTTTTTAAGTTGTGTTTTTAATATTTCAAACACCTTATTTTGACCTGTTCCACAAATTAAATATATTTTTTCGTTTGTAGTTATGTTTTCTAATAAACTATCTATTATATTTACTATTGAATTTAAATATATATCTTTTAAAAGTATCTTTTCTTCTTTTTTTTCTATACTATTTGTATTATTTTTTTGTTTTTCTAAAAGTGCTTGCTTCACCTTATATACATCTACTTCTGGTAATATATATGGCAATATCTTAAAATCACAGTTTATTATATCTATATTATCATAAACACTATTATCTAATAATTCTTTTTTTATATTATTATCTAATTCTTCTAATAGTATTAATTGTACATTTTTCTTTAATATCTTATCTATTTCCGGAAATATATCTGGTTTAAAATGTGATATACTTTGTATTTTCTGTCTTCCTTTTTCTTCTAATGAATTATTAATTTTTTTGGCTTTTTCAAATACTTTTGAAATTTCTAAATTACATTTTTTTGTATCTGAAATAATTACAATATCTTTGGAAGATATATATTGTGAAAAATTCTCTATCTTATCCATAAATACATCAATATATTTTTCTATAATAGTATGATATCTATTATTTTTAAGTTTTTCTAAATCTAATTCTAATTCTTCTGATTGCTTTTTAATTTTACCTTGATATATATCTTCTTGTTTTGTTTCTAAATATTTAATAACTCTGTCTTTTTGGTCTTCTAATATATTTTCATTTATTTTATCTATTTCAAATTTAGATATTAATTCTTTACTTTTTTGTGTATCTAAATCATATATTCTCAAACTCTCTATCTCATCTCCAAACAATTCTATTCTAAGGCCTTCTTCTTGAGAATATGCAATATCTATAATTCCACCTCTTTTAGATATTTCTCCCATATTTTCTGCGATATCTTCAAGCACATATCCAAGATTAATTAATTTACTTATTGTTTTATCTAAATCTATTGTATCACCTAAACGAAACATATATTTTTTATCTACTAATTTTGATTTTTCTATTAATATTTGTATATATCCTTCTATTGTTAAGACAAATATATGATGTGTATTATTAACTAATAGATTTAAAAGCTCCATTCTTTTTAAAAATATATCTTGATTTTCTGTTAATATATTAAAACTTTTGATTTCTTTTTGTGGAAAATATGAAACGTTTGCTGTATAAAATTTAAATTCTTCCACCGTTTGTAATGCTTCTTTTTCATTTGCTACAACATATATCATATTACCATTAAACTCTTTAATTTCTTTTAATATATTATATGCAAAATTAACCTTAGCTCCCAAATTAATATTATTAATTTCTACTAAAGTATTTTTCTTATTATTTTCATTTTCATCATTATTTTTTTCATTATAATTATCTTTTATTTTATCTTTTTGTATTTGATTTAAAATATCTAATAATTTTAAATATTTTAAATTATCTTTTAATATATTCATTATATTCCTCTACTATTTTTATATTAATCCATATATTTTATATGCATTTTGAGTAGTTACTTTTGCTAAATATTCTATTGATACATTTCTAATTTCTGCTATTTTTTCTAATGTGTAATATACATTTTTAGGTTCATTTATTTTACCTCTAAATGGTACAGGTGTTAAATATGGTGCATCTGTTTCTACTAATAATCTATCGTCTGGTACTAATTTAATACTATTTTCAGGTTTAGCGTTTTTAAATGTTACTATTCCACTAAATGAAATATAGTAGCCTATTTTTAGAGTCTCTTTAATTAAATGCTCATTAAATGGAGTACAATGCATAATACCTTTTCTATCTAACTTATTATTTTTAAGTATATCTATTATATCAATAGTTGATTCTCTTGTATGAATAATTATAGGTAAATTATATTTTTGTGCTATTTTAATTTGTTCAACTAATAGCCATTTTTGTAATTCATGATTTATTTCTGTTTTATCCCAATAATAGTCTAATCCTATTTCTCCTATTGCAACAACATTATTATTCATAGGTAGATTTTTTAATATATTATCTAATTCTTCTAAATCTTTTTGTATATCTTTCCTTACCCTTTCTATATCAACTTTTTCTATATCTATATCATCTTGAATATATTTAGAAATATATTCTGATATTTCTTCTGGATGTATGCCAATGGCAACATATATATTATTATATTTCTTATATTTTTCTAATATTTCTTTAGAGTTAGATATATTAGTTGCTGGTACAACTATTTTTTTTACATAATTATTTAATGCTCTTTCAACTACTCCATTTAAATCATCATCTAATTCTTCTGAGTATATGTGTGAATGTGTATCTACAATTTCAAAATCAGAATTATATTTAACTGATATTTCTCTTTTATTTTTCTTTATTTCATCTTTCATATTAATACCTATTTCTTTCTATTTTTAATTTCAAATTCTTAATTTTAAATTTAAAATTTTTATCATATACTATCTATTATCTATCATCTATTATGCAATATCTAAAAAGCATATGCTACAAAGTATATGTAACATATGCAATAGATAGTGCTTTAGTTTTATCATGTGTTATACTGATATCAATATATATTTTGTCTAATTCTTCCTGTTTTATATATAGTGTAACTTTTGGTCTACCATCTTTTTGAGATAATATTTCAATTTGCTTATATGTTAAGCTTATATATTTGCTCATCGCCTTATATATAGCTTCTTTAGCTGCATATTTACCTGCCATAGTCTGAAATTTATTTATATTTCTAGATAATATTTCATCTTTTTCTTCTGGAGTAAATATTTTTTGTAAAAATATATCTCCTTCATTTATATATATTTCTTTAATTCTCTCTATTTCTATACTATCTATTCCAACTGTTGTTTGTTTCATATTCATTCCTTATTTATAGTTATATTATTTGTAGCATTTCTTCTAATATATTATATTTTGTTGCTTTAAGTATAATTGATATACCTAATAATAGTAATATATTAATAATTATTGATATACCTAATATAGCTTTTAAAAATTTTATCTTACCTTCTTCTTTTTGTACTTGTTCTAATCTTGATATAAGTCTATGTTTAATTGCTACTTCTTTATATAATTCTGATAAATTTAGTACTTCTTGTAAATTATTATAATATGTTGTTCCCTTTTCTGATATAGTAATTTCTTTATGCCAAATATATTTATTAAATTCTATAAATTGTTTGTCTATTTTTTCTACAATTTTATCATTTTTTGATGCTAACATATTATTAGCTTTTCTTAAAAACATTTGTTGATATAATGATATTAAATATGTATATAGCATTTTTGTCTCATATTCTCTAGGTAATATTGTAAAATTATATGGATCTACTCCTGAACACATCATAGTAGAACTTATTTTAGTTAAACCTATTCTAGAATATTTTAATTCTTCCATAACTCTAGCTATTTCTGTAGATTCAATATTAACTTCTGTATCATATGAAGACTTAAAAACTTTCATATATTTATATAATAGTTTATCTAATTCTCTTCTTTTTGTAGTTTCATTCCATACAATATTATCTACACATAGATATGCAAAAGTATAAAAGCTATCTGTATATAGTTTATTATGTTTATTTCTATCTACTAGATTTCTAATATTCCTTATAATATTAGGTAATTGTTCTTTTCCATCTTTTACCATACTTATTGATATATTCTCTAATTTAGATATTACATTATGTTCTGAAACTAACCATTTAAACCTGTAATTAAAATCTAATACATCATTTATACTATTTGTATTTAATAATACTGTTTTTAAAACCAAAAATGCTATATTTGTATTAAATACTACTATTTTAGCTTCATATATATCAAATTCTATTTTTTCTTTATTACTATTTTGTTTTTCATTATCTTCTTTTTCTATGTCCACACTTATATCATTAATAATATTTTTTTTATCAACATCTTTAGAAATATCATAATCAAATATACTTACATATTTTTGTGATAATATATTTAATACTGATTTATCTTTTTTATTTATAATATTCATTTCTTCATTTGTGAATAAATCTAATATTTCTTTTGTAAAAAATGAATATATTTCTAAATCTCTTACTTTATCAAAGTTTGTAACACTTATATAATTATTATTCATTAATATTTCTAAAAACTCTTTATAATCTTCGTTATATTCAAATGGTAATATATAGTGTGTATATTGATATTTATATTTTTGTTCCATATTTTCTCTCTTTTGTATATTTATTTTTATTTTCATTTCTTATATATTATATATTATATTTTATCTGTATATGCAAATAAGTTTACATCTTTCATTCTATGATATTTACCTATAAAATCTACTAATAAGTAATCTTTAAAAGTATATTTAGGTTCAACTATTACTTTTCCTGTATAATCTAATACTCCCCATTTCCCATTACGATTTACTGCTACATATCCATAAACATTTTGATATTGAGCATCATCATATATTGGTGGTACTATAACTTCTCCTCTAGAATTTTTAAAGCCATATTTTCCATTTTCTTTAAATTTAAATAGATTATTAGATGGTATAACATCTTTTTCTTGTACTTCTTCTAGTTTGAAATTATATAATTTTGTTTCTTTATTTTCTAATACCTTAATATATCCTGCTTCATTTATTTCTAATATCTCAAATTGTTTTTTTAATTTAAAACTTCCATCTTTTTCTTGTACATATATATCTTCAACATTATTATCATTATTTTTAGCTATATAGATATTTGTTTTTTCATCATATCTTATACTATCATAATCTTTTTCTAATCTTTTTGTTTTTTCTCCATCTGTAGAAATTATATTTTCTTTTGATTTTTCTTTAACTATATATGTTGAAGAAGTTGTCTTTTTAATATTTTCATATTTAGCTTCAATTAAATCTGCTCCTTCAATTGTTTTAACTCCATACTTTTTATTCTTATATATAATAACATCATCTTCTATTAATGTTGTTCCCTTAACATAGTTTGACTTTTCTTTACCTTCTTTATTATAAATCTTTGTTTTTCCATCTTTTTTTGCAACATAATAATTCTTAGAATTAACTTTTAGAATTTCATCATATTCTGTAGGTAATACTTTTACTGCTGAATTTGATATAATTCCATGTTTTTTATCAAAAACCACATCATATCCTGTATCATTATCCTTAGTGATATTTAGAACACTCTTATATAATGCAGGAACTATAAATGTATTTGTCTTAGTATTTAAAATTCCATATTTTCCATTTTCTTTTACTTTTACTTTACCACTTATTCCTTTTATTGTTTCAATACTATCATATTTAGCTTCCATTTTAAGATTACCTTTGTAATCAACTAATCCATATTTTCCATTTCTTTCAAATATTAATAGTTCTTGGTCATACACTACATCTTTTGAATTATATTCTATAGGTCTTACATTAGTATATGTTTTAAAAATTTCATTTCCATTTTCATTTAATACTTTTGTTTTAAATTTCCCTTTTTTATAGTCTTCTACTTCTGTTATTATAAATAATGGTGTATCTTTTTTAGGTACAACTACCATTTCTTCATATTTTGTATCAATTATCTTTTCACTCTTATTAGAAATAACACCCCATTTTCCATTTTCTCCAAGTACTGAAAAATATCCAGGTACTTCTGTTCTTTTAATTGAATATTGATGTACATTTTTTAAATATAGTTTTGAACCATATATAATTACAGGTATCAATATTGGAAGAATTAATACAATAAATACTTTTTTTAAATTTAATTTTCGTTCTTCTTTTTTAAATCTATGTCCGCCCATGTATCCTCCATTTATTTTTTTAGTTTTTTAATTAACTCATGTATACTTTGATGATTTTCTTTTGTATTCTCTATCTTCACTTTTTCTTTAATACTTTCTTCAAAAACTTTTTCTTGTTTTTTAATAATTAATACAATGTTATATATAATTAATTTAATCATTAAATTTAATTTTGCTTGTAATTTAACTGAATTAGAAATATTTGTTAGATATTCTAAAAATACTTTATTAATCTTTTTAACATCATCTATAATTTCTTTATCTTTAATATCTACAATTATATTTTGTTCTCCTAATATATCACAAATTTCATATATCGTTAACTCTCTAAACTCTGTTACATCTTCTTTACTCATATTTGTATCAACTTCTTGTAAATTATGAAAAGATATATTCTTTTTCTTTAAAAATAATGTATATATATTAAATAATGTCTTATTTGAATAGATTAATTGATTATATATGCTAACATTTTTAAATTCTTCATTTGTTAAAATTATTTCTTCAAATGAATTTTTTTCTCCTAAACTATAATATATATTATTTTCTTCTTTGGTTATCTCGTTAGTTATTTTTTCTTTAGTTTCATTATTTTTAATATATTCATCTATAAATTTTTATAATTTATCTATATTAATTTTTGTTAATTTTTTATATTCATCAATTTCTATTTCATCTACATTATTTATATCTAATATATACTTATTTATAGTTTTAATTGTTTTTAGATATAATAAATGGTTTATCTCCCTTTTATCTATAATTTCAGAAATTACTTCTTTAGTTATTTTATCATTTTTTTCTTGTTTTTTTAATTGTTTTTCTAATATGTTAAAATATTGTATTACTATATTATTAATAATTAAATATTTTAATGTTTTTATACCTAAATCACTACTTATTTTATCTGATTTTAATTGTAATATTTCTTCTAAATTTAAAATGTTTTCAATTTCAAAATAATCTAATGTGAACTTATTTAAAAATTCTATTAATTCAGCTATAGGATTATCAGCTGTAATAATATCTGTATATGTATTTTTAATCATATTTTTTAAAGTTATATCTATTTCTATATCTTTATTAAATTCTTCTACCAACATATTATTATTTACTTGAATTAAATTAAACTTTTCACCTTTATTATTTTTTATCCTATTATCTGTATATGATGTTAATAGATATGTATCATTTTTAGATATTTTTGTAGTGTAACTCTTTAATATTAAATATATATTATATATATATACCAAAAATACTGAACTTAATACTAATACATTATTAATATTTAGTACACTACACCTTATATAACTATATATACATACATATATTAATGTTAATAATATATGGATATAATATTTAGAAATTTGTTTTAAATTCTTAAATATTTGATTACATATTAATATAAGAGCTAAGATTAGTACTATACTATATAGTGTTTTTATGTTTAGATTTAATAAATTAAACATATATTTAATACCTAGCACACTATTTAAAAACATAAATACTATTAAAAGTTTATCAGCTTTGAATAAATAATAAATATTAGATATAAATATTAAAGCAATTATTGCAAATAATATATATATATTCATTCCAAAAGATAACATTAAAGTAAATATATATGCTAATACTAGTGTTAATAATACTATAACTGATATATGTTCTTCTTTAGCAAAAGACAACATATTATTACTATTTTTTATAACAACTAATCCATTTACACATATCTTATATAATGCAAGGGTTAATAGTGCAATTACTATACTATATGCATGTAAATATATTAATAATATACTTGTTAAAGTTATAACTAAATAATTATTAACCTTCTTTTTTTCTCCTCTATTCTCAATAGCTATTAATGGTTTTATATATATTGTTTCAAATATGAATATTGAGATAAATATTAGGTATACTAAAATACTAGGCATATCAAAAAATACCAAACTAGCTATAGATAACAATATAACTGGAGCTAATATGTTTAAAGATGCAAAACTTGCACAAAAAACAGCTATTGCTCCTATTGGTATATGACTATATGTAAAGCTTGATATTATTATTATTAATATGTAATATAATGTATTTCTTAATACCTTAACTATTTTCTCCATTTCATCCCCACTTATTAATTTAATTGTATTATAATTATTACTTTTTTTCAATCTAATTTATTAAAAAATAGTAATATTTTTGAAAAAGTTTTGTAACATTACGTAATATAAAATTTTAGATATTACAAAGTAATATATTTTATAGACAAAATACTTTTTAAATACTATAATTAATATATAACTTTAAAAAAAACGAGGATAATATGGATAAAAAAATAAAATTTAATAAAATTAAGATATTAAAAAACATCATAGCTATTTTAATATCATTATCACTTATATCATTATTTGCATTAAGTACAAATAGTTTTGCAGATGACTTTTCAAATATAAAAAATGGGGTTAAACCAAACAATCCTAATGATTCTAGTATAGCAAATGCCAGTGTAGAAATATTAGGTATAATACAAATAATTTTTGCAATTATAGCTATTATTTCAGCTATAATACTAGGTATTAAATTAGTTTTAGGTCAAGCTGATGTTAAGGCTGATGTTAAAAATGCTTTAATTGCTTTAGTAATTGGGTCTATTTTAGTATTTACTCCTGTTTCTATTGCTAAATTCTTTATGGGACTTGCTCCTAGTCAATAATTATAACTTAATAAAGTAAACATATAACAAACTAAAAGTTATGGAATATAAAAAAGAAAAAAAATAAAAAGAAAAACAAAAAAGATTGTAATTAAATACAATCTTTTTTATATTCATTTTAATATTTATTTTATACTGCATCTTTGAATTGAATAACTATTCTTTGTATAAATGTTAATATTGTTGTTGCTCCAAATATACAAAATGCTCCAAATACATAATTTAATGCTACTTGTTTAATGTCTGGTTTTTCTTTGTCTGCATTTATAATGTATCTAATACCTATGATTACTAACATTATTAATGCTATTGCTATTCCTATTAATTGTAATAGTTCTATAAGGTTTCTTGAAATTCCAATAACTGCTTTTGAACTTCTCTTATTTGTATCTGCTGTTTGTCCTCCAAAGTTTTCAACTGGTATATTTGCTGTTGGTGTACCATTTGTTGTTGGTTGTAAGTTTACAGGAGTTGTTTGTGCTTGTACTACTTTTGGTGCAATAATTACTGATAAGTTAATCATTACTATTAATAATACTAGTGATATATATTTAAGTTTCTTTTTCATATTTTTCTCCTTTGGTTAATATATTATACATATTATAGCATATTTTTTAATATATTTCAAATTTTTTAATTTTACCACTTTTATTTACCACTTTTAAACAAAATGCCCCACCCTAGGGTTATATTTTTTATATTTTGTAGCACTGTCACTTAGACATATGTTTTAATCATCATTTTTTATTTTAATTGCCATTGAATCATGTTTATTTAATATTCTATAAGCTTTGTAAATTCTCAATCTACAACATTCTTTTAAATAATTATCTTGTTCTTCTTCATTTCCTTTTTTATTAAGCCACTTTGAATGACTAATTATTTCTTTTCTTAGATTCTCATCTTTAGAACAATCTATCAATTCATAATAAATGTTATCTACTATATTTTGTTCATTCCATTCATTAGTATCAAATTTAAATATACTTACATATGGTAAGTCTTTCTTTTTTATCAAAAAAATTCCATTTACCTTAGAAATTCTAATTACAGCTATCTTATTATTGTTAATCAAAATAGTATTATTTTTATAATCATATTTATATTTTTCTAATGTTTTATAATTAATATAATTTGTTATAATTACATACTCTTCAATATTTTTAATAGCTTTTATCACTTCATTAAACGACTTTTTTTCTAATGTTGATATTTTTTCTATTCTATTAATATATTCAGTTGTTAATCCCATATCAAAAATATGTTTAAAGTCTGTTACTAAAAAATCAGATATCTCTTTATTGCTAAAAAATAATTCTCTTGGCAACAATTGATTGATTCCATATACTTTCTTTAATATCTTAGTTTCTATTTTTATTTTATCATTTTTTCTTAAAAACTCTGTAAATTCTGTATCTTTATTAAATTCTTTAAATATTTTTTCTTTAAACTCATTAAGTTTTCTATCATCCAATTCATTTGTTCTATTAAACTCTTTTTCTTTGTCTTCAGCATTTTTTATAATTATATCTAAACAGCTTTCTAATTTTTCACTATTATAATTAACCTCAAAAAATGCTTCAATTTTTGTTTGTTTCTTATCTTTTATTAAATTTCTTAATTGGCAATAAAACCATTTATCTTCTTTATCAATCTGAGTAAAATTTATGCTTTGTTCATCTATAAAGCTAATATCATTTAAGTAAATATACTCTTTTAGTATTAACCTTTCATCTATACAAATTGTGCTCCAACTATTTTTATATTTATGATCAACAAAATAAAGATCTAAATTATCATATGCTTTTTGCATTGCTGTTGCTTTCCTATAATACTTTTTAAAATTACAAATAACCTCCCATACACTATATGAATTTACTAAATTTTTCACAAAATAATTAATTACTTTTTTTAATATGTTCTCATCCTTTTTTAACAATTTATCACGATTAGCTAAAATAATAAGAGAAATAATAATGCCAATGCTAAATTGAAATTTTATTATATCTTGTTGATTAAATTCTCTCTTTTCCAAATCAATTTCTTTAATTAAGATATTATTTAACAAAACATTTATTTCTTCATATTTTTCGTTTTTTAGTAAATTAACTAAAAATTTAAATAGGATAGTCATCAAACATTCATAATATCTATTGTCTTCATTATTTTTTGCAGAAAATAAATTATATCTTAAAATATCATTAGCAAAATTATAAGTTACTTCCTTAGTATCAACATTTTTCATTTCTAATTGATGTATGTATAAATAATACTCATATATAATAATATTTTCATAATTTATAAAATCATCATTTGTTCTCATTAAATAGGCTAATCTATTCAAAAAAATACAAAATTGTTTATTTCTAATATAATCATCATAGACTTTTCTGTAATATTCTTCTATGGATTGTATTGCTAATTGTTTAACTCCTAACAAATTATTTTTATATAAAAAATCAAAATAATTATATATCATGTAATTTTCATCAAAATCATCTAATTGATTATATTTAAAAGATCTTTCGAACAAACTATTATTTATTAATTTAATTTCATCATTTATAAAGAATCTTTGTTCTTCATATATTATCGCTTCACTAATATTTTCAAATATTTTTTTATACTGAGCCAAACAATAAAAAATAGGTTCGTTTTTATTTATTTTTATTCCAATTTTATTACAGATTGCAATTATTTTATTTTCCGACACATAATTCTCTTCATTTTGCTTTTCTTCCTCATACATATTAACCATTTCTGTGAACTTTTCATAGTTGTATGATTTTATAAATCCTATTTTTGGTGAATAAATAGGAATATACTTTTCATCTAATTTTTCATTTTGCTTTATACTAAAGAATATAGTTTGTGAATCAATAAAAGTCTTTAACTTTTCATTTTCTCTCTTTACTATTTTGTTAACTTCATTTTTTTCCAATACTTTTGTTCTATTATACACATAATCAACTATTTTTTTATTCATATAATTTTTTTCTGTATTAAGTTTTAATGCAATAAAAAACATTTTTCCTGTTATAACAATAGCATAAATTGTACTCATAAATAAAATTGTATGAATTATTAGATAACATATATTATTAAATGATTTAAGCTCTATATTTTCATTATATTTCAACGAATTAGATATCAACATATATACAAATATAACTAACATGATAGTTATATTTCTTTTTAATTTACTATAATGCAATAATACTCTCTTATTCAACTCATTATCTTGTTCCTTAACTGCTTCAGCAATAAAAATAACTATTGCTACTACAATACCTGTTATTCCAATATATATATTACTTATATAATCTTGATTGAGTATGTTTAAAACAAATGATTTCATTATATATTACCTTTCTATTCTAGTTATTATATTTTTAAAAATTTTCTAATTTTTTCATTACTTTATTAAATACTTATTCATCCCATTATGGTGGATATCCCATCTTATATAATAGTATCATTAAATGCATGTTAAATTGATTTTTAATATATGTCATATTAAAGAAATTTACATATTGCACTTTGTCATCAAAAAGCTTCTTAATTTCCTTTGCTAATACTAAACATTTTTTATCTTCGAAAACAAATTTATGATCATCTCTTACTTTTACTAAAATATCATAAAAACTTTTTTCATATGTTATACCTATTTGTTCAAAAGAAGCTTTATTTTCTTCTAAACCTTCAACTATTCTCAATAATTCATCTGATAAATCATTTATAAAGTCATCCATTATTTTGTTTTCATCAATAATATCTTATAATCCATTACATAATATTGGATTTTTACCATATCTTTAATAACTTAATTTATTACTTTCAAATTCACGTAGTGCCACTATGCAATTCCATAATACTTATTCTAATGTGACTTATTTTTCTTTTTTAACATTTATATTGCTACCCTAATTAATTTTCCATATTATCTTCTATATTTATAATTTAAAGATTGCATATCTTAGCCAATATTTCTACTTTTAATATTTCATTTCTATCAAGTTTAGCTATGACATTTATTGTAATACCAGCCTTATCTGATAATTAAGTTTTATTAATCTTTTTGTCTATCATTAATTTCTAAAGTTTATCATAATTTACTTACATAAATCCTTCATAAAACGATTTTTTATTACAAAAACATTCTATCATTTTGCCTTTTTTTATTCAAGATTTTCTTGAATATTCCAAAAGATTTTTGTAGAAAGTTCAAACATATTTGACAGAAATGTATTAAAAAGAAATAGATCTAACATTTTTATAATATTCTTCAACCATTTGATTTGATGTTTTAAAATTTAAAACAAGTTTATGTGTATTATTATATATAGTATTATATCTTTTTATAGCTTTGTATAAGTGTTCTTCTGAGTTAAATTCTTTATTGTAAAAGTTCTTTCCATCTTCTCTATGACTTCTTTCTACTACTCCATTTTGCCATGGTGAATATGGTTTAGTTGTTATATGATTTATACCTAATCTCTTTAATTCCTTTTGGAAGAATGTTTTCTTATCTGAATTTTTAATTTTAGATAAATTTATACCCCCATTAAAAGTATAGAGCTGTTAAATAGAATCCTTCGCGTCTTAGCTTTAATGACGTCCATGACTTTGATTCCAATGTATCCGCACATATTTTTGCAAATCCCAATCTATATAAACTAATTTCAAAACTTTTATTTATAGGCATTTTAGTATTTTTTGCCACTTTTAAAGTAAACAAAAAAGAGACCGTGCAGTCTCTTATCATTGGTAGCGGGGGTAGGACTCGAACCTACGACCTCCGGGTTATGAGCCCGACGAGCTTCCATCTACTCCACCCCGCGATGTACAAATATATTATATTACTTTATTATATATTTGTCAACACCTAAAACTAGTTTTGTCCTAATCTTGTTCCAATATTATTGTACATGGCCCTTCATTTATAAAGTCTACTTCCATCATTGCACCAAATATACCTGTTTGCACATTAAATTCTTTTGATAATTCTTCTACAATATAGTTGTATAATGGTTCTGCTATTTCTGGCCTTGCCGCTGTAATAAATGATGGCCTGTTACCTCTACTTGTGTCTCCATATAGTGTAAATTGTGATATTGCAAGTATTTCTCCGTCTACTTGTTTTAAATTAAGGTTCATTTTCCCTTCGTTATCTTCAAATATTCTTAAATTAACAATCTTTTTTATTAATTTATCTGCTATTTCTTTAGTATCAGTAGTTGTAATCCCTATTAAAAGTACATATCCTTTTCCTATCTTACCTACACAAGCATTATTTACGCGAACTTCTGCTTTTTTAGCTCTTTGTACTATTATCTTCATTAAATCCCCCATTATATATTAATTGTATTGTAGTATATACATCATTATATCTTTGAATATCTGATGTTGCTCCTGTTTGTAGTATTATATATTTCTTTCCATTATATTTTAATAATACTAATATATTAGACCAATCATCTAATGTTCCAGTTTTAAACCCAATTACATTTTTATCATAAAATATACTTTGCTTATTTATGAACTTATTTGTATTTTCTAAATATTGTACTCCATTTAAATTATTTAATCTCACCCTATATTTACTAGTTATATTTGATATATATTCATCTTTTAATATTAATTTACTTAATTTTAATATATCCATAACCCCTATATTAGTATCTTCTCTTATACCTGTAGGGTCTGTTATTTTAGTATCATTAAACCCTAAACTTTTATAATATTCATTTAGTATTTCTGATGATTCTTTAACTATTCTATTTGTATCTATATTTGTTGATAATTCTCTATTTTCCTTTTTATTTATAATTGCTTTTGATAATGTATATACAGCATCTCCACCAGACGGTAACAATGCACATTTAATAAGTTCGTCTATAGTGTATGTATATCCTTCTTTTATTCCTGCTCTAGTATCATATAGCCCAAGTATATTAAGCTCATTTCCTACTGTAACTTTTGAATTTATATCTAAACTATCTACTACATATTTTACTATGAATAATTTTGTAATTGATGCAGGTACACATTTTTCTTTTCTTAATTGCTGTTCTTTTTTCTTAACACTTATAATCTCATTATCTGTTAAATTATATATAGTTATATTTTTAGACATATACTTATATGTTTTATTATTATCTTTTGATACATCTAATTCTGTATATTTAGCAAAATTAATATCATTTTTTAATATTTCTTCATATGCTTTTATACTTTTATCTTCAAATATATTTTCATTAAGTATATTAGTATATGCAAATAATATATATATTAATCCTAAAATAATTATTAGTTTTAATATTAATTTAAATATTATTCTAAAAAAAGAATAATATTGTTTGCTATTATTCTTTTTTATATTATTTTTTGTTTTTCTTCTATTATTATATTTTTTCATTTTTTAGTTCCATTAGTTCTTTATATATATTTTTTTGTTTTTCTGTAATCTTATTAGGTATTTTTATTACTACTTCTAAGATTAAATTTCCTTTACGGTCTTTTGTTTTAAACCCCTTATTTTTAATAACTATTTTTTTACCATTTTGACAACATTTAGGAATTTTTATTGATAAAGTTTCATTCATAAACTTATATTCTATATTTGTACCTAAAACAGCTTCTTCTGGTGATAATTCTAATACATCTATAATATCTAAACCATTTAATTTTAAATTATTTATAGGGGCTATATTTAATTCTAATATTAATGTTTTAGAAGTATTTTCATCTTCTTTATTTTTTAGATTTTTAATTATTACTAAATCTCTTTGTTTAGAATTTTTAGGAATCTTAATATTATATTCTTTATTATTATATTTGATTATTTTTTCTGTACCATTATATGCTTCTTCTATTGTTATCGTTAAGATAATAGTTTCTGTTAATGTATTTTTAGAACTTTCTTTCTTTGACTTTCCAAAATTTTTAAATACATTTATTAATTTAAAATTTGTACCAAAAAATATTTTTTTAAGTTCTTCTCTAATACTTTTTATTTTTAAGTCATTAGAATAAGTTATATTTTCTTTTTTTGATTTTCCAATATAGTTTATCCAAAGTTTATCATATTTTTTCTTTTTTTCTAGATTTGATAACACTTTATACGCTTCATTTATATCCTTTATTATTTCTGCTGAATTATTCGTGTTTAAATCTGGATGATATTTTTTAGCTTGTAATCTATATGCATTTTTAATCTCTTCTTGACTTATTTTAACACTTGTAAGTCCTAATATCTTATAATAATCTTTAAATCCCATCATTCCCTCATCTTCTATATTAATCATATTATATCATATTCATTTATCATTTCAATATTACAACAAAAAAATATTTTATTTTACAAATGTTTTTAAGCTTTCTACATTTTTCCATAATAAAATCTTTTCAATATATTGCATATTATATATATCTATGTTATAATTTCTATATCATAGGAGTGTAGTTCAATGGTAGAATAGGGGTCTCCAAAACCTTTGATGAGAGTTCGATTCTTTCCACTCCTGCCAATTAAAGATACAAATATTTGTATCTTTTTTATTTTTCATCCTACTTTTATTCCTTTTTATTTTGATTTTATTTTACTTTACCTTGATTTATAATTACTATTTAATTTAATTGTATTGTATTTAATTTATTTTTTCTCACTATTTATTTTTTAAAATATATATATTTTTTATAAACAATTTTTTCAAATCATGATAAAAAAATATTTTTAATTTAATTTTATGTAATTCAAAAAGAATTTAATTTGCAAATAATCATACATATTTTTTATAAAATAATGCTAATATTTAAGTTATATTTTTTATAACCGTCTATATTTTCTTAAATATCAATGAATTTTTATTTTATTATTATTTTTTGATTAGTTTACCATAAAAATGTGGATAATGTGGATAACTATGTGGATAACTTTTTATTTTGTACATTATTTTTAATTATTTTGTATTATTTTTGTATAATAAGTAGTTTTTATAACATTTTATGACTATTGTTTTATTGTAAAGTTATATTAAATTAAACTTAATTCTAATTTTAAAATTAAAATAACAGACCTAAATTATTAAATAGTATTATCATAATATCTAGGTCTGTTAATTTATATATTTATTATTTTTCTATATCGTCTACTAAAATATATTTTGAACTTAATGTGTCTTTTACTACATATATTTTATTTTTTATAGTTTTCATTTTTTTACTTTCTTCTTTATTTATTTTAGTATATTGTTTTAGAAATTCTTTTTTGTATTCTTTTGTTCCTTCTTTAAATTTGAAGTTTTGCATTTGTTTTTTAGTTTTTTCATATACTGTTCTAGGTGAAGTATTTTTTATTTCTATTTCTACTTCATATACTGTTGAATTTATATTAC
Source organism: Clostridium sp. (assembly GCA_052174015.1). Lineage (GTDB taxonomy): Bacteria > Bacillota > Clostridia > TANB77 > CAG-508 > JABCPO02. Next base: position 19,784 of record JBQMXM010000008.1, read on the forward strand.
TTTCTGATTTTTTATTTGTTTTTCTTTCTGAAAGCACCTTATATTCTAAATATTTTAATCTTTCTTTCTTTAATTTCTTTTCAAATTCTGATTCTCCATATTTTCTAAGTGCTGTTTGTGGATCTTCTTTTAATAATCTAAAATAATTATTTACAGTTGCTTTTGGATTATTCCCAAATGTAATTAAATTACTATACATTAATACTGCTATTAATATTAAGATTACTCCTACTAATATATATATTATTCTTCTCTTATTATATATACTTGTATTTTCTTTTGAATCATTTTTAGAATTCTTTTTATCTTCTACTTTATCTGTATTTTTATCTTTTTTTGTTGTTTTATTTGATTCTTTTTTATTTTCTTTTGTTTTATCAGTTTCTTTAGCTTTTTTTGTATCTTTATCTAATTTTTCTTTTACTTCTGCTTTTACTTTTGCATCTGATTTTTTAGCATTTTTTTCTTTTGAAACAACTTTATCTGTTTCTTTTTTTGATGCTTTAGTTGTATTTTTGTCTTCTACTTTCTTAGTTTCTTTTACTTCTTTTACATCAGTTTTAATTTCTTCTTTTGATTTTCCTTTTGTTTCTTTTTCCATTTTTCACCTCTTTTATTTATATTTTAGCATCTTGCCAATTAATACCTTTTCCAACTTCTACTTCTAAATCTACTGATAATTTAGCTGCATTTTCCATTTCTGTTTTTAGTATTTTTTCTACTATCTCTTGTTCTTCTTCTTTTGTTTCTATTATTATTTCATCATGTACTTGTAATACAACCTTGCTTTCTAAATTTTCTTCTTTAAGTTTCTTATATACATTATATATAGCTATTTTCATTATGTCTGCAGCAGTTCCTTGAATTGGTGCATTCATAGCCACTCTATAACCATGTTGTCTTAATAGATAATTTGGTGATTGAGCTTGTGGTGTATATCTTCTTCTTAGATATTTTGTTTCTACAAATCCATCTGATTTAGCTTTTTGTTTTAATGAATCCATATATTCTGATACTTTAGAATAATATTCTAAATACTTCTTAATATATTCTTTGGCTTCTTTTACTGAAATACCTGTTACTTCTGATAATCCGTAGTCACTCATCCCATATATTATACCAAAATTAACAGCTTTTGCATAGCTCCTTATCTCTTTTGTTACATTTTCTTCAGGAATATTAAAGATATTACTTGCTGTTGATTTATGAATATCTTTCTTTTCTTTAAATGCTTTTTGCATCATTTCATCACCTGACATATCTGCTAGAATTCTAAGTTCTATTTGTGAATAATCTGCATCTAAATATATATATCCTTTTTTAGGAATAAATGCCCTTCTTATTTCTTGCCCTAATTCTGTTTTTATTGGTATATTTTGTAAATTAGGTTCTTGACTACTAATTCTTCCTGTTGCAGTTATTGTTTGATGAAAGTTTGAATGTATCCTATTTGTCTTAATATTTATCATATCAATTAATGATTGTCCATATGTTGATTTTAATTTGTTAAGCTCCCTATATTCTAATATATGTGAGATTATTTCATGCTTATCTTGTAATTTTTTTAATGTATCCACATCTGTTGCATATCCTGTTTTGTTTTTCTTAATTACAGGTAATTTTAATTCTTCATATAGTAATACTCCTAATTGTTTATGTGAATTAATATTAATTTCATTTAATGAATAACTCATAATTTGCTTTTCTTTTTCATCTATCTTAAGTTGTAGTCTTTCCATTAATTTATTTAAATAAGTACTATCTAAATACATCCCATTATATTGTAGTTCTGCTAGTAATTCTACTGTTTTCATTTCTATATCTCTAAATAGTTTTTCTGCAGATATTCTTTTTAGTTCTTCTTTTGTTTTTAAATATTCAAAATATATTATTAATGGTAATATATTTTTTTCTCTTTCTAATTCTAATTTTCTTTGTTTAATTTTAAAATTCCTAAATAATATATTTAATATATCTAATATTTGTTCTTTCTTCTTTTTAATTATATTAAATTCTAATTCTTTAAAATATTTTTCTATATCTTCTATTTCTAAAACTTTCTTTGTTACTGAAATATTATTAATATTATTAAATAATTGATTCTCAGTTAATTCTTTTTTTAATAATTCTAAAAACTTATTTTTTTTATTTATTTCTATTTCATCTTTTACATTTCCTATTATTTTGGAAATAACATCTAATATATTTAAAATTATATCTTCGTTTTCTGTTTTAAAACTTTCTTTTTTATCATTTTTCTTTGTAGTAGATAATTCTTTACCATAATAGTCATCTAAAAAATTACAATTTTCTAAAACTTCTTTTGGTTCTATATCTTTTAATATGTCTAAACTTTCTAATATTTTTCTTAATTTTAATACATCTTTTTTATCTTGTTTTATTTCTATATCATAATAATTTCTAAAATATATATTGTTTGATATAAGGTCTTCTATATCTAAATTAAACATTCTTTTACATGTATTTATAATGTCATATTGATTTAAAGAACTATCTAATAAATAATTTGCTATTTTAGTATCATAATATATCCCTGCTATATCATAATCATTTTCAAGTGCTTCTACTTTAAATTTCTTAAATCCATGTGCTACTTTAGGTATATTTTTTGATATTAATACATTTTTTATCTTATCTATATCATATGTATAAATATATGTTTTATTCATGTAGTTTATTAAAATGCTAATATATTTTGATTCTTGTTTTGAAATACTACTATAATATTTTTGAATTAGTTCATCTTCTCTAAACTTATTATCTCTAAAAAAAATATCTAATATATATTTATCTAATTTTGTATTTTCTTTTTCTAATACTTGTTTAGTAATATTTTTACCATCTATTGTTGTTGTAGGTAATATATATTTTTGATACATATATGATATATATATACAATTATCTGTTATAAAGTTGTCTAGATTATTTATAGTTCCTACATTTACTACATTATTTTTTTCTATATGTTCTATTTGAGTTTTAAATTGATTATATATTTTTTCTGTATTACTCTCTATATATGAATATACATATAGTCCTGTATTATTTACTAATTTTTCTTCTTTAATTCTGTATAAATATTTTTTTAAGATTTCTACATCTGATTTTACTATTGTCTCATTATATATTTCTGATACATTTAATTTATTCAATTTTGCAAGTTTTTTCTTTTCAGATTCAGACTTTTCTTCTAAAGTTGTTATATTATTACTTCCTACATTTTCTAAATCATATTTTTGAATTAATGATTTTAAATTTAATTCTTTAAATATATTATATACTTCTATATTTTTCCAATTAATATATTTAATATTATCCAACTTCAAATTAAATACTTCTTCTAAATTAATATTTATATTAATTTCCCCTAATTGTTTAGAAAGAAATGCCATTTCTCTATCAGTTATTAATTTATCAAGTGTAGCTCCTTTAATATTCGTTGTCTTTTCATCAATCCCCTTATATATTCCTTCTATAGTCTTATAGTCTTTAATTAATTTAATTGCAGTTTTTTCTCCAACCCCTTTTACACCAGGAATATTATCTGAAGAATCTCCCATAAGTCCTTTAACTTCTATTAATTCTATAGGATGCAAGCCATATTCTTCGTTAATCTTTTCTTCATTATATATTAAATATTCTGTTTTCCCTTTATATGTTTTTGGATATTTAATATATATTTTTTTATCAACTAATTGAAAATAGTCTCTATCTCCTGTTAATATACATATTTGTATATCTGATTCATCAACATTCTTAGAAAATTGTTTAGCTATACTACCTAATATATCATCTGCTTCGTCTCCTGGATTTTCTAAAACTGATATATTCATCGCTCTTAATATCTGCTTTAGATACGGAAATTGTTCTGTAAGCTCTGTAGGCATTTTGTGTCTTCCAGCCTTATATTCCAAATACATTTCATGTCTTTTGGTAGGTGCCTTTAAGTCAAAAGCGACAGCTATATGTGTTGGATTTTCTTCTTCTATTTGGGAAAATAGTATATTTAAAAATCCATATATTCCATTTGTATATATTCCACTTGGAGACCTTAAAAGTATATTCATAGTTGCATAAAACGCCCTATTTATTATACTATTTCCATCTATTAATAATATTTTATTCATTTCTCATCCCCTATTTATTATTTAAAAACTTCTTTTAAATATTCTGTAATCGTATTCCAATATTGTGTTTCATACACATTTTGTGCTTCACAATGCTTTGTTCCTTCAAATATTTGCTTTTTATATTTTCTATTATTATTTTTTAATATTTGCTCTATTTCATTTATATTATTAAATGGTACAAATGTATCTTCTGTTCCATGAATTAATAATCCATAAAGTTTAGTGTTTGCAAGTCCTTTTTTTGCATCTACATCATTAAAATAGTATCCTGCACGTATTTTAGTAACAATGCTTGAAGCATCTATTATCGGAAAAGATGGTAATTTATACATTTTTTTAAGTTGATATGCAAATTGTTGTTTTAAATTTAAATATCCACTATCTTCTATATACCCACATACATTTTCAGGTAAGTTTTCATCTAATGTATTTAATACTGTTGCAGCACCCATACTAACACCATATATAACAATTTTATTAGCTTTTTCAGTAGAATTTAAATATCCTATCCAATTAACTAAATCCTTACTATCAAAACCTCCCATAGAAATTGTATTACCTTCACTTTTTCCATGTGCTATTAAATCTGGAGCAAGTACATTATATCCTTCTGCAACTAGTTTTTTTACATATGTTGCCATTTTTCTTGACTCTCCATTATATCCATGTAATACAATAACCCAATTATTTTTATTTTTAACATTATTATTACCTGAATTATTAGCATAAAATACACTACCATTTAATCCTAAGTTTTGAAATGAATATACCTTTACATTTTTACCAACTTTATCAAACCATATTTTATCTTCTTCTAGTTTCTCATTTTTAACCCCGCCTTTATTAGCATTAAATACCTTAGATTTATCTACCTTTGTATTTAAAGCAAAATTAAAAAAGTAATTTCCTATAAATAGTAATAATATTGATACTATTAAAATAGCAATTAATATTATAATCATAATTCTTTTCCTTGTTTTATTTTTTTTACTTATTTCATTTTTATATTTTTCATTATCTGTATTTTCTAAACTTTCCATAATTTATCTCCATATATAAATTCTATTAATTAAAATCTAATAATATCTCATCAATTGATTTATTAAATTCTACATATTCTACATTTGTTTCATCAAACATCTTTTTACTTACTTTTACAACCTCTGTATCAGCATATTTATCTTTTAAATATATTATCTTAGATATACCTGATTGTATAATCGCTTTTGCACATTCATTACAAGGAAATAATGTTACATATATTGTAGAATTTTCAAAATCTTTTCTACTCCCCCTATAATTTAAAATAGCATTTAGTTCTGCGTGACAAATATATGGATATTTAGTATTTTGAAAAGCTCCTTCTCTATCCCATGATATATTATTATCATCCATACCTATTGGCAATCCATTATATCCTAATGATAAAATACGATTATCTTTACCAACTATACAAGCTCCTACTTGTGTTTTTGGATCTTTACTTCTTTTAGCACTCAGAATAGCTATTGCCATAAAATATTCATCCCATGATATATAGTTTTTACGTTTTTCCATTATATCCTCCAATTTATATATTTTTTAATATTTTAAATATTTCTAATTCTGTATTAAGTTCATCTTTTATAGTTTTAATCTCATTTAATGCTTTTTCTTTATCTTTCTTTGAAATATTAGTCTTTTCTGCTTTAATTAATATATTTTTAGGAGTATGTTCCATGTCTACAAACTCTAAAATTTTAACACTATATCCATTATATATTAAAGCATTTGCCCTTATAGCATCTGTTAATAATGCAGATATTCTTTCTTGTATCAATCCATATCTTGAAAGTATTTTTAGATTAATTGGATTAATTTTTTTGTTTAATTCGTGATGACAACAAGGAATTGCAAGTATTGCTTTAGCTCCCCAATTTACACCATTAATTATTGAAAAATCTGTTGCAGTATTACAAGCATGTAATGAAATTATAATATCAACATCTTTCATAACTTTAGCATTTTGTATATCTCCAACATAAAAATTTAAATCAGTATAATTATATTTATTGGATATATCATTACAATTTTTAATTACATCTGCTTTTAAATCCAACCCAATTATTTTCACATTAATCTTAGCTATTTCTTTTAAATAATGATATATTACAAATGTTAAATATGATTTTCCACATCCAAAATCTACAATATTTATAGGGTTTTCTTTATCTTCAATTTTTCTTTTATCTAAAATTTTTTTTACACTATCATATATTATTTCTAAAAACCTATTTATTTGTTTAAATTTTGCATTTTTAGATTTAACTATTTCATATTTTTCATTTACTACACCAATATCAATAAGTGCAGGTATATTATATACAATATCTTTTTCTTTTTTTAACAGATAATTTTTTTCATTGTCTTGAGTAGTTGAATTTAATATTTTTTCTAATTTATCTATTGTATTTTGACTTAAAATCTGTTTTTTTAAGATATTCATTTTAAACTTTTTAGATATCAATATTCTTTTTTCATAAAAAATATTTCCAGATGAATTATTAAATACAGTAAATATATTTATCTGTTTAAAATTTAACATATTATAGTCATTTGCTTTAAAAAAATTATATAACATATTATAGCTATATACAATATTTTCATTAAATACCTGTTTTTCCGTATACTTACTTATATATACATTATCATTAAATACTTCTAATATAACTTTTTCAAAACAATTACTAGTATTACGAATTTTGGGACTACTTAAAACAATCTTTAATATCTTTTGATTAGTATTTAAACTCTCATTTAATTCAAATACATCTTTTAATATTTCTAATATTATTTCTTCTTTTTCTTTCATATTTATACCTTTTTACTCAATATATTATTTTTAAGTATATAACAATAGTATTAAAATTACAATTATGTAGATTGCTTTTTTAGTATACTTAATGATAAAATATAATAAAAATTAACACAATATATAAAGATAAACATATTAAAAAAATATTAAAATATATTAAAATATATTAAAAAAAATATATATTTAATAATAATATGTTTAATACACATGGAGGATTTATGAATAGTTTAGAAAATACAAATGATAATGCAACTAATTTAAAAAATATTTCTGAATTAAGTGCTGAAGAAAAACAAAGTTTAAATAATATTCATATAATAGAAACAGAATTAGATGATTGTAAATACAAATTGGATATGTTAGAACTACAAATTGATATTCAAAAACAAAAATTGAATGAACTTTTAACTAAACATAACTAATAATTAATTTAAACGATGAAAGGAAATAAAATGAATAAAATAGTTGAGCAACAAAAAAAGCATTTAGAAAATATAAATAAAATAAAAGATGATATTAATAATATAAATATTGAATTAAAAACAATAATTAAAAATATTGAGGATTTTGAAAATATTGAAGAATACTTTAATGAAATTTTTAGTGATAATTCTTTAGATATTGAAGAACAAAATTTAAAATTAGATGAACTACAACAAAAATCAAAAGATACAATATCAAAAGATCAATTTGAAATAATGTGTTCTTCTCCAAAACTATACATTCAAGATAAATTAGATGAATTAAATAATTTAGATAAAAAAAGAAAAAAATGTACTAAAAATTTTGAAACTTTAAATAAGAAAATTGAAGATAATAAGTTAGAAATACTTAAAAACCCTGAAAATAATAAGAAATATATAGATATTACATTAGAACAAGAACACAAAAAAGAAGAAAAATACCAAGCAGAAATAGATAAATTAGATGAATTAAAATTCAATTTCTGTACTCAAGAAGAACAAAAATTTGAAAATACTACTAAAATTTTATCAATATATGGTAAAGAAAATATTAACTTAGCTGATAAAGCTAGAAATGATATATTTAGACCAATGTATTTGGCATATATTAGAAAAAATAATGAATATGAAAAATTATTAAATTCAGGTAAAAACAATAACAAAACTCTTAATAAACTTAAAATTCTAGAAGGTGAAAGAAATAAGTATATTGCTGAACTTGCAGATTTTATGCCTGATGTCTTAGAAAATAGGAAAGAATTAGAACAAGATAAATTAATGAAAAGTTTAAAACTTCAAGAAGATTTAGCTCTAGAAAAACAAAAACTACGTTCAGATTTAAATGAATATAGGGATGCTAAGATTGATTTTCATAATCAAGATAAAGATAAAGATGCAGAAAAAGATAAAGATAAAGATAGCGAACCAAAATTAGAAAACAATGAAGATGTTAAAGTAGAGGATATAATTACTGATAACAGTGATATAAATGATGTTGAAGCACAAAACCAGCAAACAACTAACAATCAAAACGAAGATGTAACAAATACTAAAAAGAAATTTTCTTTATTTAATCTATTATTTAAAAATAAAAATGATAAAGATATTATAGATGATGATTTAGAAGATATTGAAGAAGATGAAGATTTAGATAAAAAACAAAATTCAATACAACCTAAAAGAAAAACTTTATTACAAAAATTAAAAGAAAAATTTAGAGATTTTGGAAACAGAATAATAAGAACAGAAGATACAGTTGAACAAGAAAAAGAGAATACTGAGCAAGAACAAGAGCAAGAACCTACAACTGAAAATCTAGATATAAAGGATAAAGAATATTATAAAGAGCTTGTAGAAAAAGATAATGAATTATCTAGAGATGAATTATCTGAATTCTTTGATGAAAAACTACAAAAAAATATTGATGACTATATTGATAATAAGGATAAAAATCATATTGATGTTTCTGAAATTAATAATAAGTATAGAAATAATAAGCAAAACAGAGATGAACAAGAAGTAGAGGATGATTTAGAAAGATAATAACTTAAAAAAAGATATATATTAATATGTTAAAAATCAATAGTAAAGTACAAAAAAGTATTTTTACTATTGATTTTTTATCATAAAAGTATTATTATTATATTAGTAATGGATCATTAGCTTAGTTGGTAGAGCAGGGCACTCTTAATGCCAAGGTCCACAGTTCGAATCTGTGATGATCCACCATATAAATAAAAAAGATATTATTTCAATATCTTTTTTTATTTTATTTTTTATTTTTTCTGTTTTTATTATATCTATTTTTTATTATAGTTATTATATTTGTTATATTCTACTTATACTCACTATATTAATTGGTCTATAGCATTTATTCTTTCTGCTAATGATGGGTGACTATCAAAAATTGATGATTTATCATTTTTTCTTCTTTTATTTACATCAGGTTCTTCTATAAATATTGAAGCTACTGTATAGGCATCTTCATCTCCTATTTTTTGATCTCCTGAAGATATCTTTATTAATGCTGATTTTAAAGCATCTGGATTTCTAGTTAATCCTACTGCTCCTGCATCTGCCATATATTCTCTTGTTCTTGATACTAACATTTGAATAATTGTTGATATTATTGGTGCTAAAATTAAAAATACTAAAGTTACTATCCATAATATTTCTCCACCTTTTTCTTTTTTTGAATTAAAAGAACCCCATCTTAAAACAACATTTCCTATTAATGCTATAGCTCCTACCATTCCTGCAAGTACTGCTGTTACTCTAATATCAAAATTTAATATATGTGTAAGTTCATGTGCAATTACTGCTTCTAATTCTGATTTTTCTAAACCATTGATTATTCCTGTAGTTAAACAAATTACTGCATCTTCTCTTTTTAAACCAGTTGCAAAAGCATTCATTTGTTCTGATTCCATTATATATAGTTTTGGTGGAGTAGTTCCTGCTGCTATTGCAAGAGCATTTACCATTTCTTGTATATTATAATAGTTTTCATCTGCTTTTTTTGCACCTACTGATGCAAGTACTAATTTATGTGATGTCTTATAGTTTACATATGTTAATATTAATGCAAATACCATAAGCATTAATGTACCTACATTACCTAAATTAGTATTTAAACCTACCATATATGCAACAAAAAGCAATACAAGCCCATAAAGAAATATTATTAAGGCTGTAAGCTTTTTATTTTTTTCTACATTTTCATAATACATTAAAATTCTACCTTAACATTTTGTCTTGCTTCTTGATTTTCAACTTCAAATAATTGTCTTTCTGTAAAATTAAACATTGAAGCGAAAATGTTTGAAGGGAATAATGCGATTTGAGTATTATATCTTGCAGTAGCATCATTATAGAATTGTCTTGAGTATGATATTTTGTTTTCTGTATTTGATAATTCATCCATTAATTTTGCAAAGTTTGCATTTGCTTTTAATTCTGGGTATGCTTCAAGTTGAACCATAACTCCTCTTAATTGTTGAGTTACTTGTTCATTTAAATTTGCTTTTTCTTTAATATTATCTTTTGCAATATTTGCAAATTGATTTCTCATAGAAATTACTTTTTCTAAAGTTTCAGCTTCGTGTTTTGCATATCCTTTTACTGTATTTACTAAATTTGGTATTAAATCAAATCTTCTTTGTAATTGAATATCTATATCGCGCCATGCTTTTTCTGATCTAATTTTTAATTTTTGTAGTTTATTATATGTTCCTATCACAAATAGTACTAGTAATACTAATACTACTGCTATTATTGCTATTACCATATATACCTCTTTTCTTGATATCTATTATATATTTTCTGAAATATATTCTACTATATCATTAACTGTTACTATTTTTTCTACATCTTCATCTGGAATTTCTAGTCCATATTCTTCTTCTAAAGCCATAATAAATTCTACTATATCTAAGAATCTGCTCCTAAATCATCTAAAAATTCAGAATCTGGTTTTACTGTTTCTTCTTCTACTCCTAATTGTTCTACTATTATTGTTCTAACTTTTTCAAATATTTGTTCTGTCTTCACCTTTTTCCTCCTATATATTGTATTTAATTAATTATATTTAATTAAATATTTTTTTTCAATACATTTTATTTATAATTTCAAATTTGTTATAAATTGTTAGTACTATTATTTTAATATCAATAATTAATTAATATGTCAATACATAATTAAAATTTATTTTCTTTTGTAATATTTATATTATCTTTTATCTATCATTATATCATTTTTTATTATTTTTTATTATTTTTTTGTTCTTCTAGATATTCATCATATGTACAATCTCTAATTATTACTTTATCTTCTCTAATATCAATAATTTTGTTAGCTACTGTTTGTGCTAATTCATGGTCATGTGTTGTAAATAATACTATACCTGTAAATTTTTCTAGTGCTGTATTTAATGTTGTTATACTTTCCATATCTAAATGGTTTGTTGGTTCATCTAATATAAGTAGATTTGCTCCTGATAACATCATTTTAGATAACATACATCTTACTTTTTCACCACCTGATATTACATTTGATTTTTTTAAAGCTTCTTCTCCTGAAAACAACATACGACCTAAAAAACTTCTAATATATGTTTCGTCAGGATCTTTTGAATATTGTCTTAACCAATCTACTAAATTTAATTGGTCTGTAAAATATTTTGCATTTTCTTTTGGTAAATATGTATGTGTTATAGTTTTTCCATATTCTATATATCCTTTATCTGGAGTTGTATCACCAGATAAAATATTAAATAGGTTTGTTATCTTATTTTGATTATCTGATAAGAATAATATTTTATCTCCATTTTTGACATCAAAAGCTATATCTTTTAGACTTGATTCTCCATCTTCTTTCCAAATATGACTAACTTTTAATACTTCTTTTCCTGCTGGTCTATCTTCTTTAAAATCTATATATGGATATCTCCTATTTGATGCAACTATTTCTTCAAGTTCTATTTTTTCTAATGTTTTCTTTCTTGATGTTGCTTGTTTAGCTCTTTGTGAAGCTCCAAACCTTGAGATAAAGTCTTTTAATTCTTTAATTTTTTCTTCTTTCTTCTTATTTGAATCTCTCATTTGTTTTTGTAATAACTGATTTGATTGATACCAAAAATCATAATTTCCTGGATATATTTTAATTTTACCATAATCTACATCAGCTATATTTGTACAAACCGTATTTAAAAAATATCTATCATGCGAAACTACTATTACTGTATTTTCATAATCAATTAAAAAGTCTTGCAACCAATTAATTGAATCAATATCTAAATCGTTAGTAGGCTCGTCTAGTAATAATACATCTGGATTTCCAAATAATGCTTTTGCAAGTAATACTTTTACTTTTTCTTTAGGGTCTAACTCTGACATTTTTAAATATAATTGTTTTTCTGTAATTCCTAGTCCTGTAAGTAGTTTAGTTGCGTTTGTTTCAGCATCCCATCCATCTAACTCTAAAAATCTTTCTTCTAATTTAGCTGCCCTCATTCCATCTTCTTCTGTAAAGTCTGCTTTTGAATATATTTCTTCTTTTTCTTTTATAATATCATATAATTCTTTATTTCCCATAAGTACTACATCTATTACATTAAATTCTTCATAAGCAAAATGGTCTTGGCTTAATACAGACATTCTTTCTCCCTTATTTAAAGATATGTCCCCTTTGTTTGGTTCAATTTCTCCTGAAAGTATCTTTAAAAATGTTGATTTTCCAGCTCCATTTGCTCCAATTACACCATAGCAATGACCTTTTTTAAATTGTAAGTTAACATCTTCAAATAATACTCTTGATCCAAATCTTAATGATACTCCTGTTACTGTAAGCATATTACATCCTTTCTATTATTATATTTTATTATATTTTTATTTATGTTATATTTTTAATATTATTATTCTATTTTTGTTATAGGTGCTACAGATTCTAATAATTTTTTAATTCCTTGTTCTTTAAAATCTATTACTAAAATTCTTCGCATTTCATTATCTGTTTTTGATTCTTCTATAATATTTATTATTTTACCTTTACCTAATTTTTTATGAACTATATTTTCTCCTACATTAAATTTTTGTTTTGATTCATTATTTGATGTATTTTGATTATAATTATTCATTAGGTTATTTAAAAATTCTTTTGCATCTATATATTGATGTTTTTCTTCTGTATTTGTTTTTTCTTTACTATATCCCATATTATATGTATAATCTTCATTCCCTATATTTGGTGAACCCATACCTATAAATGAGATTCCTTTATTCTTTTTTTCTTCTCTAGGATTATATTTATTATAATTATTATAATAATCAAAACTTCCTATATAATTATCATAATTTTTAACAACTAATTCATCTGGAATTTCATTTAAAAAACAGGATTCTGTTTGTGTTACTGTCTTACCAAATGATGTTCTTTCTTTTGCATGTGTTATATATAGATGTTTTTTAGCTCTAGTTATACCAACATAACATAATCTTCTCTCTTCTTCAAGCCCGTCTTCTTGTTTAGATTTTTCAGATGGGAATATTCCTTCTTCTAACCCTATCAAAAATACTACAGGATATTCAAGTCCTTTTGATGTATGTATAGTCATTAATGAAATTTGATTTTGTGATTCAAGTTCATCTGAATCACTTGAAAGAGATAATTGTTCTAAAAATTCTTCAAGTGTTGGTTGTTCTATTTCTTCATTTGATTCTTCAAACTCTGAAATAACGTTATATAATTCGTTTATATTTTCTAGCCTATTTTCTGCTTGTGGATCCTTGTTTTTTAAACTTTCTAACTCTTTTATATATCCTGAATTTTCTAAAACATCATTATATATTTCAGTTAATGACATTCTATCTTTATTTACTGACAATCTTTCTATTAATTCTACAAATTTTTGTGCCTTTAATTTAATTCTTCCAAGTCCATATTCATCTGCATTTTTTATAATATCTAACATTGATATCCCATTGTTTATAGATATATCATTCATTTTTACAATACTTGTTGCTCCAATACCTCTTTTAGGTTCATTTATTACTCTTGAAAAAGCTACATTATCAAATGGATTTTGAATTAATCTCAAATATGCGATTACATCTCTAATTTCTTTTCTTTCATAAAATTTAAATCCACCTATAATCTTATATGGCATTTGTGCTCTAAGTAAACTTTCTTCAACTGTTCTTGATAATGTATTCATTCTATATAATATTGCAAAATCACTAAATTTATATCCATATTCATTTATTAATTCTTCAATTTTTTCTGTTACAAATCTAGCTTCACTAAAATGATTTTTTACTCCTACAACATGAACCTTTTCTCCCTCTTTTTGATTAGTCCATAGTTTTTTATCATATTTAGTTGGATTATTACTTATAACTGCATTAGCTACTTCTAATATTTTTTGTGTAGACCTATAATTTTGTTCTAATTTAATTACTCTTGCATCTTTAAAATCTTGTTCAAATTCTAAAATATTTCTAATATTCGCTCCTCTAAATGAATAAATACCTTGATCATTATCTCCAACTACAGTAATTTGTTTATGCTTACTTGTAAATAATTTAATTAAGTTAAATTGTGCCATATTAGTATCTTGATACTCATCTACTAATACATATTTAAACTTATCTGCATAATAGTTTAGCACTTCTTTATCTGTTTCTAATATATCTATCGTTAGATTAATAATGTCATCAAAATCTATTGCATTATTTTCTTTTAATCTTTTTTGATATACATTAAATACTTTTTGAATCATTTCTGCATTATATCCTGATTCATGAATTAAATAATTTTCTGGAGTTAGCATTCTATTTTTTGCGTTAGATATTTTATTTTGAAAATATTTTTCATTATAGCTTTTACTATCAATATCTAATACTTGTAATATTTGTTTAATTAAGGTTTTTTGTTCTTGTGTATCATATATTGTAAAATCTGAAGTATACCCTATTTTAGGTATATGTCTTCTTAAAATCTTTACACAAATTGAATGAAAAGTTCCAACCCATACATCTTTTGCATTTACAGGTACAATCTTTTCAACTCTTTCTTTCATCTCACTTGCAGCTTTGTTTGTAAAAGTTATTGCTAAAATATTCCAAGGTGCTAATCCTTTTTCTTGTATTAAATATGCAATTTTAGTTGTAAGTACTTTAGTTTTACCACTTCCTGCTCCTGCTATAACAAGCACAGGTTTATCAGTTTCCATTACTGCTTCTCTTTGTTCATTATTTAAATCTTTTAGCATTTCACACCTCATTTTTAACTTTTAGTCTTTTAATTTTTCTGCTCTATCTATCGCTATTAATTCATCTACTAATTCATCAATATCCCCATTTAAAAAATTGTCAAATTGATATATGTTTTTACCTATTCTATGGTCTGTAATTCTTCCTTGTGGATAATTGTATGTTCTAATTTTTTCGCTTCTATCTCCTGAACCTACTTGACTTTTTCTTTCAGAAGCAAGCTCCTTATTTTGCTTTTCTTGTTCCATTTCATACAATTTTGTCATTAACATTTTCATTGCAAATTCTCTATTTTGTAATTGAGACCTTTCATTTTGACATTCAACTACAATACCTGTAGGAATATGTGTTAACCTTACGGCTGATGAAGTCTTATTTACATGTTGTCCACCTGCTCCACTACTTCTAAATACATCCATTTTAATATCTGCTGGATTAATATCTAATTCTACTTCTTCCATTTCTGGTAATACTGCTACTGAAGCTGCAGATGTATGAATTCTACCACTGCTTTCTGTTTCTGGTACTCTTTGAACTCTATGTATACCACTTTCAAACTTAAACCTACTATATGCACCTTTTCCTGTAACCATAAAAGTTATTTCTTTAAATCCACCTATACCTGTTTCATTTTCATTTAAAATTTCTAACTTCCAACGTTTCTTTTCTGCATACATTGAATACATTCTAAATAATACTCCTGCAAATAATGCAGCTTCTTCTCCACCTGCCCCTGCTCTAATTTCGCATATTATATTTTTATCATCATTAGGATCTTTAGGAATTAATAATATTTTTAATTCTTCCTCTATTATTGGTAATTTTTCTTTTGCTTCTTCTAATTCTGCTTGTGCTAATTCTTTCATTTCTGGATCTTTTAAAAGTTCTAAAGCTTCTTTTTTCTGTTCTTCATACTTTTTAAATTCCCTATATTTTAAAACCACTTCTGTTAATTCACTATATTCTTTTGCATATTGTGAATATAATTTCCCATTTGAAGTTACTTCAGGGTCTGTAAGTTTTAAATTTAACTCTTCAAACTTTTTTTCTACCGCTTCTAATTTTTCAAACATCTATTTTCTCCTATTTCTTCTTTAATCTTATATATTTTATCATATTTTACTATCTTTTTCCATTAAAATTTAACTTTAATTGTCAATTTATAAAATTTAAAATTAAATAAAAAAACAGATGCTAATATTAGCATCCGTTTTATATAATAAACTACTTCAAGACTATCTCACACCAATTTTGACTTTAACTAATTAGTTCGCTGTACTAACTGAACTTAACTTGGAGATATTGTGCACATATATGTTCCTTTTTTCTTTTTTCCTCTCAAAGTAGTTATTATCTAAATTTTAACAAACAATATTCTAGTTTGTTTTACATTATTAAATTAATATTTACTTTACGTATAATTACATTACCATAAATATTAATATTTGTCAACTTTTACATTTATTGTTGCCATTTACAATTCTTATTTTATTATCTTAAACTATTGCATTTTCTATCTAGTTGTTATATTATTATATTGCATAAGTTAAAATGTAGTCCTTTCTATTGGTTTTTTTTAAGGATACTACAATTTATTAACTTATGCACTTTTTTTATCTAAATTTTTATATTTTAGATAAATTTATACCCCCATTAAAAGTATAGAGCCATTATAAATAAAAGATATTTTAAGCAAAAGAAAACAGATGCTAATATTAGCATCTGTTTTTGTATAATAAACTACTTCAAGTCGCTATTCAAGTTGCGGGGAAATCGTTTTCGGACATGTAAGGATGTTTTAGTATATAATATAATCCCCGGAGGTTTTCTATTCTCAAAGTAGTTATTATCTAAATTGTTAAAAACAAAAACATTGTTTTTTTATTTTATTTAATTTTATTTACTTATTAATCTATATGTATATATAATACTACAAATATGCATATTTGTCAAATTTAGAGGTTTTCTATATATAAAAGAAAACAGATGCTAATATTAGCATCCGTTTTATATAATAAACTACTTTGAAAAACTCCTTTTATATATACTGCTGTTTAGTGGATTTATTTTATCAAGTTGTATACAACTTGATACAGAAAGTGAGGTAATGCCTGGTAATCCAAAGTAGTTATCATCTAAATTTTAAAAACAAAAAATATTGTTTTTTTATTTTATTTAATTTACTTATTAATCTATATGTATATATAATACTACAAATATACATAATTGTCAAATTTAGCCTTTAATCATCAAGTATTTTATAAATGACAACAGTAAAAGTAACAAATAAAAATGATAATAAAAGTGGTAAAATTAAAAAATTTGAAACTATATATTTAAAATGTTATACTAATTAAAGAAAGGATACATTATGAATAGATATATAATCTTATTTTTTATTTTTAGTCTTTTAGGATGGATATGGGAAAGTATATATTGTACATTAAATCAACAAAAATGGGCCAATAGGGGATTTTTATATGGACCTATATGTCCTATATATGGATTTGGTGGTATTTTTGGATTATACATTTATGATTTAATTACTAAAGGAACAATATTAAATCTTGAATGGTATAATATATTTATAGTAGGATTTTTGGTAAGTATGATTTTAGAATATCCTACATCTCTTATATTAGAAAAACTTTTCCATGCTAGATGGTGGGACTATTCTTATTTACCACTTAATATTAATGGGAGAATAAGTGTACCAAGCTCAGTATTATTTGGAATTGGTTCAATCATTATAATGAAAGTATTAATACCTTTTTTTAATAACATATTAAATACATTTCCAAATACATTACTTAATCTAATTCCTATAATTTTAATATCTGTTATTTCTATAGATTTAACACTTACAATTACTGCATTAACAGATTTAAGAAAGAGACTTAAAACTGTTGATGATAATGTACAACAATATTTAACAAATATGGTAGAAAACCTATATAATACTCCAAACTATTTTCATAAACATGCATTAAAAAGAATTGCTAAATTGACAAACAAAAAGAAAAACATTAAAGAAAAAGAAAAAGAGTAGATTAGGTTATAATAAAAATAAAGTAGAAAATAAAAAGTATTAGTTAGAAAATAACTAATACTTTTATTTGATTTAATATATTTGTTTTTCATCATATATTCTTATAGTATCATCCTTATATTCTAATACTAATAATTTTGGTGTATCTGTATATATATTATTATTTTTTATAATATTACTTATTTCTTCTATTTTTTTCTTATGTATATCTTTTAAATTATTAACTTCTGTCCATTTTAAATTTATAGTTATTTTAGATACATAATATATATTTTGTTTTAACACATTTATAACTTTATTTAAATCATACAAATTATATATATCATCTATATTATTATTGATATTTAATAATCTTTTTATTTCTTTTTGTGATATATGTATAATATATCTTTCATCTAAAGTGTTATTTTTAGATTTAAATAAAAACTCTTCTAAATTTATATCACTATAGTATGTTTTCAATAATTTATCTTCTCTTCTTCTTATTAATTTATCTACTTTCTTTTGATTGTTATCACAATTTATATTATTTTTATAACTATACTTTTTAAAATTATATATTTCATTATATTTAATTTTTGAATTTGTATTTATATATATTTTTTCAAAATCTTTTATACATCCTTTTCCTAAGTTATATTCTATAATATAATTTGTTAATTTTTTATCACTAACTAAAAAGTATTTTAACTCTACATTATTATATAAATTATACATATCTGACATATAATCTAAGTTATACCAAAACTCACCTATTTTAACTTGGTTCCAAGCATGACAAGAACCATATAGTGTTCCAATGATTGTCACATTTTCTATTCCTTTTTTATCTAATAATGATGAAATTATATTAGTAAAACTACCACATGTTCCATAATTATATATTATTCTATCTAATCCATTTTCTTCTCTTTTTATTTTTAAAGCAAATCTATCTCTTAATAGAAATTCTGCTTCAAAATCTTCTAAATCTGAGGCATCATATATATAATTATGTGTTATATAATTATATATGCTAATTATATAATAATATTCATAAGTATAATTATATATATTTTTATATTTGTTATACATTTTATCTGCATCTAAACTAACTATATTATATATTTTATCTATTTCCTCTATAACTTTTTCAAAAATATAAATATTATTTTGTATAAGATCATGTTTTTCTATATATATATATATATATATTTATATCTATTTTACGATTTTTACTATCTGTTTTAAAATCATCTAGCATTCCTAAAACATAATTATTAACACTATAGATTTTAAACTGTATATGTGCTATTTTATCTATATATTTTAATAACTGTTCTTTTTTATTATTATCTTTTAATATATTTTCTATGTTTTCATCTACATTATTATAATCTTTAAAACTTATAAATACACTATTATATTCTAATTTTTCCTTTTCTTCTTCTGGTAATGCTATATAATCTAATATATCATAATATACTTCTTTAACTACTGGATATGGTACATTTTTAAATTTTTCTTTTAATGCAATTTCATTTTTCATAACATCTTTCGGATTATATAGTCTTTTTTCTTTTAATATATTTAATATGTATTTTAAATATATATTATTACTATAGTACCATGGTTGTAATAATATTTTTTCATAAATATTACTATATTTTAAATATCTATATCTCATTTTTCTAAAAGTTGATTCTTTTATATTAGTTTCAGTAAAATGATATTTTTCTTCTAAAACATTTTCAAAATTATATATACTAATACATTCACGATTATATCCATCTACAGAAAATTCATCATATAATATATTTTGAAATCTTTCCATAGTATCATCATTTACTAAGAAAAATAACGGTCTAGTATTTAACCTTAATTCATAAATACAATTTGCAAAATCTAATACATACCAATTATTCATAATTTTAATTTTTAGATATGATGTTTTTAAATTATATGAAGTTGTAGTTCTAACTATTTTTAAATATTCACTATCATTATATTTTTTATCATATCTTGATAATATTTCTTTAATAATATTACAAATTTCATAACTATTTAATATATACATATTATAGTTATTTTTTTCTAATATCTTTAAAATATATTCATAACTATTAATACTATCTATATTTTTATCAATTTTAACTTCACTTCTTTCATCATAACAAACTAAATGTGATAACAACTTAAGAATTTCTACTATTTCTTTAAATTCTTTTAATGTTTTTTGCATTATTATATTCTCCTGTTACATCATTCTTTTAATTATTATATCATATTTTTCATATTTTAAATTTTATTTAACAAAAAAGGACAAAAAGGTCCATTCAATTAGAAATTTATAAAAATTAAGTTTAACTATAACATTTATAAAAATAATGACCACTCAAAAGTAGAAATACTCTTATTTGGTTGTTTTCTGTATCAAATAACTTTTTGTTTATAATTAAAATTCTTGATTATATTTTTATTTTTTTATCTTTATTAAACTAAATAAACTCAAGTTTTTAATTACTTGTTATTGTTATTGTTTTTATCTACTTTGTCTATTGTTTTTGTAACATCATCAATTAATTTTCCAAAATCAATTGCATTTTTTGATGTAATTACAGGTTTTCCTGTTTCTGCTTCTATTTCTTTTCTTGCATTCCCAGCAATATTTCCACCACGCTTAGCCACTTTTTTATTTTCTTTCAAGCCTTGTGGATTAGTAGATTCTGCAATATCTTTTGTAGCAGTTTCAGCTAACATATTTAATATAAGTTCAGTAGTGGACATATTATCTCTTAGGTTTTCCTTTTTTAAACCTTTTAAATCTTTATACTGCCTTGTGGTCATTCCAGACCAAGCTTTTGAAATTTCATTAGTAAGAATCGCATACTCTCTTCCTTCTGTCACTCCATGGTCTTGCCAAGAGTCTGTAAGTTCTTTTCTTACCTGAATAGATTGTAATCTTTGATTAATCCATTCTCTTGTATAACCTTTTTTTAGATAGGTTACTAAAGCTCTATCTATGGTAAGTTCAGGGTCAATTGTTTCGTCAATTCTTTCTTTTCCAACTTCTGCAAGCCACATCTTAAAAGGCTCTGCTTTAGGAGATGTAACAGACTGAATAATACGAAATATCCCTTGCATATCAGAGGTGTCTGTTTCACGCATTTTTCCATCCGATGATTTCAATTTCAACTGTACGATATTTTCGTACAGTTGAATTGCACCTTCTTCAACTTTCATTTTTCTTTTAAGATCACTCCAATATCTTCTTGGATTTTTACTATCTGTCAAAACTCCTATAATGTCAACAATACTAAAATACCACTCTTCTTTTTCGTGGTCCCAATAAGAACGTATTTTATTTCCTTCAAATAATTTTATTTCATTATTCATGTTATATATCCTCCTTCAGTATAAATTCCAATATATCATTGTCTATACACTCATAAAGTTGTACAAACACTTTTCACTTTATATAAACATCTACCGTGCATTTATTTTTGTAATTATATTGGCAGAAATTTTGGCATCAAACATTAAATCTTGATTTAAAATATTTTTTCAATCATAATATATAATAATCTTTTGGAAAATAAATTAATAATTTGTCTCTACCTATATTTTCAAGTATTATATCACATTTATGTAATTATATCTATAACATAATTTTACCACTTTTATTACCACTGTAGAAATTTAAAACATATTTGACAGAAATATATTAAAAAGTTTTATCCATCTTCTCTTATAGCTTCTTTCTAATACTATATTTTAACATAGTGAATATAATTTTATTGTTATATAATAATTTATACCTAATATAAAACAAAAAAAGGTAGCTTTACGCTACCTTCTGAGGTTTACATACTAATATAATTAATTGTTTTTAATTATTATATTTGTACTTCTTTTTGTTTTTTATTTTTAATAATGAATATTGCTATTGCTGTAGTTAATACTACTATTGCTGCTATACTTAATCCAATTATTATATTTTTAATTGCTTTTTCTTTAGAACCTAATCCTGTAGGTGGTGATAATGTAACGATTTCTGTTGTTGCAGAATCTGCTTCAATAGCTGACGCTATATAATTTCTTTCTTGATTTTCAATATTATTATAGAAGTTAGCATCTCTTCTCTTGAATCCTACATTTTTTTCTCTAATTTCTTTACCATTTCCTGGAATTTCTCCATTACCATTACCATTTACTCTATCTAACTCTGATAATAGGTTACCTGGTGTTGATATATCTCGTCTACCATTTCCAGTTTCATATCCTAAAATTTCTGTTAAGTTTTCAAATGTTAATTGGCTTGAGTCTGTTCCATCAGATATTGTTCTATCAAGTCTTATTTTCCAAGTTGTTTTAATATCTTTTGATTTATTATCTGCGATATCTTTTCCATCTTGTAATGCTTTTGCTGGTGTTAATTCTAATTGTCCTTGTTTTAATACAAAGATGTGTGAAGATAAGTTCTTATTACCATTATTTTCTAATGTTTTAATATATTCTTCTCCGTTACCATCAATGTATTTTGCGTTTTTAGCATCGTTTTCGTTTTTAACTCCACTGATTAATCCAGCTAAATCAGGTTTGTCTACAGCTTGCCATTCTTCATTATCTTTATCATCTAATTTTACTTCTGTTCCTGTATCTGCAAAGTCTGCTATAGATTTAATTTTTGTCTTAGATAATTCTGCTGTATCTAATTGAGATTTATTAGTATTTACATAGTATTCTGGACCTACTTCTTTACCATATGAGTATTTATCATCACTTTGTGCATATGTTGTAGCATTATTTACTAATCCTTTATAGTATGCTGTTTTTGAGTCATATATATTATCTGTATCTATTTTTCTATCTATTTCACCTAAGTTTAGTGCTAAAATTTGATATCTTACAGATAATGTTGCATTTTGCATCAACTCTTTATCAATGTTTATATATCTAAATCCACCTTTTAATGTTTTTTGATATTGAGGTTTGATTTTTTGTTTGTCTGCAATTTTAATTTCTCCATCTAGTAGATTATCTCTATCTAATGATAGTATATTTTCTGTTCCTTTTGAAGTGTTTTTATCTAACTCTCTAACAAATGATACTTTGTAATCAGGTAAATCTGAATCTTTATATCCTTTAGCTACTGCATTTTTATCACCTTCAATTTTTTGTTTTGTAGTATAATTTGCATTAACTAATTCAGTTCCGTCAGCTGCTTTTAATGTAATATTAGATATTTCTTTATTTAATACTACTTTGTTTTCAGGTCTTTCAACTATTCCAAGTCCAATATTATTTACTTCATAACCTAATACTCCAGATTTTACAGCATTATTTGATTTTTCAGAATTATATATATTTTCTACATATATATCTGATAAGAACCATAATAATTCAGCTTTCTTATTAGAGTCTTTTTTAGCTAATTTTTCGTAATATTCTACTGAGAAGTTCAATTTTGGTGTTGAAGTTCTAATACTTGTACCTTTATGTGCTTCTTTCAGCTTATTATCATCAACAAATCCATTTTCTGTTTTTCTGAATTCATTTAATGATTCCCCATTTGCATTTATAATTGTTTTGTAGTCTTTAGTTATTTTTTGTCTTCTAGCTTCATCATCTCTTGCAAATGATATAACATCTTTTTCTGTTCTTTCTTTTTCAAGCCATGTTAAGTTTAACTTATTTTGGTCTCCGTTATAGAACATTGTGTTTTTAAAGTCCATACCATTATAGTATTTAACTTTTCTATCTTGTGATTCTATTGTATTTACTAAATCAGATTTAGTAATATCACTTTCTGCATTAATATTTTCATATTTTGCATTTGCTTCTTCTATGCTACTAGCTTGAACTCCAGTATTATATAGTCCTTTTAATTTTGCTACATTTGCTGAAGAGTAATTCATTACTACTGCAAAGTTTCCTGCTGGAACTCCTGTAAATTGATATTTTCCGTCTTTTCCTGTTTGAATTACACTCTCAAATCCTGTTAATTCTTTAAGATTATTAATTGTAATTCCTTTTCCTGAGATTCTTTCTGGCCATACGAATATAGCATCTTGGAATTCTCCATTTTTATTGTTATTATGAACTGAAATTCTTTCTTCTAATACTAGTGGTTGGTTTTCAATTCCTTTTTCTCCAGCCCCTAATTTTCCATCTCCTGTTAGAATTCCGGCATTTCGTTTGTTTCTAATATCTTCCCAAACTACACCATTTAATTTTCTAACTTGCTCTTTAGCTATATCTTCTGATGGAATTTGAATTCTAATTCCTTGAGCATCATCTGTATCATCTTCCATGTTAACATTTGTTAACTTACCACCTTGTGATTTTAAATTAACGTTTCCTGGTGCTGAGTCTTGGTCTAACTTAGCTGATACTTTTCCATCTAATACATTATATGTTGCAAACGCTCCAATTTCTGCTACATTTGTAAAGTCTCCTAATTCTAATGCATTTGATAATTGAGATACATTTCCATTATCTTTTAATGCTCCTAAGGCGTCTTTTTCTTGTACTGTAGAAATATCTTTAGCATTCTTAACTCTATATGTAGTAAATATTTCTGCTCTTTCTCCTGGATTTAATAGAAGTGCATCTTTGTTATCTCCTGATTGAGTAGAAACAAATTTATCAAATTTAGCTATTCTGTCTCCTTCTTTAACCCATTGAAAATCTTTTAATTGTTCATTTTTTAGTGCAGTTATATTCCTATTTTGAATTTCTGCTTGTTTTTTATATTTAATATACTTAGATTTTGGTATATTAACTTCTTCTCTTATTAATGATTTTACTGAATCTTTTGGTTTTGCTTGTTCAGTTTTACCTTTTTCTACATTTGGTACTGCTCCAAATGCTGGTAATTCATCCTTTAATACATCTTTTTTAGTTTTTTGTGTTACTGGATCTTTTTCTATGTATTTTTTAATATCTTGACTTACAAGTTCTAATTTGTCATTATGGAAGTCATTTAATTGTGATATATATGCTGTATCTACAGGTGAATCATTATATAGTTGAACTGAGTATGTTAAGAATACATCTAATTGTCTTGAATCATCATTTGCATCATTCTTCATAGGGTCTTTAGATAATTCTGTTTTAACTTCTTCATTCATTTTATCTAATAATGGTTTGTTTGAACTATACATTGCAGTTCTATAGATATAGTCTGTTTTATATATATCTAAATATTTTTGAACTTGTTTGCTATCTGCTTCTTTTTGTATCTTATTTAAGTCAATTGTATTACCTTGACGTTTTTCTTCTGCAGTTAAGTAATCATTATATAATGCATTCATAGCATATGAGTATGCCTTTTTATTTACAGTTACTAAAGCATTATTTAAGTCTTTTTGTAATCCTAAATCTACTTTTCTGTGAATTAATCCCATATTTATATGTTTCATATAGTCTTTTACTGCATAATATTTTCCTGATATTTTTTCTGCATTTTTAATTGTTAAATCACTTTCACTTACTCTAAATTTTTCTGTTCCTGGTAATTGTATACCTACATTAAATGTTGAAGCTTCTATAAATCTATTATAGTATCCTTCGTCTTTTTTAGGTACTTGTGTATTTGTGTTATTGTTTTTATTATTTTTGTTTTGTTCATTGTTTTGATTGTTATTTTGGTTATTATTTTGTCCACCTTTATCTGTTTTTGGAACTTTTGTAATGTATTCACTTTCAAAACGTTTAACTGCTCCATCTTTACTTTGAGATTGAGTTGTTTGATTTTTCTTTTCTTGATAATATAGGTCATTTGTTTTCTTTAATCTATTACCATTTTTATCAATTCCAACTGTATATCCTGTAGTTTTTAATCCTTCTTCAGGTTTTTCTCCTACGATTTCTGCGTTGGCATTGTTAAATCTTTCTCTTTCTTTTACATTTTCTAAAACAAATGAACTATTTTCATATTGTTTTTTAATTTTTGTTTCAGCTTTATTATACTTAGCTTCTTTGTTTTGGAATAGATCTGTATCTATTTTCTTAACCTTAATTGGTGTATTTGGTTCTACTGTTGAAGCATCAATCTTCTTTTTATCTTTTTCTGATTTTTGTGGTATTTGTTGCTCATTATTTTGGTTATTGTTTTCTTTTGCTTTTTCTCCTGTTTTAGCAGGTGCATCTACCATATTTCCATCTTTTTGTAATGGAGCTACTGGTTCATATTTCATACCATCATATTCATATACTACTTCAAATGTAATACCAAAATGTTCTTTTGGATTTTTCTTTGCAAATTCATATTCGCTTGCTGAGAATCCAACATCGTGTATATCATATGGTCCCCATTCACCATTTTTGTTTGTAAATATTTCTTTATCTTTTCCAGTTAATTCTTTCTTAGTTTTTGGATCATATAGTCTTGTTTCATATTTCTTAAGAATATGTGTAATTGTTGAATTTTCTTTATCACTTTCATATCTTACAAAAGCTCTATTTACATATACTCTTATTCCTTCAAGTGGAATATCTTTTCCGTCTTTTTTAAATATATGGTCATATCCTATATGTTTTTTATCAAGATCTGTTTTATCTTCCCAAACTTTACCACCTATTGGTAATTTAAGGTCTAATCCAACTTTAAAGTTTACTTCTATAGCTATTTTTTCAAACCATCTTGCAGCTTGTGCATCTACTAATGGTTGTGATGTTGCATTTTTAAGTGCTCCTTCAACTGTTGTTTTTTCTTCATATTTTGGTGATACATAATATCCTTTTTCATTTCTGATATCATCTTTTTCTACTTCTTCACCTTTATCATTTATTTCAGTTTTTTTACCATAGTTTACTTTAATATCTTTTTCTACTATTTGATAATTATTAGTTTTTGTACTAGTTATATCAGCTAGCTCTGTATGTGAACCAGAATAGAATTTTCCTTCTGCTGCATAAATCATATATGTAAATTCAAATCTAGCTTTATTAATAGATTCTAATGTTGGATCATAATCTACTGTTATGTAAAAATCTTGCATTGGCTTTGGAATATCTTCTTTATCTTCTTCTTTCGCTTTATTTGTTGTTTTAGAATTTTTTCCTTTTTCATTATTTTGACCATTTGTATTGTTAGCATTATCTGCTGCTATTTCTTTAGGGTCATTTACCTTTGTACTTGGATTTTTTACATCTTTAGCATTTTCTTTTACAGGTACTATATTCCATTTTTTAATATCTGAAAGCCCTGCTTTTTGATCTGCTTTATCTTCTGGACTCATTTCTTCTGTGTTAGAGTCTTTATTGTTTTTATTGTCTTTGTTATCTTTGTTATCTTTGTTTGTATAATGTCCTGGTTGGCCTACTTTGTTTTCTGTTGATAAATTTCCTTCTTCTGGAATTTCTTCTTTTGCTTTTTCTTCTTTTTCGTAAATTTCATTTACTTTCTTATTGTTATTATCAGCTGTTTCTTTTAATTGTGCATATGCTTTGTCATTTGGTGTTGCATATATAACACTTCTATTTGGTTTATCATTTCTCTTATATGTAGATTCATATAATCCTGATAATGTTGAATCTAAATGTAAGTCTATTTGCTTATTTCCATCAGTATATTTTACAACTTCTAAAGCTATTCCTGGTAACTCTGGGAATATAAGTAATGTACCTATTGGATATTTATTAGCTAAATCTTTACTTACTGTTGCTGTTTTGTTAAGTTCAAACGCTTTTCCATTATCTCCAACTTGTCCAGTTACATTTGATGATACTGTTACGTTTAAGTCTGATTTATCATATATATCTGTTTTAGCATTTTCAATTTTTGTTAAATCTGTTAAATCTTTAGTTATTTGTTCAGCTTTTTGTAATCTTCCACCTTTTCCAGTTTCATATTTACCTTTTAATCTTACATCTGTTAATGTTGCAAATATTTTGTCTTTTGACTTATCTGCTCCTTTGTGTCTTCCATCTACATAATCTAATTTAAATGGTCCAATTATCCATTTTTGACTCTTACTATCAAAATTGATTGTTTGAGCTACATCCATTGTAGTATTTGTTCCAGGTAATAATCTTGGAATATATTTTATTTTTGGATTTTTTAGTACTTTTGTTGCTAAATTTGGATCTTTTGTTTTTTCAAATTCTTTTTCTGCTGTTACTAAAATATTTTTATGATATAGTTTTTTATTTACTATAACTTTTTGATATTCTGGTATTTTTTGGTTAATATATTTCTTTTCAAATGCTCTTAATTTTTTCCAATATTCTCCAAAAGATTTTGCTTCTTTTGCTAATGGTTCACCTTGAGCTGCATGTCCACCTAATCTTGCATTCTTATTTTTAGCAGTTTTTCCTCTTTGACTACCTTCTTTTGTTCTATATACTGCATAGTTTATTGGTGGTGGGAATGCACGACTTTTATATAAGAATTTATGTTCTATTGAATATGGTTTAATTGTATATTCTTTAGCTCCCATTCTTCTTTGAGCATATGATGATGTAATATATCCAAATTCTGGAGTTATATCATCATTTGTAATTGTTTTATCTTTTTCAATTACAGGTTCGTCTTGAACAGTAAGTTTAGTATCTGCTTCTTCTTCTGCTCCATTATATAATCCATTTCTTAATTCTGGATCTTCTTTAGCTTTATTAATTAACTGTTCTGTTTTAATTGCATTTTCTTTATATTCTTTTTCAGCTTTTTCTTTAATTGCTCTTGCTGCTGCTTCTGCAGATTTAAATGATTTATTTCCATTTTCATCTACTACTACATCACTAGAATTCTCATTATTAGTTTCAGATATAACTGAATTAGTCATATTTTCTTCACTTACACCTGCATCTTTACTTTCAGTATTAGTATATTCTTTCTTTTCAGAAGAACCATCTACTGCTCCTGATTTGTTTTTAGTTTCTTTTGATTTTCTATCTTTGCTTATATCTTTAACTATATCTGGTAATATTCCACCTGGGAAAACATAGTTTGATAAGCTTTTATTTTTTTGAATAGCAGCTCCATATTCAGCTACATTTGCTGGTAGTGGTATATCTAAACCTACACAATATACTCCAACATCATTCCACATATCACGCCATGTATATGATTCTTGCTTATTTGAAGCATTCTCTATTTTTTCTCCTGCTCTAGGGTCAAAACCTTTTGCTTCTGTAGTTAATTTTTTTGTAGTATTAGTTTCATGTCCTTGATATTTTTTAAATCTACTAATACTTTGTTCTACAGTTTCAACATTTTTTCTTTGTACAAATTTTTCATTTAATTTTGCTAAATTTGTATTACTTGCATCTGTTTTGATCTTTTGCATATCTGTTATATCTTTTTGAAATGTTTCATCTATAGCTTTTGTTGGATTTACTTTTGCAGGTATATTTGCACTTTTAGCTTCTATCCCTTTATTTAGTAAAGGGGATAGAGCCATTAAAAGTACTGTTACACCAGCTATAACAAAATATAGTTTAAGATTTTTGCTCTTATTTTGTTCTAAAGACATTATTTTCCTCCTTCCTTGTTTTC
This sequence comes from Clostridium sp., assembly GCA_052174015.1. Taxonomy (GTDB): domain Bacteria; phylum Bacillota; class Clostridia; order TANB77; family CAG-508; genus JABCPO02. The sequence continues at coordinate 49,550 of JBQMXM010000008.1, forward strand.
TTTTATATATCTTTTAGTTATAAATACTGTTGCAATTACTGCTGGTATTATACTTAACAATATTGCTATTATTCCTTTGAAATTTTTCTTAACTATTAAGTTTAATGTTACCATATCATCTTCACTTATAGCTTTATTTCCTGGTGTTGAATCTACTTCATTCTTACCTTGTTCTTGTTTAGATTCTAATATTTCAAAACTTGCATTTAATAATTGTTTTGATTTTTGTTTTTCTGGTTTTCTTTCTAATTTAATTTTTACAATTTTTGTTTCTTGTGGATTGATTTTAGTGTTTTCTAATTCTGTTGTATATATAACTCCATTTTTTTCTTCCCAATTATAATTATCAGCTTTATTAAAAGTCATATTTTCAGGTAAGTATGCTGCAATTTTTGTTGCAAATGCTGGAATATTTCCTTCATTTTTAACCTCTAATTCATATTCTACTGTTAATTTATCTTCATTATTTAAATTTACATTTGTAATTGGTTCCACTTTTCCTTTTTTGTCATATATAACTTTTGAATTTTTATTATTAACAGATACTTTTGTTATTTTTCCTTTTAATGCCAAATCATAACCATCAACTGTACGTAAACCTAAGTCTTCATTTGATTTACTTGCAAAGTCTATCTTAATTGCATCAGAAATTGCTACTGATTTTTCTGTTCCTTTATTTTTTACAACTGTTTGTAATGCTTTAGATGTTTTTTCTTCTTCTACATCATTCTTTTTAAATACTGTTGGTTTATATTTATTTTCTTCAAATTCAAACATTACTGAGTATTCTCCATTTGCTACTTCTTTAAATGTATATAAACCATCTTGATTTGTTGTTGTTGTTTTTATTATTTTATTCTTTTTATTATCTATTAATTTAACTACTATATTTGGTAATATTGTTTCATCTTTGTCAAATACACCATTCTTATTTTCATCTTTCCAAGCTTTTCCAGATATTTCAAAGTTTCTAACTAATTTTTGTTCTTGCTTTTCTGTATCTCTAATTCCAATTTTTCTAATTTCATCTTTTGATAATGTTAACTCTCCATTTAAAACTTTTTGTTCTAAACTTCTAGTCTCTGCACCTTTTTCTACTATTTGAGTAATTTTAGCTGTGCTTGTTACAATATTGTTCTTTTTATCTACTATATCTGCATTTATTTGTATAGTCTTTTTATCTAATCCTTCATTTTTTGGAATTTTAACTTTATATATATATTGTTGTTCTTCTCCTGGATTTATAACTATATCTTCTGGTGATGTTACTGTTTCTGTAATATCTCTTTCTGTAGTTTCATCTTTAGTAATCTTTTTAAATGATTCTACTGTTGCATTTTCTGGTAGATTTAATCTTAATTTTAAATCATTGCTTTGTGCTGAACCTGTATTTTTTATTTTATAGATATAATCTATTATTTCATCCTCTTGTATATATGTAGTTGCTTTACTTGTACTTTGTTCTATATGCACTTTTGGTTTTACTATAAATCCTGTAAGCTTTGCTTTTTCAACACTCTTCTTATCATTACTTAACATACTTACATTTACATAATATGGTGAGTTTGAATATTTATTATCAAAATTCTTAGTTCTAACTTTAAGATTAAAAATCTCATTTTTTGTTGCCTTTAACTCATTTATATTTAATTCATATTCCAAATTAGATACTTTCTTTAAATCTTTTCTGTTAAAGTTTACTATTTCTAAATTTTCAGGAATTTCTATTTTAAACTTATAATTCTTTAAATCATCTAAAGTAATATTCTTAATCTTAATATCTAAGTCTAATTCTTTTCCTTCTGTTAATCTTTCATAATTTTTAGTTCTAGATTTAATTTCTACTTTAATCTTTTTCTTTTCAATAGCAACCTTTTTACCTACTATTTCATTTATCTTCCCTATTTGGTCTGCTTTTGTTCTTATCTTTAATTCTAATTCTTTATTTGTATACC
>JBQMXM010000009.1:0-43295 GCA_052174015.1 Clostridium sp.
AAAAAGAAATATTAGATATTTTAAAACAGCCAAATTTAGATAATGAATTAAAGACAGAACTAAAACAAAGATTACAAGAATTATCTAATATATTAAATAAGTTAAGTTAATAAGATGATAAAAATTAAAAAAATTAAAAATTAATAAATATTTAAAATACAAAAGAAGGTATAAAATGAAATATATTTTAAAAAAAGCAAATAGCTCAGATATACAATATATAAAAAAAACTAAATTAAATAATATACTTAAATATTCAAAAAAAATATCTAAAGAAGAAATGTTAAGGATACATAAATATATAAATACAGAAGTTAATTTAGAAATTAATGATTATAAAATTATATATTGTGATAATAAAAAAGTAGGTTGTGTGCTTGTTATAAAAAACGAAAATGAAGCATTACTTAAAGAAATATATATAGAAGCAGATTATAGGGGTAAAGGAATAGGAAAAAGTATACTAAGAGATATTTTAAATAGTAATCGTATTGTGTGTTTATGGGTGTATAAAGAAAATAATAAAACAATAGAATTATATAAAAAATTAGGATTTCATATATTAAATGAAACTAGAACAAGATATTACATGAAAAATATATAAATGATTATAAAAAATATATATAAAATTAAAATTATATTTTTAAATATAATGCTGACTTTAAGTGTATAAAAATGTTGAAAAATATGGAATTTATGGTATAATTGATATTAGTATGATTATATTAAATATTATAGTAAATGATGTATTTAATATGATTAAAATAAAAAAGGAAGGTTTTGTGTATGGCAAGAAAAAAATCAGTAGAAAATAATGAAATAAATAATTTAAAGGATGCAGAAATATCAGTAGATAATGTAAAAACATCAACTGATGATATAGCTGAAAAAACTGTAAAGAAAATAATTTCAAAAGCTAAAAAAGGGAAAATTTCATATGGAGAAATAGCTCAAGAATTAGGAGATGTACCACCTGAAAAAATAGAAGAGATATTAAATAAATTTGAAGAAGAAGGAATTTCACTATTAAAGGGAGATGATATAGATGATTTTGAAGAAATAGGTGAAATAGAAGAAATAGAAGAATACGAAGAAGAACTAATGGAAGAGCTTAAATATGCAAGTGTAATGGATGATATAAATGTTAGTGACCCTGTAAAAATGTATTTAAGAGAAATAGGTAAAATTCCATTACTAACAACTGAAGAAGAAGTATATTATGCAACAAGAGCATTAGAAGGTGATAAAGAAGCAGTAGAAAAATTAGTTGAATCAAACTTAAGATTAGTAGTTTCAATTTCAAAAAGGTTTATGAGTCGTGGTCTTAAATTTTTAGATTTAATTCAAGAAGGAAATATGGGACTTATTAAAGCAGTAGAAAAATTTGATGTTAGAAAAGGATATAAGTTTTCAACATATGCAACTTGGTGGATAAGACAAGCGATTACAAGAGCAATTGCAGATCAAGCAAGAACAATAAGAATACCTGTACACATGGTAGAAACAATAAACAAACTTATTAGAACAGAAAGACACCTATTACAACAATTAGGAAGAGAAGCTACAATAGAAGAATTAGCAAAAGATTTAGGAATGGAGCCAGATAAAGTACGTGAAATTAAAAAGATAGCTCAAGATCCAATTTCACTTGAAACTCCAGTAGGTGAAGAAGAAGATTCACATTTACAAGACTTTATTCAAGATGATGAAGAAGCATCACCAGAAGAAAAAGCAGAATATATATTATTAAAAGAACAATTAGAAGAAGTAATGAAAGAATTAACAGATAGAGAAGCAAAAGTTTTAAAATTAAGATTTGGTCTTGATAATGGAAAAGGTAGAACATTAGAAGAAGTAGGTAAAGTATTTAATGTAACACGTGAAAGAATTAGACAAATAGAAGCAAAAGCATTAAGAAAACTTGCAACACCTGCAGCAAGAAGAAAATTACAAGAATACATGGAATAATACAAACTATGGAGATAATATGAACGAAAAAATTCAAAAAACATTAGAAAGTGCTAAAAAAATAAAAGCAGATTTATCAGAAAAAATTAAAGAAAAAAATATTCAAACTAAAGATGGAATAATTGGGAATTTAATAAAAGTTTATCATGAAGTATATTTTGAAGATTTATCTGGTATAGATAAAATGGAAAAATTAGATGTTAATAGTATAAAAGAAACAGAAAAAATAGAAACTAAAATTAATGATAATACGAATTCAAATAATATATATCAAGATGAATTAACAGAAGCAGAATTAAAAATATTAAAAAACATAGAAAAACAAATAGATGAAAAATTTAAAATAGTTAATAATATTAATATTAATACTAATACTAATAATAAAATAAGTGAAGATGTAGAAAAAGAAAAGGTAGAAAAAGTACCAAAAGCAACTAAGCAAAATAAGCCAACAACTAACAAATCTAAAAAAATAGTAAATAATGTATTAGATATAGATAAAATTAATATACAAGAATTAGACTTAAATTTCAGTAAAAGAGTTAATAACAATAAAAATGATACAAAAAGTATATTAGATGTAGAAATAGGTACAGAATTAGATGAAATAGATGATATTGGCAAAATATTAGGAGAAGATAAGAAAAATAAAGAATAAAAATAAAAAAAGTTTTAAAATCTATTAATTTTAATTGACTAATAGTACAACTTTTGATATAATTAACAAAACGTTGAAAGAATGAGTGAGGCCACCTCACTCATTCTTTATGAAAATATAATATCTTTATAAAAATATAAGATATATGGAAAAGTATATGAATAATTTAGATACTTAAACAATAACTTAAATATAAAATTGGGAGAAGAAAAATGAAATCAATAAATATGAAAGAACTTTTAAAAGCTATGGAGCAATTAGAAAAAGAAGAAGGAATAGATAAAGAATTTTTAAAAGATGCATTAATAACTGCACTTGAAGCAGCATATAAGGAAAATTATCAAACAGAAGAAAATGCAAAAATAGAATTAGATAATGCTGGTAATATTATGATATATGATGTTAAAAAAGTAGTAGAAAAGGTAGAAGACCCAAATACAGAAATATTATTACAAGACGCTAAAAAAATTCAAAGAAGTGCTAAAATTGGTGGAGAAGTTAAAAAAGTAATCGTTCCTAAAAATTTTGGTAGAATTGCTATACAAAAAGGAAAACAAATAATTGTTCAAAAACTAAGAGAAAAAGAAAAAGAAGTTAGATATAATGAATATTCTGCAAAGATAGGAGAAGTATTAACAGGATTAGTACAAAAAGCAGATAAAGGGCCTGTAATTTTAGATTTAGGTAAATTAGAAGGTGTAATGATACCACAAGAACAAGTAGAAAGTGAAAACTATCAAGTTAATCAAAAATTAAGAGTCTATGTAAAAGGGGTAGTTCAAAGAGAAAGAGGAGATATACAAGTACAAGTTTCAAGAAAAGATGCAAACTTTGTTAAAAGACTTTTTGAATATGAAATACCTGAAATAGATGAAGGATTAATAATTATTAAAGCTGTATCAAGAGAAGCAGGACAACGTTCAAAAGTTGCTGTATATTCAAGTAATGAAAATATAGATCCAGTAGGTTCATGTGTAGGTCAAAAAGGTTTAAGAATAGAAAATATTCGTAAAGAATTAAATAATGAACATATTGATGTAGTTGAATGGAGTGAAGATACTTCAAAATTTATAGCACAAGCATTATTACCTGCACAAATAATGGCTGTAGATTTAAATGAAGAAACAAAATTTGCACAAGTAATTGTAGCAGATGATCAATTATCACTTGCAATAGGTAAAAAAGGACAAAATGTTAGATTAGCAGTAGAACTTACAGGTTGGAAAATAGATATTAAAACTATAACAGAATTTAAAAGATTACTTGAAGAAGGTATACAAGAAACAGAAGAAGTTTTAGAAGAATCAGAAGTAGAAACATATGAAGAAGTAGAAGAAAACGAAACATCAAAAGATATAGATGTAGAAATAGAAGTATCTGAAGAAGTAAAAACAGAAGATTTAGTATAGGGGTAAAATGAGAAAAGAAAAAGGAACAAGAACTTGTAAATGTTGTTTTACACCATTTAGTAAATATAATTTAGAACATAATATTATACAAATAGCATTAATAAATAATAATTATGTATTTAATAAGATATATTGGGATACAGTTGATAATATAAATAATATATATATACAAAACAGTGGTAAAACAATATATATATGTAGTAATGAAAAATGTATAAATACAACTATAAAAAATAGGAAAATAGAAAAGTTTTTAGGTAAAAAATTAAATGAAAAAGAATGTGAAACTTTAAAACAAATGTCTGATAAATAATAGGTGTTTTAAAGATTGCAAAATGAATGTAAAGTGGAGGTGTAAATGGGGAAACAAAAAGTACATGAATTAGCTTCAAAACTTAATATTACAAGTAAGGAAGTTTTGGAAGTTTGCAAAACTTTAAATATATCAGTAAAAAGTCATTTAAGTTCTTTAGAAGAAAAAGATGTCTTGAAAGTACAAAAACAAATAGAACAAAAAGGTATAGATAAGGGGAAAGGTAAAAGTTTGAATAAAAAAGAAATAGAAAAAGATAAAAAAATAAAAGAAGTAGAAGAACCAGTTATAATTAGAACAGCAGTTATTCGTGATGATAAACAAGAAATAGTTAAAAATAATGTTAATCAAGAAGTTGGAAAAATTCAAAAAAATACACAAAAAGATTATAATATAGTATATCGTGAAAAAAATGATAAACCATTAACTTTTGATGAATTATTTGGTAAAAAAGTTTTAGATAAAAAGTCAAAAGAAAAAACAGAAAAAAAATCTTCAAATATAGATAGTAATGCTAAAAAAGTAGATAAAGTAGAAGAAGTTGTGCAAGAAAATCACGTAGTAAAATCAAAAACTAGTAATTTAGAAAATAATCAAGAAAAAAATAAGAAAGTTGCAGATAAAGAAAAAAATAAAAAAAGTTTTAAGAGTTTTGACAAAGAAAATAATGGTAAAACATTTAATAATGGAAGAGCAGAAGAAAATAAAAAAAGTAAGATAGATACATCTGAGATGACAGAGATAGAACAAAAAGAAAATAAAGATGCACAAAGAAAAATGTCAAAACAAAAAGATAAAGAAAAAGAAAATAATAAATATGAAGCACAAGCTAAAAAGAATAAAAAATCAAATAAGTATTCAAATAATAACTATAAAGAAGATTTAAATAAGTTTAAAGGTAGAAGTGATATATCAGATATGGTAAGAAGTGGAGATATATTTGATATGCTTGATGAAACAGATAGAAGAAAATACAAGAAGAATAAAAAAGATAAGAATAAAAAAGTAAAAGTAGAACAAGCAAAATTAACAGAAATAACAATACCTGAACCAATAACTGTAAAAGATTTAGCACATGAACTAAAAATAACTGCAGCAGAGCTTTTAAAAACAATGATGAATTTTGGAACAATTGTAACATTAAATACAGACTTAGATTTTGATACAGCATTTATGCTTGCAGCAGAATTTGGAATAAATGCTAAAAAGAAAAAAGTAGTTTCACTTGAAGAACAATTATTAGATGATTCAACAGATAAAGATATAGAATTAGAAGAAAGACCACCTGTAGTTGTAGTAATGGGACATGTTGACCATGGTAAAACATCACTTTTAGATGCTATAAGAAATACAAATAAGATACAAACAGAAGCTGGAGGTATAACTCAACATATAGGGGCGTATCAAGTAACAGTTTCTGGAAAAGATATTACATTTTTAGATACACCAGGACACGAAGCATTTACATCAATGAGAGCAAGAGGAGCCAAAGCAACAGATTTAGCAGTACTAGTAGTTGCAGCAAATGATGGAATAATGCCACAAACAGTAGAAGCAATCAACCATGCAAAAGCAGCAGAAATTCCAATAATAGTAGCCATTAATAAGATGGACTTACCAGGAGCAAATCCAGACAAAATTAAACAAGAAATGATGGAATATGAATTAGTAGCAGAAGAATGGGGAGGAGAAACAATATTTGTACCAATATCTGCTAAAAATGGAGATGGAATTGATAGATTACTTGAAATGATTCAATTACAAGCAGAAATGTTAGAATTAAAAGCAAATCCAAATAAACAAGCAAAAGGAACAGTACTTGAAGCAAGACTTGATGCACAAAAAGGTCCAATAGTTAGTATGCTTGTAAATAGGGGAACATTAAATATTGGAGATACAATAATTGTAGGTTCATCAATAGGTAGAATCAGAAATATGATTAACTATAAAGGTGAAAGAATAGTAAAAGCAGGACCATCTGTACCTGTTGAGGTAATGGGACTTAACTTAGTACCACAAGCTGGAGAAACTTTCTATGAAGTCTCAGATGAAAAAACAGCTAAAAAATTAGTAGAAAGAAGAAAAAGAGAACAAAGAGAAGAAAAAATTGGAAGAAGTAGAGCAGTTACATTAGAAGAACTATATTCAAATATTTCAGAAGGAAATTTAAAGAAATTAAATATTATAGTAAAAGCTGATGTGATTGGAAGTGCAGAAGCAATTAAAAAATCTTTTGAAAATCTATCTACAGAAGAAATAGCAGTAAAAGTTATTCACTCAAGTGTAGGTGGAGTAACAACAACAGATGTTAGTTTAGCAAAAGTTGCAAATGCATTAATTATAGCTTTTAATGTAAGGCCTGATAATATAGCTAAACAAGAAGCAGAAGAAGAAGGAATAGAAATAAAACAATACTCTATAATATATTCAGCAATAGAAGATGTACAAGCGGCAATGATTGGTATGTTAGAGCCAGAATATGAAGAACAAGTAATAGGAAATGCAGAAATTAGAGAAACATTCAAAATATCTAAAATAGGTACAATTGCAGGAGCTTATGTATTATCAGGAAAAGTAAACAAGAATGCAGGAGTAAGAATTATTAGAGATAATGTAGTACTTTGTGATTCAAAATTAGTATCATTAAAAAGATTTAAAGATGATGTTAAAGAAGTACAACATGGATATGAATGTGGTATTCAAATAGAAAACTTTAATGATATTAAAGTAGGAGATACACTTGAAGTATATGAAATTATAGAGATTAAGAGAAAAAGTTTAAAAAAATAATTTAAGGATGGAGTAAAATATGAATAGAATGGATAAAGTTAATTCATCAATAAAAAGAGAATTAGCACCAATAATAGATAATGAACTTAGAAATACTAATATAACAGGATTAATAACAATAAATAAAGTAGATACTTCACCTGATTTTTCAAAAGCTAAAATATATATAAGTATGTTAGGAGTACAAAATAGGAAAGAAGCATTAAAAGGATTAAGAAAAGCAAAAGGATATATGAAAATACGATTAGCTAAATTATTAAACTTTAGAAAAACTCCTGACCTACAATTCATATTTGATGAATCTGTAGAATATGGAACAAAAATTAATAAGATAATTAGAGATTTAAATACAGAAGATATTGAAGGGTAAAACCCTTCTTTTTCTTTTAACTATATATATTTACAAAATTATTAAGGTATGCTATAATAATTATGTAAAGTCAAAACATTATAAATAAATATATTAAAAGTAACAAGTCATAGCGGTATGACATATATTATTGTTACTTGGAAATGGAGAATACTTATGTTAAAGATTATAAAAATTAAAACAAAACAAAACAAAAGTGTAATTAAAAAAATTTGGTGTGTAGAAGGAACAACAGGATATCAAGTATGTGTTGATCCACCTACAGAGAAAAAACAACTAAAAAAGATAGTTGTGATTGAACGCAAAGAGGTTATCAAGAACTTGAAGAAATTAAATAATTTAAGAAATGATGATAACAGATATAAGTTTCTTTTTACATACCAACATTCAGCACTATTAATGCATTACAATGCTAATCCTTTAGATTTGATAGTTGATCTGGAAACATATCCATATTTACAAGAAATATGTGGATATGAGCCAAGATTTCTGGTGGACTTGCTTGAAAAAAAGCATGTGAACCAAGTTAAATTTTGGGGAGAAAATAGTATTCAAGAAAATAGGTATAATTTAAATATTATTTAAGTTATACCTAATATTAAAACAAAACAAAAAGAATAAGAAAGAGAAACATAAAAAAATGTAACTCTTTCTTTTTTATATTTGTATATTTTATACAAAATTTAAATTATTTTCAAAAAAGTGTTGACAAATTATATATATATATATAATTAATATAAGATAAAAAATATATAATAAAAAATTAAATAATCTTTAATTTTAAAAACTGATACTTATTAAAAAGTTATATTATGCAATAGTGCATTATATATATATTATTTTTTTATAAGGAGGTAAACAAAATGTTTACAAATAAAGGTTTAAAATGCTATGCTTCAGAACCAGATAAGGATCTAAAAGATTATATTAAAAAGGTTGAAGATTTTCGGGATGAAAAAAAGAAAGAGTATGGCGACCAATGGAATGATGATGATGATTAATCAAATCTAAAAATACAAAAAGTATGTCTTTAAATGGCATACTTTTTGTTGTATAATTAAAATAGTAAGAAAAATAAGAGGTATAATATGTATAAAAAATATGAACAAATAAATATTATATTAAAAAAATGTAAATTACCAATAATATATAAAAAAATATATAGTTCATATGAAGATGTTTTACAAGATATGTTTAAAATATTAGAGAATCTAGACAAAATATATTCAGAAGATTTATTATTATTAAAAGATAATATTAATATAATAGATAAACAAAAGATACTATTTACAATATTATATAATCTTTATTTAAATTTAGATATCTATATAAAAATAAATTATTTTAATATATGTAATATGAGAATATTAGAAATATATAATATAAAAGGGTTATCTAGAGAAGATAAAAAACTTTTAGAAGATAATAATCAAAAAATACTATATAATATTAATAAAATAGAAGAATTAAGTTTAGTATTTGATAATAATTTTAAATATATTGATAATAAAATAGCGAGATATTTTAAAAAAGCTGAACTTTTAGATATACTTAAATATATAGAAGATTGTAATAATGATAATATTATTATAGAGAAAAAAGTTGTAGATGAACTTGAAAAAGTTAAATCAGAGATATTAAAAGACACTTTATTTAATTTTGATTATTCTAAAAGATATTTAAAAGAAAATTTTAATAAGTATTTAGAAAAAGAAATTAAAATATATATTAATATCATAGAAAAAGTGAAAATTAAAGAAGAAAAAGATAAAGATAAAGAAGAAAAAAGTAGTAAAAATATTAAAAAATTAAATTTTGTAGATAATAGTATAATTTTAATGCAATATAAGAAAGAAAAGGTTAAATTAACAAGTAAATTAAATAAAGAGATAAATGAATATAGGGAAAAAGAAGTAAGTAAAAATACAGAAATAATAGATAAAGAAAATTTAAAAAAGTATTATAAAAACTTTTTAGAAATTAAAAAAATAAATATGTTGTTTGATAAATATTTTAAAGAATATCTAATTTTAATTGTTAAAATATATTATCAAAATTCAAAAAATTCAAAAAAATTATATACAATAAAAGAATATTTAGAAAAAAATAATTTAATAGATGTATATTCAAAAATATATAAAAGTTTTAAAGAAGAGAAGAAATTAAAACACTTTTTAAAAACAAAAAAAACAGAAATCACAAAAAAAGTGTATAATATATATTACCCATTTTTAAAAAATATAGTAACTTTTGAAATCTTTGATAATATATATACACCTTTTGATATATATAAAGAGTATGGAAGATGTATTAATATAGAATTAAGTAAATATAAAAAAGAAAATAATAATGTTTGCATACTAAACAAAGATAAAATATATAATATAAGGTTATTAGATAAAAAATATAGTGAAAAAATATTGAAACAATTAGAAATATTTGGTAATGAATATTTAAAAACAGCTAAAGAATATATTGAAGCAAACAATATATATTATTCTGAAGAAGCAAATTTTAGAAGTATTTTTATACCATCATATAACATGATATTTTTAAGTGGTATGGATACAAAGACTTTGATTCATGAATTAGGACATGCAATTCATAATAGGTTAATGATAAAAAATAATATATATATAGAACAAAACAATAGAATGCTAGTAGAATTATATTCACAAATGTTAGAATATGTAGAAATAATGAATATTATATCAAATAAAGAGATAAACATAGATTCAGAAAATTATTTAAAAATATATAGTATAATACATAGATTTTTAAATATAGAAGAAAAATTCAAAAAAATTGAAATACAAAATAAGATGATAGAATATTTAAAAGAGATTTTTATAAATTATAATATATCTACATTATCAAAAGAAGAACAAGATGAACAGATAGAAAAAAATATAGATAAATTAATTAATAATCTAACAGAAGTAGAACAAAGATCTATATTTTTTACAGGAGAATATACAATGGATCTATATGAAGAAATAGAATACTTTTTCCCATTGTATTTAATTCCAACAATATATAATAATATCAAAAATGAAGATAAACAAAAAAGAGATTATACAAATAAATATATACAAAGTATGAAGAATTTTAAAAAAATAACATTAGAACAAATATTAAATATGTTAGAAGTTAATCCTAAAAATGCAAGTAATAAATTGATTAAAAATTATATAAGTACAATAAATGAAATATCTAAATTTTTAGATGAAGTGTTATAAAGTTGAAATATATATAAATGTAACTCTTTCTTTTTTATATTTGTATATTTTATATAAAATTCAAATTATTTTCAAAAAAGTGTTGACAAATTATATATATATATATATATAATTAATATAAGATAAAAAATATATAATAAAAAATTAAATAATCTTTAATTTTAAAAACTGATACTTATTAAAAAGTTATATTATGCAATAGTGCATTATATATATATTATTTTTTTATAAGGAGGCAAATAAAATGCTTACAAATGAAGGGTTAAAATACTATGCTTCAGATCCAGATGATGAAAGTCCTTGTTATGAGCAGCTTATTAAAGAAGGGTTTGATCGGTTCAAAGAAGATATGGATGCTATGTACGGGGAAAATCATATGAACTCTCATATAGAACATTCAAGTGATAGACCAATAGACTAGTAAAATAGTATAATCCAAAATAAAAAGTGTGCAAATTTATTGTACACTTTTTATTATATGAAAAAATTGATATAATTAATATAGTAAAAGAGGTATATATGGAAAGAATAGAAGAAACAAAAGAAGTAAAAGAAATTAAAAAAATGAAGATGGATATTTCTAATGTTAAATTTAGAAATGTAGAAATACCATTATGTGGTATAAAAATGTTTAATTCTTTTGAAGAAATTGTAGGATTATTAAAAAATATAGAAGAAAAAGTATTTGATAAATATATTGATAATATATTTAATTTAAAAGAAGATAAAACAAAAGACAAAAATTCTATATATGTAATAAATATATTAATATCTATGTATATTTATAGTAGGATATATTTAAAAATTGATGAATATTATCATATATGTTTAGAAGTTTGCAAAACATATTTAAATAATATAGGTAGAACAAATAATATTCCGAATAAAAAAGACATAGAATTACGAAAAAAAGTTGATAAAAATAACACAGACCTTATATACAATTTACAACTAATATATAAATTAAATAGAAAAGTAGCTATAAATATAGGCAAACTAAGAATGAATATATTAGAAAAGATTCATATTTTTAATATAGAAGAAAAAGTTGTGTTTGATGCAAGTAATATTAAAAGTGAAGATATAATTTTAAAGATTAAAAAAGAATTTAATCAAAATTTAGATAAATATATTGAAATAGAATCTTTTAATATATTTTTAAAAAAACATATAAAATCATTTAATAATAGCAAGATTGATAAAAAAGATAAAGAAAATCTAAATGTATCCAAAAAAATAAAATTACCATTAGAATTAATTTTAAAACATAATAAAGAGTTTAGAGAGATAGAAAATGAAATATATTTACAAGTATCAAAAAAAATATTAAAAGAAGTAGATAGACTAAAGAATGAAGAAAAAGAAAAGTTGTCTAAGATGCAAGAAAAACATTTAGGTGTTGAACATACTAGGTATTTAAAATTAAAATACTATAATGAAATATTAGATGAATATTTTTCTAAATATTTAGTATCACTTCTTAAAGTATATTATGATTCATATATATATGAAAAATATAATAACTATAAATTCTATTTAAAAGAAATGAGATTATTAGAAACATATCCATATTTAAAAGATATAATAAATAAGAATAAGGGATATTTTGAAGAAAAAGAAAATATCTGTGATAAAAAGGTATATGATAGATATAGTATTTTTAAAGCAGAAAAAACAATGGAAGAATTTAAAGAAAATGTACCAATAATTAATGGCAAAAAATGGTTACCAGTATTTTTAAATAAAGACTATAATATATCTATTATGAATGATAAAAATAAAAATATAAATATAAATAAAGATAAAGAAATAAATAAAAATGAAGAAAAAGAAAATCTTAAAAATAATAACAAATTATATAAGATGTACAATTTAACAAAACAAGAAAAAGAAGAAATATTAAAAGCATTAAAAATATTTGGAAAAGAATATGTAAAAATTACTAAAGAATACTTAAATGAAGACAATATATATTATGTAAAAGATGCACAAATTAGGAAGTTTAATTACGCTTTTATAAACAATATCATATTTACAACATTGGACTTTGAAACAATTTTTCATGAATTAGGACATGCAATTCAATATACATATTCTTTTATAGAAAGAAAAGATAAAATAAATGAATTATGTAATGATACAACACTTAGTGAAATGTATTCGCAAATGTTAGAATATGTATACTTTAAATATTTAATTAATAATGAAAAAGAAAACAATAATAATAATGATAATAATAAAAGCATAAATTTAATCAGAACTAAAAAAGCATATATGCTATATAAGTTGATGTTACTTAGTGAATTACCTATATATATGCAAATAAATAATAAGATATTTGAATATATAGTTAGTATTGAAAATAATAAAATAGATAAAGATAAATATGAATTAATTGAAGAAAATATATCAGAATTAATTTCTAAATTAACATTAAAAGAAAAATATGAAATGTTTGTAAATCCAAAATATTATAAAAAGATGTTTTCACATTATAAGTACATATTTACTATGTATTTAGTACCACATATATATAAGAAGATTAAAAATAATAAAGATAAATATATGCATAAATATATAGAGAGTATGAAAAAGTTTCTATATAATAGTTTTGAAAAAACATTAGAATTATTAGAGATAGATTTAGAAAAAGATAGAAAGATGATAATGAAAGATTATATAGAAGCGATAGAAAAAACATCTAGCTTTTTAGATGAAATATAATAAAAATGATAAAAAAATAAAAGGAAATAATATGGAAAAAGAATATGAAAAAATAGAAAATGATGTTAAATTAAAAGAATGTAAATTACCAATAATATATAATAATATATATAAATCATATGAAGATGTTTTAGTAGATATGTTAAAAATATTAGAAAATATAGATAAAATATATTTAAAAGAATTATTGTTATTAGAAGGTGATATTAATCTGATAGACAAACAAAAAATATTATTTACAATATTATATAATATTTATTTGAATATAGATATATATTTAAAGATAAATACTTTTAAGATTTATAATTTTAAAGTAATAAAAAGATATCATATAAAAGGGTTATCTATAGAGGATAATAAAATTTTAAAAGATAATACACAAAATATAATATATAATACTAAGAAAATAGAAGAATTAAGTGCAAAATTTACGGATATAGATAGAAAAATAGATAAGAAGATAATAACACATTTAAAAAAAGAAGAATGTTTAAATATACTTAAATATATAGAAGAATGTAATGAAAATGATGTTAATATAGAAACAGAAGTTTTAAAAGAATTAAAAAAGTCTAAATCATTAATATTAAAAGACAATTTATTTAATTTTGATTGTTCCAAAAGATATTTAAAAGAAAATTTTAATAAGTTTTTAAAAAACAAAATCAAATTATTTATTAAAAAAATAGAAAAATTAGAAAATAAATCAAATAAAGTAAAAGAGAAAAGTAAGAAAGAAGAAAAGATAAAAGGTAGTAAGAAAATAAGTATTATAGATAATAATATAATCTTAATGCAATATCAAGAAGAAAGATCTGAATTAATAGCAAAATTAAATAAAGAGATAAACGAATATAGAGAATCAGAAGTGAATAAAAATATAGAAATAAAAGATAAAAAAGATTTAAAAAAATATTATAGCAACTTTTTAGAAATTAAAAAAATAAATACAATGTTTGATGCACATTTTAAAGAATATTTAATTATAATTGTTAAAATGTTTCAGCAAGAAAAAAGAATTTTTAAGATAAATACATTAGAGGAATATTTAAAAACACAAGGATTAATAGATGCATATTCACAAATATATAAAAGTTTTAAAGAAAATAAAAAATTAAAAGACTTTTTAAAAAATAAAAGAATAGAAACTGAGAAAAAAGTATATGATATATACTCTCCATTTTTAAAGGATAAAGTAACTTTTAATACATTTAAAAATGTATATAAATATTTTGACATATATAAAGAATATGGAAGATGTTTAAGTATACAATTAAATAAAGGTAAAAAACAAGATAAAGAAAAAAATGTTAAAATACTAAACAAAGATAAGATATATGATATAAAGTTATTAGATAAAAAATATACTAAAAAAATATTAAAACAATTAGAAATATTTGGTGATGAATATTTAAAAGTAGCTAAAGAATATATCGGAGAAGACAATATATATTATTCTGAAGAAGCTAATTTTAGAAGTTATTATGAAATGGTATCTAATATAATATTTTTAAATGATACTGAATCTTTAGCTCATGAATTAGGACATGCAATTCATCATAGATTTATTAATGATAATACGAGTATGAAAAATGAAATGTTATCAGAGTTATATTCACAAATGTTAGAATATGTAGAAATAATGAATATTATATCAAATAAAGAGATAAAAACAGTCAATTTAAAAGTGTATAGTATAGCAAATATTTTTTTAAATATAGAAGATAGGTTTAAAATGGTTGAAATTCAAAACAAGATAGCTAAATATTTAGAAGAAATTTTTTTGCATTATGATTTATCTACATTATCAAAAGAAGAACAAGATAAACAAATAGAAAAAAACATAGATAAATTAATTAATAATCTAACTAAAGAAGAACAAAGAGACTTATTTCTTACAGGTAAATATAAATTAAGGATATTTGAAACAATTAAATATTTTTTCCCACTATATTTAATACCAACAATATATAAGAAAATTAAAATTGAATATGAAGAAAAAAAGAATAATAAACATAATGTTTTAAATGAAACAGATAGTTATACAAATAAATATATACAAAGTATGAAATGTTTTAATGAAAAAACATTAGAAGAAATACTTAATTTATTAGAAGTTAACCCTATAAACTGTAGTGATGAATTAATTAATAATTATATAGAAGCAATAGAAAAAATATATACTTTTTAGATTAAGTCTAATAAAAGAGAAATAGAAAGAGAAATACATAAAATATGTAACTCTTTCTATTTTTAATTATTTGTTTATTTGTTTATATTTATTGTTTTATCATTTGTGTGTTATTAATCATAAAATCCGTTTATATCTGAAAACTCAGACATATCTAAAGACGGAATAGTTTCTTTCTTTGTAAGTGGTCTTGGAATATCCAAATTGTTAAAAGAATCTCCATTAAATGTTTTAATTTTAATATCTTTTGTAAATAAATCAGAATAATTATAATTAATTAGATGTTCATCATCAAATTTAACTGAAAAATAATTTTTGTATGTGTTTGATATAGTAGCAAGTTTACCTAGTTTTTTACCACGTTTACTTATAGCTTCTACAATTAAAATTTCCTTTCCAACTAAATCTTTTAAATTATCCTTTAATTGTTCAAAATCGGCTTTAATATATCCCATAATTTCTCCTACCTAATATATAATAACACTATATATTTCTTATTTACTATTTTATTTTTATAACTAATCAACTACTTATATAATAATTGCTATACTATTTATATCAAGATTTCTTAAATGTGTCAAAAATAATTATTGAGATAAAAAAATGAAACTCTCTTATCCTTTGATACATATGCATAAAAAAAGAAATGTTAAATTTATGTAACAAAATTGTGCAAGAATTTATGTAAATTTTTTTAAGAAAAGTATTGACAATATATATATATATATATATATATATATTATTTTTATAAGGAGGCAGATAGTATGCTTACAGAAAAATTATTTATGTCAGGTCCAGATCCAAACGAAGAGTATGATAGTGAATGCAAAGAATGGGGAGTAACTCCACTCGACAGAGTTACAGATGCAGATTTATGGGAAGATGTAGATGATGATGCTGTGGATGTTGGAAATTATATAAATGATAGATAAATATTTCATTTATATAATTTAAAAGTATAAAAAGTGTGTTTAAATAACACACTTTTTATCATATAATCAAGATGAATATATAAGATGAATGTATAAGATGTATATAAAAAAATATATTATAATAAATAAATTAGAGGTGTATAATTGTTAAATAAAGATATAATTATAGATAGAAATAAATATAAAAAATTAAAATATGTATCAATGATATCAATATATGATGTGAATTTTAAAAAAGTTGAATTAAGTATAATAACTATGGATATATATAGTTCATTTAATGAAAATTTAGAAGAAATTAATGGATTTAAAAAATTTATTAATGAGATTATATTAAAAATTAATAACTTTGTAGATTATTATAATACAGTTGATGATATTAAATCTATTAATGAATCTAAATATAAAAACAATATCATAGATATATTAAAAGAATTAATTATATTTAATAATAAATATAGAGAAAGTATGAAAAAATTTTATGCTTTTTATCATATAAATAGAATTATTGTAGAAACATATAGTAAGAATAAATGTAGCAAGCAAGAATTTGAAAAAATTAAGATTAATCAAAACAACTTATTATATAATAATATAGAAATTTTAAAACTATTACTAGAAATTAAAGAAAAATCACTTTGTATTAGAAAATATATATATGATATAGTAGAGATATTAGAAAAATATTTTGATTTAGAACAAAAAGAATTGGAAGAGATTTTAGGTGTAGATTTAAGTGTATATTATATTAAAAAAAGTAAAAAAATAGAAATAAACAATAATTTTAATAAAGTAAAATATGTAAAAGAACAAAATAAGGTGATAAATAAAATTATTAAATTAGATAAAAATATAATTAATAATACAAATAATAAGTTTAAAAATTTAATAAAAAATGAAGATAATAAGGTGTTAATAAAAAATCTTATAGAAAATAAAAGATATAATCAGTATCTTATATATAAGAAAGAAATTTATAGAACTGAAAACCAAAAAGAAAATTTTGAAGAATATTTAAAAAATATTGTTAAGTATTACTATATTGTTAGTGAACAAAAAGAAATTAAGAGTTTAGAAGATTTCTTAATAAAGAATGATATTAAAACATTATATAAATATATATTAAAATTTGTAAAAGATAATTTTAGCTTAGAAGAAAAAATAAAAGATAAATTTATTAAAATGATATATAAAGAGTATAGTTTTTTTAGAATAGAAAAATATCAAGAATTTAAAAAACAATACAGTAATAAGTCATTATTAGAATTATTGAGTATATATTATAGAATAAATAACATAGATTATAAAACTTCTAAAGCAAACAAAGAAAAAGAAGATAGATATATTAAAGAAAATATCAAAAAAGTAAATAATAAGTTGAGCAATAATATAAAAGAAAAAAATACAAATATATATAATATATATAATATCAAAGAAGAATATTTTAAAGATATTTTAAAAGTGATTAAAATGTTTGGCAAAGAATATACAGAAGTAGTATTAGAAAGTATATCTAATAATGTTATATACTATTTTGAAAACGCTAAAATAAGAAATGGATACTTTAATTTATATAAAAATATAATTTTTTGTAGTGAACTTGAAAAATATGTAATAATACATGAATTAGGACACTATATTCAAGATAATATTACGAGCAATGTTAATCAGAATCCAATTAAGAAGAATAAAATATTACTAGAAATATATTCACAAATATTAGAATTAGCATATATAGATAATTTTAATATGGAGTATAATAAAAGCTTGGAATATAATATCAAAGAAGATGTAGAAGAAAAATATAAATATAATACATATAATTATAGGATTATGCAAAAGTTGTTAAATATATTTACAAGTATAAAAAGGGTTAATGTAGAAGAAAAAATATTAAAATATATTAAAGAAGTTATTAAAGATAATAAAGAATTAATAGATGGAAATAATATATATAATATTTTAGAAGAAAATATTCATAAACTAATTTCTACATTTAGCGAAGAAGAAAAAAATTTAGTTAGAGAATTAGATAAGAATGAAATGTTTGGAGATATAAAATATATATGGACATTCTTTTTAGATGTAACGATATATAAAAAGATAAAAAAAGAATATGAAACAACAAATATTAAAAATAGTAATTATAAGAGTGAAAAATATATATATAAATATTTAGAGAGTATAAAACAATTAAAAGAAAAAAGTATACCAGAATTATTAAAAATTTTAGAAGTTGATCCAAAAGAAAAGTATAATGAATTAAGTGAAAATTACTTAGAATTTATACATGAAATATTAAATAATATATGTTAAGTTTTTTTCCTTTACACCTATTGACTAAAAGTAAAAAATATTGTAAAATATATTTAGCTTACATGGAGGAAATATGCCAAATAATAATCAAAAAAATGTATATTATAGTATACTACTTGATATTTATGGAAATCTACTAACTAAAAAACAATATCATTGTATCAATAGATACTATAATTTAGATTTATCATTAGCAGAAATTGCTGAAGAAGATAATATCTCAAGACAAGCAGTAAGAGATAATATTAAAAAGGCAGAAGAAAAATTAGATTTTTTTGAAAAAGAAATACAAAAATATAGTGTTTTTTTGAAAAAAGAGAAAATTTTAAACTCTTTAGAAGACAGTTTAATTAAACTTAGCAAATTAAACATTAGCGAAAATGTAGGCAAAACAAATAAATTAATAGAGAATATTCAAAAAAATGTAAATTCTTTGAAAAAAATTTAGACAAGAGGTGAAAATGGCTTTTGAAGGACTTTCAGACAGACTAAGTAAAATTATGCGTAATTTAAAAGGTCAAGCTAGAATAACAGAAAAAGACT
The DNA here is from genome assembly GCA_052174015.1 of Clostridium sp. Lineage (GTDB taxonomy): Bacteria > Bacillota > Clostridia > TANB77 > CAG-508 > JABCPO02. The sequence goes on from JBQMXM010000009.1 coordinate 19,454, forward strand.
TAAAAGAAGTTTTAAGAGAAATAAAGCTTACATTATTAGAAGCTGATGTAAATTTCTTAGTAGTTAAAAAACTTATTTCTAGAATAGAAGAAAAAGCATTAGGTGAAGAAGTTTTAAAATCTTTAACTCCAGGACAACAAGTTGTAAAAATAGTTAAAGATGAATTAATAGAAATATTAGGAAGTGCTAATACTTCAATTAATTTTTCTACAGACGGAAAACCTACTGTTATTATGTTAGTGGGTCTTCAAGGAGCAGGTAAAACAACACTTGCTGGAAAATTAGCAAATCTTTTTAGAAAACAAGGCAAAAAACCATTGTTAGTTGCATGTGATGTATATAGACCAGCAGCAATTAAACAATTACAAGTAGTTGGAAAAAGTCTAAATATCCCGGTATATTCAAATGAAGATACAAAAGATGTATTAAAAATTGCAAAAGAAGGTATTTTAAAAGGAATTAGTTCATTAAATGATTTAATTATCATTGATACAGCAGGAAGATTGCAAATTGATAATGAAATGATGGAAGAATTAACTAAACTTTATGATAATATTAAACCAAACGAAGTATTACTTGTTGTAGATGCAATGTCAGGACAAGAAGCAGCAAATGTAGCTAAAACATTTAGTGAAAAATTAGAAGTAAATGGTATAGTGTTATCAAAGCTAGATGCAGATACAAGAGGAGGAGCAGCACTTTCTGTTAAAGAAATAACTCAAAAACCAATTAAGTTTGCATCAGTTGGAGAAAAATTATCAGATTTAGAAATTTTTTATCCAGATAGAATGGCTTCTAGAATTTTAGGTATGGGAGATGTACTTTCAATTATTGAAAAAGCTGAAGAACAATTTTCAGAAGACGAAGCAAAAGAACTTGAAGAAAAATTTAAAAAGAATAATTACAATTTAAATGACTATTTAAAACAGATGAAAAAAATTAAAAAAATGGGTCCATTATCATCAATTATTAAAATGATACCAGGAATGGGAGAATTAAAAAATTTAAATGTTGATGATAAAGAAATTGTAAGGATAGAGGCTATCATACAGTCTATGACAGAAAAAGAAAGACAAAATTATAAGATATTAAACGGCTCTAGAAGAAAGAGAATAGCATTAGGAAGTGGAACAACAGTAGAGCAAGTTAATAAATTTATCAAATCATTTGATATGTTTCAAAAAATTATGAAGGATATGAAAAATCCAAAAAATATGCAAAAAATGATGGATAAATTAAAATCAGGTAATTTAAAATTTTAAAGGAGGAAGAAATGGTTAAAATTAGACTTAAAAGAGTAGGTAAAAAAAGAAAACCATTTTATCATGTAGTAGTAGCAGACGCTAGAACTGCAAGAGATGGAAAAATAATTGAAAAAATAGGTACATATGACCCTATGACACAACCATCAACAATCAATGTAGATTTAGAAAAAGTAGCAACTTGGATAAAAAATGGAGCTCAACCTACAGAAACAGCTAAAAAATTAATAGAAATAGCTAAAAAAGACAATAAGTAGTAAATAAAAGTTAGTAGTAATTAATATCAATAAAAAGGAAAATGAAATGGAAGATATTTTAGAAGTGATAATTAAAAACTTAATAGGTTCATTAGATTATAAGATAGATAAAAAAGTAGAAAAAAATAATGTATATATTAATATCTATGTTTCAAAATCTAATATGAAAAAAATAATTGGATATAATGGACAAACAATTAAAGCTATAGAAACAATAGTACGTTCATTTAAAAATACTAGAAAAAGAATGATATTAAAAGTTAATGAAATGAGTGAAGATGAAATTAATAACTAATATACAAAATAAAGATTATTTAGAAATTGGAATAATTGCTAATACACATAAATTAGATGGAACAGTAAAAATTAAATTTTATTCTGATAATGATATATTAGAAAAATATAATGATATATATATATTTAAAAATGGAATGTATACTAAAATTAATATAATAAAAAAAATAAAAAATAAAAACAGATTAAATAATAAAGAGAATTCTAGCTTAGTTATTTCTAGAATACAAGGAGTAAATAATATAGAAGAAGCTCAATATTATAAAGGAAAAAAGCTATATATAAAAAGAAAAGAAATAGATAATATTTCTAAAATACAAAATAAAACTCAAAAAGATTTGAAAAAAGATAAAGGAAATCTAAACACAGAAAATAAGTATACAGAAAATGAAGAAATATATATTATAGATGTTATAGGAATAGATGTAATATATAATGAAGAAAAAATCGGAATTGTAGAAGATGTATTAACAAATGTACCAACAGAAATATTTGTTATAAAAACAGATAATATAAAAGATAAACTAAATAATAGTAATCAAATATTAGTACCATATATAGGAAAATATATAAAGAGTATAGATATAGAAAATAAAAAATGTATAGTAGATATATCAGAACTTATTTAAAACAAATATCTAAATTTAAATATTAGAGGTAAATATGAAATTTCACATTTTAACACTTTTTCCTGAAATCTTTAAAAGCTTAAATGTTAGTATATTAAAAAAAGCTATAGAAAATAATAAAATAGATATAGATATAATAAATATACGAGATTTTAGTAAAGATAAACATAGGAAAGTGGATGAAAAAATATATGGTGGTGGAGCAGGAATGCTTATTAGGCCAGATGTGGTATATGATAGTTATATGAGTATACCTGAAAATATAAGGCAAAATTCCAGAGTTATATATTTAACACCAAAAGGAAAAGTCTTAAATCAAAAAAAAGTAGTAGAGTTATCAAAACTTGAAAATATTATATTACTTTGTGGACATTATGAAGGAATAGATGAAAGAGTAATAGAAGAAATAGTTGATGAAGAAATATCAATAGGAGATTACATCTTAACAGGTGGAGAAATTCCAGCAATGGTACTTATTGATAGTATATCTAGAAATATAGATGGGGTAATATCAAAAGAATCTTTGCAAGAAGAAAGTTTTAATAACAATATATTAGAAGGTCCACAATATACAAAACCATTAATATTTAAAGGAAAAGAAGTACCAAAAATACTATTAAGTGGAAATCATCAAGAAATATCAAAATTTAGAAAAGAAGAAGCAATAAAAGCAACTAAACAAAAAAGACCAGAATTATTAGAAAAATAAAATAAAACAAGGAGGACTTAAATGGATATCATTAAAGCTATAGAACATGAACAAATGAAGAAAAAAGTTCCAAAATTATCTGTAGGTAATACAGTTAAAGTACATGTTAGAATAACTGAAGGTTCAAAATCAAGAATCCAAGTATTTGAAGGAACAATAATTAAAATTCAAAATGGAGGAGTAAACCAAACATTTACAGTAAGAAGAATATCTTATGGTGTAGGTGTAGAAAAAACTTTCTTACTTCATTCTCCAAATGTAGAAAAAGTAGAATTAGTAAGAGTTGGTAAAGCTAGAAGAGCTAAATTAACATATTTAAGAGATAGAGTTGGTAAAAAAGCTAAGACTAAAGAAGTAGTTGGAGCTAGAATAATCAATGAAGAAATCGTATTAAAAGAAGATGAAATTTTAACACCAGAAGCAGAAGCGGCAGCTTTAAAAGCAGAAAATGCAACTGTTGAAGTAAAAGAAGTAGAAGAAGTAAAAGAAGAAGTGAAAGAAGCTAAAGCAGAAGAAACTGTAGAAGAGAAAGGAGATAAAAATGAATAAGACATATACTCCAAATGTAAAAGAATTAGATAAAAAATGGTATGTGATTGACGCTAAAGATAAAGTACTTGGAAGAGTTGCAACAGAAGCGGCAAGACTATTAAGAGGAAAACACAAACCAAACTTTATGTTTAACATTGATACAGGAGACCATGTAATCATAATTAACTGTAAAGATGTTGTGTTAACAGGAAAAAAATTAGATCAAAAAATGTATAGAAGACATTCAGGATACTTAGGTGGAATGAAAGAAAAAAGTGCAAAAGTAATGATGGAACAAACACCAGAAAAAGCTATGTACTTAGCAATAAAAGGTATGTTACCACATACTAAATTAGGAGCTAAACAACTTAAAAAATTAAGAGTATATAAAGATGAAAATCATGAACAAATAGCTCAAAAACCTGAAATTTGGGAGGTTAAATAATGGCAGAAAAAGGAACATTTTTAGGAACAGGAAGAAGAAAAAAATCAATTGCTAGAGTTAGATTAACAAGTGGAAGTGGAAAAATAGTTGTTAATGGAAAAGATATTAACGAATATTTTGGAACTGAAACATTAATAGTTGTAGCAAAACAAGCATTAACATTATTAAATGTAGAAAACAAATATGATATAATTATAAAAGTGCAAGGTGGAGGATTCTCAGGACAAGCAGGAGCAATCAGACATGGTATAGCAAGAGCATTATTAGAAGTAGATGAAGAAAACAGACCACAATTAAAACAAGCTGGATACTTAACTCGTGATGCACGTATGAAAGAAAGAAAAAAATACGGACTTAAAAAAGCAAGAAAAGCACCACAATTCAGTAAGAGATAATTATATACATATAAGTCTTATAATAAAAGAAATAATGAATATAAAGAATATAATAAAAAAGATAATAAAAAAGATAATAAAAAAGTACATCATATATACGATGTACTTTTTTATTTAATTATCAGCATATATTTTAAAAGAAATAAATGGAAAGATGTTATCTTTTTGTTCAATATCTTTTATATATTTTTCATTAATATCATTATTTAATATCATTTCATATATTGCGTTAAAACGCCCTGTATGGTCTTTTATACGTTTATGAGCATATTCAACCATTGTACCATTTGTAATTATGAATAACCAATCACTACTTTGAAGTAGTAGTAGTTCACGAGCTAATTGATTTAAAGCACGAATAGTTAAGCTTTTTTTTGTATCTTTAAACATATTTGCAATTAAACACATTCTATCTGCTAAAGTTAATAAGTGTTTATGAGCATAGTCATTGCTTTGATTAAGCCATACTTCAGAATATCCTTTAGCACCCCAAGAAGAACGACAAGGATTAGTTAATTGCATTTTAGGGTATTTATCAATATATTCAGATGGAGTTATTAGTTTAAATATATTAGTATCATAATGTATTTTTTTAAATAGGTCATATATCCATAACGGACCTTCATACCACCAATGTCCATAAAGTTCAGCATCATAAGGACAGACAATGATAGGAGGATTAAAAGTATATTTGCTTGCATTTAATATTTGCTTATTTCTAGATTCTAAGAAATGAGATGCTTGCATACTACAAACTTCACGAGCTTTATCTATATCATAGACCTCTTTATTAGCAGTATTACCTGTGATTTTAGCATATTTAATTCCTGTATGAACACGAACACCATTATTTGCAATATATGGTTTAATATATTCATAAGGAGCCTCATAACCTATATCATTATAGAAGTCACGATAATTAGGGTCTCCTGGATACCCAGTAATTGAACTCCATACTTGCCTTGAACTTTCTAAGTCACGCCCAAATGCAACAATCCCTTGATTTGAAACAATTGGTGCAAAAGTAGAGAATGCAGGCTTGTTATCTGCATATAGTATACCATGTGTTTCAGTTATAATATATTCTATTCCATATTTTTTTAAATATTTATCAGCTTCTGGAATGTATCCACACTCAGGTAACCAAATACCACGAGGAGAAGTATTAAAATATTTTTTGTATGTATCAACTCCAACTTTAATTTGTGCTTCAACAGCTTTTTCATTTAAATATAGTATTGGGAAATACCCATGAGTTGCTCCACAAGTTATAATTTCAAGTACTTTCAAATCTTGAAAATGTTTAAACATACTAATTAAATCAGAATTAGCAGTATTTAAAAAAAAGTCTAAATCACTCTTATATCTATTATTATAGTATATTGCTAATTTTTGTTTTTGAATATTATCTTTTTGTCTTTCAACTTCAAGAGAAGATAGAATAATTCTATCTTTTAAATATTTAATATATCTTTTCTTTAATATCTTATTATCAAGCATTGATAAAAGAGGAGGAGTAAGAGACATAGTAATTCTAAAATCAATTTTTTCCTCCACTAACTTAGAAAATGCTTGTAGTAATGGGATATATGTTTCAGAAATAGCTTCAAAAAGCCAAGTTTCTTCTAAATATCCATCATTTTCAGGGTGATAAATATATGGCAAATGTGCATGTAATATTATAGATACATAACCTTTTTCCATTATAATTCCTTTCTAACTACCAATATATTCATTATTTAATTCTTTTTTAATATTATTTAAATCATTATATATATGATTAATATTTGTTTTAATATTATCATAATTAATACTATCAATATTCCCTGTATTAATATCTATAAATTTCATAGATGTAGTATCATTAATATGTCCATTAGGAGATATTAATTCATTAGAAGATTTTAAAATTAAAGTATCTCCTGTATGAATAGAAGCCGGAAAAGAAATATTTTCATTTAAATTCTTCTTATCAATAATATTATTCCAAAAAATATTTGTAGTATATATGTTTTTTGGAGCTTGTTTCTTTTGGTCTTGTGTAACTAAATTATTAAAGCCTTTTTTTAATCTTCTTCCATATTCTACTTTGTATGATTGAGTATCATCTGGAATATCAATATACCAAGAATTAGCAAAATCATTAACCGTTACTTCAAATTGAATATCATTAGACTTACTTTTTACAATTAAAATCGGATAAGAATCTTCAAAAAAAGTATCACCATATGCTTCTAAAAGAGCTTCTTTTTGTCTAGTTGAAATATCCCAATACACAAAAAGTCTTTTAGGAGTTTGAGCAATAAGTCTAACAGTAGACTCATTATATGATTGTGGTAACTCATAATATTCACTTATATATTCTTTTCTAGTTTCCTTTCTAAAAAGTGAGTTAAAAGACTTTTTAAGATTTAAAAGGAATTCTCTAGAAGAATTATATACAGTATTTTCATTTTGTTTTTTAGTTTTCTTCTTAATATTTTTATCTTGTGTAATTTCTTTTTTCATTAGTATTTATCATCCCTTTCTTATTCTAACTATAATATATTAAAAAGGTTAAAACTTCAATAAAAATTATCAATTTAAGTATAAAATGAAATAATAGATTACAAAATAGTAAAAAGGCTTTTCAAATATTAAAAAATGTTGTATACTTTCTTATACAACTTAATAATATAATTTAAAAATTACATATTTATTGTAATTTGAGGAGGTGAATTAAGATGACATTAAAGGAAAAGATAAATTGTATCATTTCCAAAATAGATATGGAAAAAAACAAAAAAGTTTTAACCTATATCTTAAATCTATCCAAAATGGATATGATTAAAAATATCTCAATAGTATACATACATGATAAAATGTATGTTGCTGTTAATAGGAAGATATTTTGTATAGAATCTTAAAACAAGATTACAAGTTATTAATATTCATAGAATTAAAAAAGAACTAAAAAATGAGAAAATTTTACAAATTTTATAATTATTACTTTACAAGTAGTGAGTTTGAATTTGTAAAATTTTTTCTTTTACTTTATTTTTATTTTTATTTCTTATTAGATTTTTTTAGAGTATTTAAATTTAAATTTAAATTTATATTTATTTTAGATATATTAGATATATAATATGTTTTTAATATGTTTAAGTTTTATATACTAATGCAAATAACAATAGATTTTTTTGTTTGACAACAAATTATAGATGTGCTATAATTTTAAAAAATAAAAACCCGTCATACTAAAAGTGTGGTGGGTGCATATTTTTAAATTTTATATAAATTTTGTGTATATTTATATGTATAATAATATAATATATTTTATTAAATAAAATAATTTAATAATTAAAATGTATTATATATTGTACAAAGAAAATAATATATAACTATATTAGTAAGGAGAATAAATGAAAGATACATCAAAAAAAGCATTTTATATTACAACACCTATATATTATCCAAATGGAAAATTTCATATAGGTACAGCATATACAACACATTTAGCTGATACATTAAAAAAATATAAGCAACAAAGAGGTTATGATGTATATATGTCTACAGGTAACGATGAGCATGGACAAAAAATACAAGATACAGCTATTGAAAATGGTAAAACGCCACAAGAATTTGTAGACATTCAGGCAGAATATTCAAAAAAATTATGGGAAGAATTAAAAATAGATTATGATTTTTTTGTAAGAACAAGTGATGAAGCACATAAAGAAATAGTTCAAAAAATATTTACATATTTTAAAGAAAAAGGTGATATATATATAGGTAAATATAAGGGGAATTATTGTAAATCATGTGAATCATATTTTACAGATGCACAAGCAGTTGATAAAAAATGTCCAGATTGTGGAAAAGATACAACATATATGGAAGAAGAAGCTTATTTCTTTAATATGAAAAAATATGTACCACAATTATTAGATTATTATGAAAAACATCCAGAATTTATATTACCAGAAAGTAGAAAAAATGAAATTGTAAATAATTTCTTAAAACCTGGACTTGAAGACTTATGTGTTACAAGAACAAGTTTTGATTGGGGAGTAAAATTAAAAGAAGATCCAAAACATGTAATATATGTATGGCTTGACGCTTTAACAAATTATATTACATTATTAGGATATGGTAAAAAAGGAATTGGACTTGATAAAACTGAAGAATCAGAACAATTCCAAAGATATTGGCCTGCATCAGTACATATAGTAGGTAAAGATATAATTAGATTCCATGGAATATATTGGCCTATATTTTTAATGGCTTTAGGATTAGAATTACCAAAAAGTATACTTGCACATAATTGGTATATTATGAAAGATGGTAAAATGAGTAAATCTAAAGGCAATGTAATCTATCCAGAACAAATAAGTAGAGAATATGGTACAGATGTATTAAAATATATGTTAGTAACACAAATGCCTTATACACATGATGGTGTATTTACTGCAGAATCGTTTGTAACTACATATAATAATGAGCTTTCAAATGATTTTGGAAATTTAATACATAGAACAATTGGAATGGTAAAAAAATATGATTTAATAACTGAATCAAAATTAGAATATTCAAAATATGTAGATAAAGAATTAGAACAACAAGTATTACAAACAGTAAAAGACTTTGAAGAAAGTTTTGAAGTTTTCATGATACAAAAAGCAAAAGATATATTATGGCAACAAATTTCTAATACAAATAAGTATATAGATTTAGTTAAACCATGGGAATTATATAAAGAAGGTAAAACAGAAGAACTTAATAAGTTTATATTTAATATATATAATGTATTAAGAATAATTAATATATTAATACAACCATTATTACCAGAAACATATTTTAAAATGAAAAAAATTCTAAACTTTACAGATGAACAATTAAAATACACATCTGAATTTAAATTTGAAGATATACAAATAAATCCTGAATTAGATGCAGAACCATTATTTAATAGATTAGATAAAAGTGAAATAGATAAAATTTTAGGAATACTAAAATCTAATTCTCAAAACTAGTATACAAAAGATTTAAAATGATTTAATAATATTCAAAATATAATAATATAATCTAGATTATATATAGAAGGATATGATATGAATGATAAAAATCGTGATACACAAAATATAGCTAATCAAATAAATAAGTCAAATAGCTTTCTTGAATATACTAAAAAAAGGGAAGCTATGGGACTTAATGTTATAAATGTAGCAAAAAAAGAAGAACAAATAGAATATCTACAAAAAAGACATTCAGAAACAAAAAATAAGAGTTTAGAAAATAACTTTAGTAATTTAAGTGCTTTAGAAAAACAACTTAATATAAAAAATGTAATAGTAAATTCTAAAAATCAAAAAGAATATTTGACAAGGACTAAAGAAAATAATTCAGAAAATATATTAGAAGATATATATAATGATAAATATTTAGATAATAATCAAATAGAATTACATAGAAAAGAATTAGATAAAAATATCAATTTTGATATTGATAATAGTAGCAAAGATAATGCTATTACTAGTATAGATGATAATCATTATATAAAAAAATATTATGGAGATATTAAAGACATTAAAGATATTAATGGAAACGTTACTCAAAATAATGAAGACACAGAAATATATAAAATAACAGAAAACAAAAAAGAAACAAAAAATAAAATTTTTACAAAAAAAGAATTATCAAACATTATTAAAAATATAGAAGAAAAGATATATATAAAGCATAATGAAGATACTCAGTTAGATATAGATAAAAATGCAGATGAATTAAATAATATAACACTATTAACAAATGGAATAATTGTTAAAGGTGGATATATAGCAACAGAAGAATATAGGAAGCATAGAGATACACAAACAACAGTATTAAAAAGAAATATGGATAATAGAAGACAAGTTTTAAGAAATTCAGAAATGTTTGATGATGAAATTTTAGAAAAACAAAAAAGATACAATGATGAAATACTAAAACCATATAAAAAATATGGTCAAATAATAAAAACAAATATACAAAATAAGGAGAATAAAGAGGAAAATACAATGGAAGACAAAGAAATATTTTTAACACAAGAAGGATATGATAATTTAGAACAAGAATTATCAAGATTAAAATCAAGTGAAAGAGATATAATAGCTGAAAGAATTAAAGTTGCAAAAGCACATGGGGATTTATCAGAAAATGCAGAATATGATGAAGCAAAAAGAGCACAAGAAAATAATGAAAATCAAATAGCAAGATTAGAATATATGTTAGAAGTTGCTCAAATAATTGATAGAGATGAAATAGACTTAGAAAGAGTACAAGTAGGAAATACAGTATATATAACAAATATAGCTAATAAAAAAGAGCAAAAATATACAATAGTAGGAACAGCAGAAGCAAATATATTACAAGGTAAAATATCTAATGAATCACCAATAGCAAAATCATTATTAGATGCAAAAGTTGGAGATATAGTACAAGTAGAAGCACCTATTGGTATTATAGAATACAAAGTTAAGAAAATAACTTTAGAATAATCAAAACAATTATTAAAAATTGTGTGAAATATTGATAAAATATTAATAAAATATTAAGAAAAAGTAAATATAGACAAACTATATTAAATATGATAGTTTGTCTATATTTTAGTACATATTTTATTGAGTTTTCTGATTGACAAAACTTAAGTACTATAGTATAATTTTAGTGTATAGTAAGGGTATATACTAAAAAACAGTAAATTATAGTATGTAGGAAGTGGCACTAAATTCCTTGTGATATCCTATATATGATGATTAATTTATGTAAGAATAACAAATAAAAGGTAACTTTTAAAAAATAGGAGGAAAGAAATATGTCAAAAGTGGCAATGAAAGAATTATTAGAAGCAGGTGTACATTTTGGTCACCAAACAAGAAAATGGAATCCAAAAATGAAAAAATATATATTCCAAGCAAGAAACAATATACATATAATTGATTTACAAAAAACTTCAAAATTAATAGATGAAGCATATGATTATTTAAGAGAAGTTTCAAAAAATGGTGGAAATATATTATTTGTTGGAACAAAAAAACAAGCAGAACAACCAATCAAAGAAGCGGCATTAGAAACAAATTCATTCTATGTTAATCACAGATGGTTAGGAGGAATGCTTACAAACTTTAAAACTATCAAAAAAAGTATAATAACTCTAAAAAAATATGAAGCAATGAAAGAAGATGGAACATTTGAATTATTAACTAAAAAAGAAGTTTTATCAATAGAAAAAGAAATGGCTAAATTAGAAGCTAACTTAGGTGGAATCAAAGAAATGAAAAGAACACCAGATGTAATGGTAGTAGTAGATCCAGGAAAAGAAGATATAGCAGTATTAGAAGCTAAAAGATTAAATATACCAATTATTGCATTAATAGATACAAATTGTGATCCTGATTTAATAGATTATGTTATACCAGGAAATGATGATGCTATAAGATCAATATCATTAATCTTAAAAACATTATCAAAAGCAATTATTGAAGGTAGAGAAGGAGAAGCTGTAGAAAAAGTAGCTGAAGAATCAAAAAGAGAAGTAACAGAACAAGAAGAAATAACAGAATAAAAAAATATAAAGGGTATGGTGATAAATATGATAGATGCAAAAATAGTTAAAGAATTAAGAGAAATAACAGGTGCAGGAATGATGGACTGCAAAAAAGCATTAGTAAAAGTAAATGGAGATATAGATAAAGCAGTTGACTATTTAAAAGAAAAAGGAATAGCAAAAGCAACAAAAAAATCTTCAAGAATAGCAGCAGAAGGACTAGTTGAAATATATGTTTCAGAAGATAATAAAGTAGCGTCAGCAATAGAAGTTAATGCAGAAACTGATTTCGTAGCAAAAAATGACGAATTTAAAGCTTTTGTTAAAGAATTAGCTAAAATAGTAGCAAAAACAAATCCAAGAGATTTAGAAGATTTAAAAACAAAAGAATATGAAAATGGAGTTACAGTTTTAGAAACTTTAACAAATAAAATTGCTACAATTGGTGAAAACATGAATATTAGAAGATTTGAAAGAATTGAAACAGAAGGAATCGTAAGAGGATATTTACATGGAAATGGTAAAATTGCAGTACTTGTAGAAATAGAAGGTGGAAACATTGATGTAGCTGATGATATATGTATGCAAGTTGCAGCATTAAATCCAGAATTCTTAGATGAAACTCAAATTCCAGAAGATAGAGTAAATCACGAAAAAGAAATATTAAAACAATTAACAATGAATGATAAAGCAAATGCATCAAAACCAGAAGCAGTTATTGAAAAAATAACTGAAGGAAGATTAAATAAATTCTTTGAAGAAATTTGTTTAGTACACCAAGCGTTTGTTAAAGAATCAAGCAAAAAAGTAAAAGATGTTTTAAAAGAAAATAATGCAAAAATAGTTAAGTATGTAAGATTTGAAAAAGGTGAAGGATTAGAAAAAAGAGTAGAAAACTTTGCAGAAGAAGTAATGGGACAATTAAAATAATTAAAATATAATTATAATTTGATATTCCTAAAAAGAGGAGGAGATAAAATGCACATAGTAAAAATGATTACATTAATAGCATTTTTTATAGTAGAAACTGTACTAATAGTACTTTGTCTATTACAATCAAAACAAGATACAGGAGCCTCAGCTGCAATAATGGGTGGAGCTTCAGATAGTTTTTATGAAAAAAATAAAGGTAGAACAAAAGATGCAAAAATAGATAAAACAATAGTTGGATTATTTATTTTAACAGTTATTTTAATAATAGCATTATACTTATTACCTTAATATAAAAGGCACTTATATATCAATTGATGTAAGTGTCTTTTATTTATATTATATTTATGATATATTATGAATAATGAGGTGAATATAACATATGGAAGAAAAAAGTATTATAGAAAAATTAAGTATAGGTAAAAAAATAAATAAGATATTACCATATAATATGAATAATATAAAAGTATATGCATTTGTCGGACCATCAGGTACAGGAAAAAGTTATAGAGCACAACAAATAGCATATGAACATGAACTTGAGAGTATAATAGATGATGGATTATTAATAAAAGGAACTAGAGTTATAGCTGGAGTATCAGCTAAAAGAGCTAAAACTAAGGTGCAAACAGTAAAAGCAGCATTGTTTTCAACATCAGAAGAACAAGAAAGAATTATATCAGGTTTTAAGAAAGAAAAAATAAAGTCTGTACTGATTTTAGGAACATCAGATGAAATGGTACAAAAAATACAAGAAAATTTAAGATTACCTAAAATATCTGAAATAATATATATACGAGAAGTTGCAACAGAAGAAGAAATGAAAAAAGCTGTAGAAATTAGAAGAACACAAGGAAAACACATTGTGCCTGTTCCAACATTTGAAATAAAAAAAGACTTTTCAGGAATATTATTAGATCCACTACAAATATTTAAACATAAGAAAAACGTAAAAGTGGGAACACATGATAGGTCAATAATTCGTCCTAAATTTAGCTATTTAGGTAGATTTACTATAAAAGATAAAGCGTTTAGAGATTTAATACATATAATTATAGAAAGTTATGAAGGAATTTATGATGTTACTAAAATATATATAGATAAACCAGAAGAAACAGAATTAATATACTTATCTTTAGATATAGTTATTTGTTATGGATTTAATATTATAGATACAATAACATCATTAAAAGAAGAAATCCGTGAAGAAATAGAGAAGACAACTGCTGTTAATGTATCAGATATTGATATTAAAGTTGTAAATATTGAAACAGACAAAGATAAATTAAAACAAAAAAAATTAAGATACTCTAAAAGAATAAAAATATTAAAAGAAAAGGAATTGTTATGATAATTGGAATAGATGGTCCTGCAGGTTCAGGAAAAAGCAGTATAACTAAAATATTTGAATCTAAGTATGGATTTTTAAACTTAAATACAGGTGCAACATATAGGGCTCTTTCAGTATTATTATTAAAAAAAGGATATACATTTAATGATTTTAAAAATGTAAGTCCAGAAACATTAGAATTAGAAGAAAATATATTATTAGAATCAGATGTATTAAAAATATTATCTGAAAATACAATAGATATACAAAAAGAAAAACAAGTTAATAATGGTATTACAGAATTTAAAGATATAATATTATTAAATGGAGAAGATATTAGTAATATTATTCGTGATGAAGAAGTATCTAAAATTTCATCAAAGATATCTATGTTTATTAAAATAAAAAAGGCATTAGTACTACTGCAACAACAGATAGCTCAAAATATGTTAAAAGAAAATCCGTCTCAAAAAGGAATAATTGCAGAAGGAAGAGATATATGTACTTTAGTATTTAAAGACGCAGATATTAAAATATATTTAGATGCAAAACCAGAAATTAGAGCTAAAAGAAGATATGAAGAATATGTTCTTTTAGGAAAAACAGACAAAACATATGAAGAAATATTAGAAAATATATTAAAAAGGGATAAGGAAGACAAGGGTAAAAAATATGGAGCATTAATCTGTACAAAAGAACATCAATATATAGATAGCTCTAATTTAAACAAAGAAGAAGTTATTAATATAATAATTGAGATATATAATTCATACAATATGTAATTATTTATGTAATTATTAAGGTATATCATATTTTAAAATGCATTAAAATATGATATAATTTATTTATTATTAATGTAAGAAATGAAAGGAAAAAAATGTTAGATAAAAAGTTTAAAGCATTAGAAAAACAAGAAGAATTAATTAAATATTGGGAAGATAATAAGGTATATGATTTTAAGAATGATGGTAGAGAAATATTTTCAATAGATACTCCACCTCCAACAGTAAATGGTAAAATTCATATTGGACATATATTTTCATATTCTCAAACAGAAATGATAGCAAGATATAAGAGAATGAAAGGATTTGATGTATTTTATCCATTTGGATTTGATGATAATGGATTACCAAGTGAAAGATTAGTAGAAAAAGAAAATAAGAAAAGAGCACATCAAATTGGACGAGAAGAATTCTCAAAACTATGTTATCAAACAACAGATAAATATGAAGCAGAATTTAAAGAATTATTTAAAACAATGGGAGTAAGTAGTGATTGGGATTATGCATATAAGACTGTAAGTCCAGAGACAATAAAAATTAGTCAAGCATCATTTTTAGAAATGGTAGAAAAAGGATATGCATATCATAAAGAAGCACCTAGTCTTTGGTGTAATGAATGTATAACATCAATTGCACAGGCAGAATTAGAAACAAAAGAAAAAGACACAACTTTTAATTATATAGAATTTAAAACAACAGACAATGTTAAATTTACAATTGCAACAACAAGACCAGAACTATTACCTGCAATAGTAGCAGTATTTGTAAATCCTAAAGATGAAACAAAACAAAATTTAATAGGTAAAACAGCTAAAATCCCAGTAGTTAATGTATGCGTACCAATACTTAGTGATGAAGCAGTAGATATGGAAAAAGGAACAGGTATTGTAATGTGTTGTACATTTGGAGATCAAAAAGATATAGAATGGTTTAAAAAATATAATTTACCATTAAAACATATATTAACAACACATGGAAAAATTAAAGATGAAATAGATATAATTGGTGGATTAAAAATAGAAGAAGCAAGAAAAAAAATTGTAGAAGAATTAGAAAATGCAGGAGCGTTATTAAAAGTAGAGCCACTTAAACATGAAGTACAAGTACATGAAAGATGTGGAAAACCTGTAGAATATTCAGTTATGAAACAATGGTTTATTGATACAACAAGTCATAAAAAAGATTTTTTAAAAATGGCAGATAAAATTAAATGGCATCCAAGTTATATGAAAACAAGATATGTAGAATGGGTAGAAAATATTATGTGGGATTGGTGTATATCAAGACAAAGATATTTTGGTGTTCCATTTCCTGTATGGTATTCAAAAGAAACAGGAGAACCAATACTTGCAAGAAAAGAAGATTTACCAGTAAATCCATTAGTAGATAAACCACATCCATCACAAATACCTGCTGGAACAACAGAAGTGGTACCAGAAACAGATGTAATGGATACATGGGCTACATCTTCAATAACTCCATTAATTAATATGAAATATATGGAAGAAGACAATTTAGAAAAACAATTAAGACCAATGAGTATCAGAACTAATGGTTCAGATATTATTAGAACATGGGATTTTTATACAATAGTAAAAAGCTATTATCATTTTAAAGAAGTACCATGGAAAGAATTAGTATTAAGTGGATTTGTAATGGCAGATAAAGGAGAAAAAATAAGTAAAAGTAAAGGAAATGCAAAAGTAGATCCACAAACACTAGTAAAAAATACGCCTGCAGATGCAATTAGATATTGGGCAGGAACAGGAAGACTTGGTAGTGATATCATTTATTCTGATGAAACAATTAAAAGAGGAACAAAACTTATGAATAAGATTTGGAATCTTTCAAAATTTATGGCAATTCACTTTGAAGATATTAAAGAAAATAAGCAAAAGTTTTCTCTTAAAATGGAAGAACTAGAATATTTAGATAAATACATATTAGCAAAATATGAAGAAATAGAGAAAGGATTTTTTAAATATCTAGAATCTTATGAGATAGGACT
Source organism: Clostridium sp. (assembly GCA_052174015.1). Lineage (GTDB taxonomy): Bacteria > Bacillota > Clostridia > TANB77 > CAG-508 > JABCPO02. The sequence goes on from JBQMXM010000009.1 coordinate 36,590, forward strand.
AGCATTAAACCATATTGAAAAATTCTTTTGGAATTTCTGTGATAACTATATAGAAATAGTAAAACATAGACTATATAGACCAGAAGAATTTGGAGAAAAAGCTAGATATTCTGGACAATTAGCTTGTAATACAATACTATTTAAATTATTACAAAATTTCTCAATATATTTACCATTTATAACTGAAGAAATATATTTAGATATGTATAAAGAAAGCAAAAAATCAGACTCAATACATATTACTAAAATGGAACCAATATCATTAGATATATCAGACAAAGATATATATATAAAAAATGGAAATATACTTGAAGAAATACTAGGAGAACTTAGAGGAGAAAAAACAAATAATGGAGTATCATTAAAAACACCATTTAGCAAAGTATCTATAAAAGTTAATATGGATACAAAAAAAGCAATCAAATCAGCAGAACATGATTTAAAAGCAGCATTGTTTATTAATGAACTAGAATTATTAGATGATGAAACACAAGAAACATATGAAATTGTTTTTTCAGAATTAGAGATAGAAGAAAAGGATAACTAATTATTGTGTATATATTAAAACAAATATACTAAGAAAAATATACTAAGACAAATTAATGTTTTAGTATATTTTTTTATTTTTTTATTTTTATATATTTTTATATATTTTTATATTCTTTATATGTTTTATTATATTATTAATCTTTTTTCATTTTACATTTCACATTTCATATTATATTTAATGATACTATAGTTAATTTAATATTTAATTTAATTGTATTTTAGTGTATTGAATATATTAAATATATTAAATATATTTTAAAATACTTAAATATATAGTAATTATATTTAAATAATGGTAGAATTAAAATATATTAATATATAAGGAGAGATTATGGGAAAAAGAAAAAATATAATTAGAATATTAGTAGTATTTATACTATTAGCATTAATAGTGCTTGGAGTATATTTAGGATATTTAAGATATAATAAAATTGAGAAAAATGAAGAAAATAAACAAGTAGAACAAAAAATAAAAGAGGAACCAAAAGAAGAAAAATTAAAAATATATAATAAGGATGGAGATACAAGACCAATTGCAATAATGTTAGATAATAATACAAATGCTTGGCCACATTCAGCAGTTAATAAGGCATATATGATTTATGAAATGGAAGTAGAAGGTGGAGAAAGTAGACTCATGGCATTATTTAAAGATAATCAAGATATAGAAAAGGTTGGGCCTATTAGAAGTGCAAGACATTATTATTTAAATTATGTATTAGAACATGATGCAATGTATGCACATATTGGAGCAAGTCCATATGCAAGACGAGATATAAAGACATTAGATATATTAGATATAAATGGACAAAATTATGATACATTAAGACCTAGAAACAAAAAAAATAGTATGGAATTTTGGAGACAAAATGGTAAATGGAGACCACATGATGCATATACATCATTAGAAAATTTAAAAACAATAGGAAAAAGTTTAAACTTTAATGTTAATAAAAAGGTTGAACCAGTATTAAATTATTCAGTAAAAGAAGTAACATTACCAGAAGACAATAGTATTAAAGCTACAAAAATTAAAGCAGGATATCATAGAGGTAATATGAATATATTTGAGTATGATGAAGATACAAAAAAATATACTAAAACAGCTAAAGGTATATTACATAAAGATGAGCTGACAAAAGAAAAATTTTATACAAAAAATTTAGTTATCTTAAAAGCACATACTACAACAATAGATAATGCAGGAAGAAAAGATGTAAAAAATGTAGATACACTTGAAGGGTATTATATAACTAATGGTAGAGCACAAAAAATATTAGCTAAAAAAGAAGGAAGAGCTAAAAGAACAAAATATATAGTTAAAAGTACTAATCAAGAAGTAGTATTTAATGATGGTAATACATATGTAATGGTAATACCTGATACTCAAGATATATCTATATTAGATGAAGAATAATATTAATAAATTGATATAATTGAATAGATGGGATTAATGAAGATGAAAATATGGAGAAATAGGAAAATAGATCTAAATAGAGCAACAGAAATAGCTAAAAAGTATAATATAAATATGATATTAGCTGTATTATACTTATTAAGATTTAAAGAAGATACAGAAAAATATATAGAAAATAATATAATAGAAGAAGATCCATATATATTACCAGATATGGATAAAGCAGTAGATAGAATATTAGAAGCAATAGAAAATCAAGAAAAAGTATTGGTATATGCAGATTATGATACAGATGGAGCAACATCTGCAACAATACTTACAAAATTTTTAAAAAGTCTAGAAGTAGATACATCATATTATGTTCCAAATAGGATTAAAGAAGGATATGGATTAAATACTAAGGCAATAGAAACCTTTAAAAAATTAGGATATGATTTAATTATTACGGTAGATACAGGGATAGCGGCAATAGAAGAAGCTAAATTTGCAAAACAGCTTGGTATTGATTTAATTATAACTGACCATCATGAAGTACAATTAGAAATACCAGATGCAATAGCAGTAGTAGATCAAAAGATATTAGATAAATATTCTGTAGAAAATATTTGTGGGTGTATGGTTGCATATAAGTTGATACAAGCAATATCAATATCAATAGGACTTGAAGAAAAAGAATATTTAAAATATTTACCAATAGTTGCAATAGGTACAATAGCAGATGTAATGCCACTTTTAGGAGAAAATAGGTTAATAGTACAAAAAGGTTTAGAAATGATAAAAAATAATCATGAATATTTAGATGAAATAGATAAATATCTATTATTAAAATTATTTTCAGGCAAACCAATTACAAGTGAAACTGTATCATACTATATTTCACCACTATTAAATGCTTCAGGTAGACTTGGAAATGATACAGCTACAATGTTTTTAACTTCAGAAAATACAAGTGAAATAGATTTAAACTATAATCAATTAATTATGGAAAATGAAAAGAGAAAACAAATTGTATCAAACAACTTATCTTTAGCATTAAAAATGATAGAAGAAGATAAAGAAAATATAGCTAAAAGTTCTGTGATATTATTAACTTCTCCAGAATTTCATGAAGGAGTTGTGGGGATACTTGCAAGTAAGATATTAGAAAAAACAGGTAAACCAACAATTATACTTACAGAGAATGAAAAAGGATTTAAAGGTTCAGGTAGAGCAAAAGGAATTAATCTTTTTGAATTAATATTACCATTTAAAGAAAAATTAGATGCATTTGGTGGACATAGTGCAGCAATTGGACTTACTGTATCTAATGAATATATTAAAGAATTCAAGACAAAAATATCTGAAATACAAATAGGAGAAGTAGAAGATATTATAGAATATGATATGTGTTTGAATTTAAAAGATTTATCTATTCCATTACTTGAAACATTTAAGAAATTAGAACCATTTGGAAAAGATAATCCAAGTCCAATATTTATGTTTAAAAATTGTAGAGTAGCTCAAAAATTAGAGTATGAAAAAGTAATCAAGTTACTAATAGAGCAAGATGATTTTAAAATGTATGTATTAACATTTGATATAGATAAAATAAAAACAATACAACAAGATGATAAAATTCATATATTAGGTAAACCAGTTATAAATACATTTAATAATCAATCAAATATAGTTATACATATTGAAGATGTATATTTAATAAAAGACTAGAAAAAATATTTCAATAATGATATTATTAAGATATAAATTATTAAATATATTATAGATATATTATAATTAAATAATTTAATAATTAAATACAAATGCTAAAGGAGAATAATTATGGATATTAAAATAGTTTCAACAAAAATAACAATAACACAAGCAATAGAAGAATATATTGAAAAAAAATTAGAAAGAATACAAAAATATTATGATAGAGATTTAGATGTATCAGTTACAGTAAAAGAAGAAGGACAAATGAAAACAGTTCAATTTTCAATAAATGTAGGGAAAGTACATTTAAGAACAATTTCAGAACATCCAGACTTTTATGCAGCAGTAGATAAAAATATTGATGTATTAGAAAGACAAATTAGAAAACAAAAAGAACAAAAATTAAAAAATAAGGAAGAAGTAGTAAATATTGAAGGTGAAGAAGAAATAGTAGAAAATGAAATCATCAAATACCAAGCATATGAGTTAAAACCATTAGACCCAGAAGATGCAAAAATGATTTTATCAGAACATAAAACAAATAATTTCTTTACATTTATTAATATAAATACAGGAAAAGTAAATGTAGTATTTAAATTAAAAGATGGTAAAAACTATGGTTTAGTTGTTCCAGAACAATAATTAGGAGAACATATGATAAAAATGGTTAATATTGACCTTGATGGAACTTTACTTAATAATGAAGGTAAAGTTTCAGAAAGAGCAATAGAAAATTTTAAAAAATCAAAAGAAAAAAATATAGAAATAGTAATAACTTCAGGTAGACCTCCAAAGTCTACTTTAAGTATTGCTGAAGAAACTGGAGCATCAAGATATATAATTGCAGGTAATGGAGCGATAGTATATGATAAAAAAGAAGATATTTCCATATTTAATGGATATTTAACACAAGAAAAAGTATTAGAAATAATTGAAATGTGTGAAAAACATTCAATATATTATAATGTATATACTCAAAATGATATATTAACTAAGACATTGGAATATAATATATTGTTTTATTATAAAGAAAACATATTTAAACCAAATGATAAAAAAACTAATATTAATGTTGTAGAAGATATAAGAAAATATATTATAGATAATAATATATCAGAGTTTTTGAAAATAACTGTTTGTGATAAATCTAAAATTATATTTCAAAATATATTACGAAAATTAAGAGAAATACAAGGTATAGATGTATTAGATGTAGCACATATGTCTAAAAAAATAATTAAAGAAGGTACAAAATATTTTGATGTTCACTATTGTTATACAGAAATTTCAAGAGAAGGTATAAACAAGTGGACAGCAATTAAAGAGCTTGCAAATCATTTAAATATATCAGAAAAAGAAATATTAACAATAGGTGATAATATTAATGATTATGAAATGGTTAAAAATGCAGGAATAGGTGTAGCTATGGAAAATGGAAGTCCAAAAGTAAAAGAAGTAGCAGCATATATTACTAAAAATAATCAAGAAGATGGAGTGGCATTAGCTATAGAAAAATACGTATTAAATGATGCAAAAATATAGAGATGAATATATAAGAAAGAGGATGAAATGAATATAGGTATAGATATAGATGGTGTAATTACAAATGTAGAAGAATATATGTTGTCATATTGTTCAAAATTTTGTTATGAAAACAAAATTAATTTAGAAAAAGGAGATAAAACAGATTATTCTCCTAGAGTAATGTATAATTTAACTGATAAAGAAAATGAAGAATTATGGAAAAAAATTATAAATATATATGGAAAAACCGTTATTCCAAGAATGTATGTAACAGAAGTTATAAATAAGCTATATCAAGACCATGATATACATATAATTACTGCTAGAACCTTTGAAAAAGAGTTTTATGATACAGAAGACAAGATAAAAGAAGGAAGAGAAGAAACAATACAATGGTTAAAAAAATATGATATACCATATAATACAATTACATTTGCTGAAAACAAAGATGAAGTAGTAAAGGAAAAAAATATAGATTTAATGATTGAAGATAGCCCTGATAATATTAAATCATTAGAAGATTATTGTAAAATATTAGTTTTTAATGCAGTATATAATCAAGATGTAAAACATAAAAGAGTATATAGTTGGTATGAAATACTATATACAATAGAAAATATGAAATATTAATATATTAATCTAAATTATTAAATAGAGTAATAATTTAGGTTTATTTTTTTAATAATTAGTTCTGTACTCTCAAAGGTTGACATAAATATGAAAAATATAATATAATAAGTATATATAAATTAATAAAATTAAAATCAGCTGATTATAGAGGTATAATCAAATATTGCTGATTGGAGGGCATTATGACAAATCTAATAAATAAGGGATTGATATCAGATTTAATCAAAGAATTGCAAGTAGTAAGAATTAAAGAATTGCTAGTTAAAGAAGGTAGAAAGAATGGAATAAATTCAAAATACTATAATATATTATTAGCAAAATATAATGAATTAACTAAAGAAAAATGGGATTATACCAAACATCTCTCAGCAATGAAAAAAGCAAAACAAAAAATAATTAATGGCGAAAAAAATATATTAGTAGCTGTGGATTATTTAATAGATCATTCTGAAGAAGGAATAGTTTTTAATCAAGCATATATTCCACCAAAGGCAATTATGAAAATTTATACTGCTAACAGTGGCTTAATGGATGAAAAATTATTGAAAGAAATAGTTAGAGCATTAGAATTTCCTTTGGATAATGAAACAGAGGAATGGAAATTAGAAAGATTTAAAATTTGTTTTGTAGAAGACGGTTTTAAAGGTGATTTTCTATATGAGAGTTTCTATTTATAGAGAGAAAGTCATAAAAGTAGAACAAAAAGAAATTAGAATCAAAAACAAAATTGTATATATTATTTAAGTATATACAATTTTTTCTTTATTTCTTTTTAATATATTTCTGTCAAATATGTTTGAACTTTCTACAGAGATATTTATATTTTAGTTGACATAAAGTTGAAAAAATGGTATAATGTTTATAGGATTTATAGGTATTTCTATAATATATATT
>JBQMXM010000010.1:0-33395 GCA_052174015.1 Clostridium sp.
AAATAATATCTAATTTAAAATTATTATAAATTTTAGGCAAACTGTATAAGTTTGTCTTTTTATATAATATTGAAAGAAAAGTGGAATAAATAATAAATTAAATTTATAGAGTTTTTTTTATTTTAAAATTAATAGTAGAAAGGAGGTAAAACTATGGTATTAAATTTGGATAAAGAGAGTATTTTAACATTTGAATTAAATAAAAAATTCAAAAAATACAATTTAAGTATAAAGATTAAGAATAAGTATCTTAGTTATGAAGTGTTTTCAAAAATCAAGTATGAAGATATTATGACTATCATAGAAAATGTTGAAAATATGCTGTTTTGTGAATATATAAATGTTAGAGATATTGAACTTAATAGGATAAGATTAGAATTTGATGAATTTGAAACTAAGATTAAATTAGTCATTAAAATCTTTGAAGATCAAGAATATATAATAAATCTTAACAGGGAAGATGTAATAAATATTTATAATTATTTAACAAACTATATGAAAACTTTAAACAAGGTTAATATGATTGATTTTTACAAGAAGTATACTTATGTGGAAGTTAGATATATAGATGTACATAGTTCTAGGAGATATTCATATATTTCTGAAGACAAAAGTATTAGAATTGGTGATATTGTATATGTTGATAGAGCAGGAACAAAATGTTTAGCAGTAGTTGAGAATAGATGCGACTATTATTATGAAGATGCCCCATATCCAATTTTACAAACTAAAAGAGTATTAAAAATAGTAACTAGAGCAGGAAAATATATAGATTAAAAATTGCCTTAAAATTAATATATAGAAGTATAGAAATATAATAATAAAAAATTAAAGAAAAGAAGATGTTAAAAGGAATATTTTTAAGCATATTTCCTTTAAGTTAGTATTTACTTTTTAATAAAAAAATGATATAATATGCATAGGTTAAAAGGATAACCTAAAAGTGATTTTAAAGTCAACAAAACCAATTTTTTATACAACATGTACACTAAAATGTACGGAATGTACTAAATGTACAAAGAGGGAAGTAATTTCCCTTTTTTTATAGGCTTTTTGGAGGTTAGAATGAAAGTATTTGCAGACTTACACATACATATAGGGAGAGCAGGAAATAATAAGCCTGTAAAAATAACTGCTTCAAAAGATTTAACTTTTGAAAATATAGTTAAAACAGCAGCACATACTAAAGGATTATCATTAATAGGTATTATAGATTGTGCATCACCATATGTTATAGATGATATAAAAAAGTTTTTAAAAAATAATATAGCATATGAACAAAAACAAGGTGGTATAATTTATGATAATAAGATATGTGTACTTTTAGGTTCAGAAGTAGAAACAGAAGAAATAGACGAAAAAGGACAAAAAGGATTAGCACATAATGTTTGTTTTTTTAAACACTTAAAAGATATAGAAAAATTTTCAAATATTATGCAAAAATATATAACTAATATAACATTAAGTACACAACACGCAAGACTATCAGGATATGACTTGATAGATATTGTAAGTGAATGTAATGGTATTTTAATACCAGCACATATATTTACACCATTTAAAAGCTATTATGGAAATTGTACAGATAGATTAAAAAATATATTTAAAGAAAAGTTGTGTAAAATTAAAGCAGTAGAACTTGGACTTAGTGCAGATACATTTTTGGCAGATACAATAAGTGAATTAAAAGATTTTAAATTTTTAACAAATTCAGATGCACATTCATTACCAAAAATAGCTAGAGAATATAATTTACTTGAACTTGAAGAAATTTCTTTTGAAGCATTTGAAAAATTAATAAATGGTAAAGGTATAAAAGGAGATGAAAAAAATTATATAATCTCTAATTATGGATTAAATGCAAGTTTAGGTAAATATAATAGGACATATTGTGATGGCTGTGAAAGTTTAAGTACTATTATCCAAGAAGAAAAAATATTAAAAAATGGCAATAAAAAGATTATAAAAAAGTGTATTAAATGTGGTTCAAATAAAATAGTTAAAGGAGTACAAGATAGGATAGAAGAAATATCAGATCAAAAACTAAAATCTCCAAAAGACAGACCACCATATATTTATCAAGTACCATTAGAATTTATTCCAAAAGTTGGAAAGAAAACATATAATAAGATGTTAGATATATATTTAACAGAAATGAATGTGTTGCATAAAGCTAAAATAGAGGACTTAAAAGAAGATTTTGGAGTAGAGATTGCAAGTAAAATTTTAGATATGAGAAACAATAATCTTAAATTTAAAGCAGGTGGTGGGGGAAACTATGGAAATATATTGTAATTAAATGTTAAAAAATAGATAAATAACTAAAAAAGTGTTTACATATTTTAGAAAATCTGATATAACTATTAATAGAAGTAAAACTTTTATGTAAATTGTTCCAAACACATAAAAATTATTAAACTAGAAAGGAAATGGGGAATGGAAAAAACAGTAGTAGAAGAATACTTAGCATTCATAACAGATACAAAAAAATTATCAAATAACACATTACAAGCATACAAGAGAGATTTAAAGAAATTTTTAAAATTTATAGATAATCAAGATGTACAATTAGAAAATGCAACATCTGAATTAATTTCAGAATATATAGAAACATTAAAAGCGGAACAAATGAAACCATCTACTATTTCAAGAAACTTAGCAACTTTAAGATCATTATATAGTTATCTGACTAGAAAAAAAGTTATAGCTAAAGATCCAACAATACAAGTAGAATCCCCAAAGATAATAAAAAATACACCAACAATATTATCATCAAATGAAATAGAATTATTATTATCTCAACCAAATGTTTCAGATTTAAAAGGAATTAGAGATAAGGCAATGTTAGAATTTGCTTATGCAACAGGTATGAGAGTAACAGAAATGATTAATTTAGATTTAAAAGATGTTAACTTAGTAGACTCTTATGTAGTATGTAACGAAGGATATGCCAAAAGAGTTGTACCAGTAGGAAATTTAGCTAAACAAGCATTAGAAAGATATTTAGACGAATCAAGACAATATTTAATAAAAACAGATGAAGAACCAGCCCTTTTTGTTAATTTAATGGGACAAAGATTAACAAGACAAGGATTTTGGAAAATAATTAAATTCTATAAAGAACAAGCACATATAGATAAAGAAATAACACCACATATCTTGAGACATTCATTTGCAACACACTTATTAGAAAATGGTGCAGATATGAGAGCAGTTCAAACAATGCTAGGACATTCAGATATATCATCAACACAAGTATACTTACAATGTGTAGATGATGCATATAAAGGTAATCATCCAAGAGCATAGGTAGAATACTATAATAAATACTAATATAAATTGACAAAACTATTAAAAAAATATATAATGATTAAGTAATAATTTTTAATATAATTTGAATTTAAAATATATAAATATATAAAGGAGGACATAATGGCAGTACCAAAAAGAAATCATTCAAATAGAAGAACTGCATTAAGAAGAGCACATTGGAAAATAGAAGCAGCAAATTTAAAAAATTGTCCAAATTGCGGTGCAAAAGTATTACCTCATAGAGCATGTGCTAAATGTGGAATGTATAAAGGTGAAAAAATATTAAACATTAAAGAAGATTAATTATAATAAATAATGAATAAATTTTTAGTGATATGAAAAAGTATAAAGAAAATGTTAATAATAACATTTTTTTTATTATATGGGGATGTAATGGTATCGACGGCAATAAATTATATATTGTAAGCTATGAGGAGTGAATACCTAAAATTCAAAAATTAAAATTAAACGCAGAAAAAAAACAATTAGCATATGCTGCTTAGTTTAGACTACACAGCATACATCTAAATAATATATGCTATTTTATATTATTATAGGTGTCATTATATAAATAGCAAATATCATGAGTTTTGTATTGTAATGATATTTTAATAAATACAAAAAAATATATATTTTTTGCTTAATTTGGTATATATTTTAATTTAAATTAAGCTATTCATAGAAGAAAGCAATATATGTTTTTGTTCGGAACGGAGTTCGATTCTCCGCATCTCCACCATTAATATTACAAAATTCAAATAATTATATAATTTATGAATTAAATATATTTAAAATGATATATATAATGTATAATATATGTAAGTTAAAATATATGAAAAGGTATACAATATGAAAAACACAACAGAAAAAAACAATCTAGATAAAAAAACAAATAAAAAACAAATAATATCTACAACCCTATTTATTATATATATAATTTGTATAATATTTTCAGTAGTAATATATGTACAAAATGTAAAAGTAAATAAGGCTAAAAACAAAGAAGAAAAAATATTAAAAAAGACTAATGTTATACAAGATAATATTGTAAAAGAATTTCAAATGGATATAGCCTTTACAAATGAAGAATATAAGTTTGAAAAAAATGAAAAAGAATATGAAAAAAAATTAGATAAAACAAATAAGGATAAAGACAAAAAAGAAAATTTATCTAAATTGAAAGAAGATGAAGATAAAGAAAAAGATATTAATATATCATATCTAATTCAAGTATCTAAAGATTCAAAAGTATTAAATATAGTATATACATTAAAAACTAACAATATTCAAAATATATCATTAGAAAAAGAAAGATTGAATAACCAAGTTAAAGAAGAAAATTTTAAATTTAAAGAATTAGAATTTGAAACACAAAAAGAAAACGATACATATATATTAAAAACAGATATTTCAGTATATAATGGACAAAATAGTACAAATACAATTGAAAAATTAAATAAGATATTTAAAATTAAAAAATTTAAAATAATGCAAATATCTAAAAATAATCTATAAGTAAAATAAAATTAAGTATAAAATGAAAATAACTACTGTTTACTGTTATAGTAAATGGTAGTTATTAACAATTATCTATTAATAATATATATTTTAATACTATATATTAAAATCAGCTGTTAACTTTGATGCAACTTCATTAGATAAAAGATTTTTACCTCTTAAATTAGAATATAGTTTTAAAACACCTTCTTTACCTTGAGTCTTTTCAACATTTTTAAAATTGTTGTAATATTTAGCATAAAATTGATCAAAACTTGCCTTTTTATTTGTATTAAAATAGAATGTACCAATATTATATGTAAATAGAGCTATTGATATAAAAAATATAATAATAGCTGTTAAAATTCCTAAAATTATTGCTTGTATATTTGTTTTCATAATTTTTCCTTTCAATATATATTTTATTTAAATAATTCTGTAAATGCACCTAAAACTAAATTTATACGGTCATCATTTTTCATATTTTTAGTATTATAGTAATTATATTGTCTAATTTCACCATAATTTTTTATTTTATATATGTATAATGTATTTAATACTAATAATGTTATTAATATAGTACAAATATATATACAAAATGTTTTTTTACTTATTTTCATATTTCCTCCTAAGTATGATTATTGATTATTTTAATTTGTTAATTAATTTTAATTTTAATTTAAATAGTATAAAACATATTAAATTCTTTTAATGTAGTTAATATATAATATATACCAACAGATATTATAATAGCTAATATTGCTAGTGATATTGTTTTACAAAAAGCTACTTTAAAAGAAATAGTATTATTATCTATGTTTGTATCTATTTTAGTATCTTTATTATTTTTTTCCATAGCATTATCTCCTTTTTATATTACTTACTTAATTAATTAATATATTATTTAAAATGATATTTCAATCTATTTTATAAATATATAATAATATGTTACAATATATATATATATAATATAAGAGATTATTAGGAACATATTATTTAGATTATTTAATTGTTTAAAAGTTTAGTACATAAATATTTAAAATATAATTAAGGTGTGATATAATATATATATAATGGTGTAAAATAAGAGGAGATTAAGATGTTAAAAAAGAAAAAAGAAACAAAAGAAGAAGAAATAGAAAAGATAGCAAAAGAAGCTACAAAAAAAGTAAAAAGAAAATATAGGTCAAGACATAGTATATGGATTAGATTAAGTGCGATAGTGTTAATACTTGCAATGGTAATACCAGTTACTATGACAGTTATAATATATATACAAGCATTATTAGAAAAATAGTAATTTTAGAAAGAAGGAAAATATGAATGATTGGATAGAATTAGTTCCAAAAAATAATATTATTAGACACTATAAGTCTATATTTAATTTTGCATCAAGTAAATTTAATGTATTTGAAGCGATTATGTCATGTATAGATGTATTTTTAGTTATATTTCTTTTAGTATTAATAGTTAAAAAATTAAAAGATACAAGAGTGTTACAATTATTTAAAGGAATAGTATTATTATTAATAGTAAATGTATTAAGTGATATATTAAAATTACCAATACTACATTTAATATTTTCATCAATAACTACATATGGAATATTAATTTTAGTTATAATATTTCAACCCGAGCTTAGAAAAATGTTAGAACAAATAGGGACAAGAAAAATAAATAAATATTTAGGATTTTCAAGTGAACAAAATTCAATTAAAATGAAAGAAAACATATATAAGATTGCAATAGCATGTATGGAGCTTGCAAAAACTAAAACAGGAGCATTAATTGTAATTGAAAAAGATATTAAAATTACTGAAATAATTCAAAATGGTATTCCAATAAATGCAGATGTATCAGTCCAACTATTAGAAAACATATTTGTTCCAAATACCCCATTACATGACGGAGCAGTAGTAATTAGTGATGGAGTAATTAAATCAGCATGTTCTATCTTACCACTGACAGATGATGAGATTAATAAGGCATTTGGTACAAGACATAGAGCTGCATTAGGTATTTCAAAAAATAGTGATGCAATAGCAGTTGTAGTTTCAGAAGAAACAGGAAAAGTATCTGTTGCAAAAGATGGAACATTAATAGTAGATTTGAAAGAAGATGTACTTAAAAAAGTATTACTAAAAAATCTAATTATAGATGAAGATGAAGAAAATCAAAATACAATATTAAAACAAATGAATAAAGTGAAGAAAAAGTTTAAAAAGACAAAAGCAAATACAATTAAACAATTAGAAAATGAAAGCAAAAATAATTAAATAAATGGAGAATTATGAAAAAAAATATTAGGATATATACAATTATATTTACAATTTTAACAATACTATTTGTTGCATTTGCAATTTTTAGAATTTTAAATAATGAAGAAAAAATAGTAGAAATTATGAATGAGACTAGTAATAAGGACAAACAAATAGAAAAGTTACAGAAAGAAAAACAAGAATTAATAAATAAAAAAGAACAAATATATTCAAACGAGCATATAGAAAGTGTTGCAAAAGATAAATTAGATATGTTTTTACCTAATGAACACATATATATGTTTGGTAATTAATATAGTATATATTCAGCTAGAGTAATTAATAGTAGTAGTCATATGATTACAATTATTAATTACTTTTTTTTATGTAATACAAATGTTAAGTAAATGAGATAAATATAACTAAAAATAAAATTGACTAGATATATAAAAATATATATAATAGTGGTATAAATATAGAATAAAGGAATAAAGATGTATCAAAAAACAGTACTTCTAGTTTTAGAAGGGTTTGGAGTAAATAATAAGAAGTTTGGTAATACAATTATTAATTCAAATATGAAAAAATATAGAAGTTTAATAGAACAATATCCAAACACATTATTAAAGACAGATTTAAATAAGGGAGATGAAAATACTTTATCATCACCAATATATGGTTTTTTAAATATCGCAAGATGTAAAAAAACAGTAACATATATATCAAAATTAAATGATATGATTGAAAATGGAGATTTCTTTTCAAATACAGCATTGCAAAACACATTTACTAAGGTAAGTAAAAATGGTGGAAATCTACATTTGATTGGTATGATATCAGATGGTGAATTAGAAACAGGAATTAGGCAGATAAAAGCATTTTTAGAAGCGGCAAAAAGAAAAGATTTAAAAGTATTTATTCATCTAATATCAGACGGTATGGATTCAAATCAAAGAAAAATATTAGAATATTTAGAAGAACTAGAAGAAGTATTAAAAATTAAAAATATCGGTGTAATTGCAAGCATACAAGGTAGAGATTATGCTTTAAATAAAACAGGGAAATGGGATAAAACTAAACAAGCATATCAAGCTATATACTATGGAGTGGGTAAAAAGGTAAATAATAAATATGATATATATTCACAGATAGAAGAACAGTATATGCAAGATAAGTTTGATAATGAAATTACACCAATAGTAGTATATCATGGAAATGAATATATAGGTAAAATTAATAAAGGAGATGGAGTAATCTTTTTTAACACAATTCAAAATAGATTATTACAATTAGAAGAAGCCTTTTCAAATCCATATTTTGAGCATTTTGAAACAGATTCTAATAATATTGAAATATTAACAACTACCAAATCAAAAGTATTGGATAAAGATTCATTATATATAATCCCAGAAGAGCAAAGTATTAACTTATTAAAAGAAATGGAAAAAAACAATATAGGGATAAATATAGTATATGATAAAGTAAGAGAATATGAGATAGAAAATATATTAACATTGCAAGAAGATATTAATATGAAAAAAAATCTTGTAAATGAATTTGAATATACAGAATATGTATCAAATATAACTAAGAGTATATCCAATATAACTAAAGAGACTATAAAGCAAATATATTTAGAAAAAGAAGAATCATTAAATGGAGAATTAATAATAGTAGATTATCCACAATTGGATATATTAGCACATAGCGGTAGAGTTTTTGAATTAGAACTTGCATTAAAAAAGATAGATGAAGATATTTTTAAAATATATGAAGAAGCAATTAAAAATAATTGTAGAATTATAATCACATCAACACATGGAAATGCAGAAGAAATGTTTGAAGAAAAAACAGGAGAAATACTTACTAGAAATACTAAAAATATGATACCATTAATATATATAAATCCATTAGAAAATAGAAAATTAAAATATGGAAGTATATATAATATAGGTTCAACAATATTAGAAATATTAAATATATCTAAAGAAAATAATAAAAGAGAAAGTCTTTTAATTTAGGAGAATAAATGGAAGAAATATATCATGAAATACAAAGATTAATAATATATATGATACCAGAAAAATGGAAAAATATTAAACTATATGCAAGTATTAATATGAATACAGAAAATAATCAAGATGATAAAAATGCAGGAGAACTATTTTTCTATTATTTACCAAATAAGTTATTTAAAAAAGAATATATAAATTGTTATGAAGTACCAGCATTATTTGATATAGATCAAAATGAATATTTTGAATTAATAACAAAACTATATAATAAGATACTTATATTACAAACATTAGACAAGATGCAATTTTCTAATATTACACTTACAATAGAAGAAAATAAATTTAAAATAGAAAAATACTATAATGATATAACAAATAGCCTATTTTCTTCATATGAAAGACATATTATTTGGAGATATAAATATCTAAATATTAAACCTGTTGCAAAAAAAGAAATAGAAATATTAGAAAAATATATGGAATCAGAAGAAAATATTGAAATACCAAAAATAGAAGAATTAAATATAGAAATAGAAAATACTAAAAATATTGTAGACTATGAAAGAATATTAACAGTAGAAGAAGCAATAGAAAGAAGTATAATAACAGAAGAAAATGATGATATTAAAAAATCAAAAATTAAAGAAGTTATAGAAAATGAAAACAATAATAAATATAATAATAGATATAATAATAGCTATGTAAATGAATTAGAGATTATACAAGAACTAAATAATAACAATACAAAAAATGACAGTATGCAAAGTGAAAATACAAATGAATTATTTAATACAGATAATCAAATAGACAATGATGAAGACGATGAAGACATAGGTGAAATATTAAAACAATTAAAAAATAATTCTAAAGAATAATTATTTTAGTTTTATAGATTTTTGTATAGAAATATTTAATTATTGTTTAATATTTTAAAAAAAGTATAAAAAATATAATATATATTATATAATTATATTGATAAATATATTGATAAATATATTAATAAAATATGGAGAAAGTAAAAGATGGATATAATAATAGGTGTGGCAATATCATTATTTGGTATTATATTAATGTTAATCTTTTTTGCAGTATACCAAATAAAAATGGCAGGTATGAATGTAAAAGATTTTTATGAATATGTAAAACAAACAGAAAAATTAAATAAATTATCTAAATTTTGTAAAGAATATGATAAATTAGATCATACAGACCAAATAATATTTGCAAAAGAAGCTATGAAGGTCTTTGAAGCATTTGAAAAAGTACCTACATCATTATGGGAAAATGATTATGATAAATATATGAGAGTTCTAAATAGGTATCAAAATATTAGAAGAGAAAATTGGAAAAATCAGACTTATGATAAAAAAACATTAGACGAATTAGTATCAGAATATGAAAATAATGAAGAATTTAGAAAAAGATTAGAAAAAGAAAATATATGTAAAATATCTGATTTAGAAAATATAATCCGAAAAATAAAAAATAATAATGCACATATATTAATAATAAACTAACAAAAGAAAAGGTTGAATATGTCTATGAAAAATATATTAAATAATATAATTACAAAATTTGAAAAAATATATAATAAAATATATAAAATTGTTTTTAAAAAAAGTATGAGAATAAAAGAAAAAGCAGATAATATAAATGATAATAATGTAAATACATTTAAAATAGATACACAAGAAATACTTACAGAATATCAAGAAACTTCTAAAAGTGGAATTTTGAATATAGAACCAAAACAAGAAAATATGAAAATTTTATCAAATGATAAAATAACAGGAGTGTTTAAAGCAATAGACAAAAAATCATATATGTATATATTTGGAGTTGCAATTATATCAATTCTTATGCTACTTATTGCTGTAATTACACAAACATTTTATCCTAAAACTATTAAAGAAGGAATTATCCCAGTAATTAAATACAAGAATATGACAATTAAAATAGTTGCAAAAAGTAATAATAATATAGAAAATATATTTAAAGTAGTAAATCCAATAAATGAAGAAGATCAAAATAATCCATATAGGATACCTGTTGAAAGTAAATACAAAGAAGCAATTCAAACTAAAATTAAATATGAAGATTTTAAAGGTAATAATTCAACAGTAAATGGACAAATGCCAGACTTTAATTTAGAAAAAAATGCAGAAACTCAAAAAGTAATTAATTATTTAGAAGAGTTAGAAAAGAAAATTAGAGATGAAATAGGAAGTAGTTCAACTCAAAATAATATGATTAATTTAAATTATCAAGGATATAATTATAAAAACTTTGTTTCATTAGTTACAAAATATAGAGATAACAATAAAGAAGAAATAAAAACATTTAATTATGATTTTTTTGATAAAAAGATTATAACAATAGAAGAATACTTTAAAAAAAGAGGTATAATATTTAAAAAGATAAAAAATGAAATTAGAAAAGAAGCTAAAAATAGGAAACAAGCAGAACCAAATTTTAATAATTTTCTAATAGACGAAATAGGTAATGTATATATATATACATCACCAGACAAATATCTATATATAGAGATACATAATTAAAATGGAGAATAAGAATGTACATATTAGAATATGACTTAGAAAATGAAAAAGTAAAATATTTAATTAAAACAGATGAAAAATTAGGAAAATTAATTAAATATGTAGGTAATACACAATTAATAATAGAAGAAGATGGATTTAAATGTATCACAAACTATATTATAGGGCAACAAATTAGTGATATAGTACGCGAAACTATTTATCAACGATTATGTACAATTTTTAATAATATTACTCCTGAGAATATGCTAAGTGCTAGTGAAGAAGAATTAAGAAAAATAGGATTATCATCAAGAAAAATAGAATATATTAAAATACTTGCACAAGCTATCATAGACAAAAAAATAGATTTTGAAGAATTCCATAAACTTACTAATACAGAAATTATAAAAAGACTAACTGTATTAAAAGGTATTGGAGAGTGGACTGCCGAAATGTATTTAATATTTTCATTATGCAGAGAAGATGTACTTTCAGAAGGAGATGGAACTATTAAAAAGGCAATTCAATATTTGTATGATCTTAAAAAAGCTCCTACAAAAGCAGAATTAGAAAAATATTCTGCTAACTGGCAAAAATATGCAACAATTGTTTCTGCATATTTTTGGAAAGCAGGTAAAATGGGGTTATTTAAAGATATAAAATAGTTACTTAAAATAATTACTTTCATATTAAATATAGTATTTAATATGAAAGTTTTTTTCTCTTCTTTTCTTTTCTTTCCTACTCTTTTCTTTATATAGATATGGTATTTAATGATTTTAATGATACTTATATTAAATATATATTACTTTTATAATAAAAAAGGTATAAAAAGTAAAATATAGAATGTATATGATATATAATATATAATATATATAATGATATAAAGTATACAAAAGAATAAAGGGAAAATAAAGGAGTATCTATTTATGAAAATACGTGATTTATTCTACAAAAAAGATTATATAAAAACAGTAGAGGATATATTAGAATTAAAAGGATTTAGTTTAGAAATTAGAAATTTGATATTGAGTGTTATGTATAAACTTGAAGAAAATTATGAAGTATATAAGCAGGTAAAAGTAGAGGTTGTACCATTTACAGAATATCAAGAATATATAATTGAAGCATTAAAAAAAGTAAAGTATTTAGAGATTATAGAAAATGATATTAGAAATATATATGAAACAATACCAAAAACAAGAGTAGATATTAATAAAGGTGAAGTATATGTATGTGAAAATGAATTATCAGTATTGCATGGATTATTATTATTGAATAAAAGGTATTTTAATGAAAAAGAAGATTGTATTGCAAAAGAGCCATTAAAAAAAGTGTTGATACAAGGTTCAATTCAAGAAGACTTAGAAATATTAAGGGATTTTAAAGCTTGGAGTTGGAATAAGATGTACTATAATGGTTTTGATATATATAGTGAAATAATATATCAAAATATAAATGCTATTATGGGAAAAACATTTATGAAAAAATGGCAAACATCTAAAACAGAAACAGGATTTACAGACCAAATGTTAGAATATATTGAAACATTAGTAGGTAAAGAAAAAGGAGCAAAGTTTTTAGCAAGTTTTAGAAAAATATTATATATTCTAGCAACAGACTCAGAAAAAAAGAATATAGAATCTAAAATAGATAATACATTAAAAACTGTTAATTTAATGCAAAATAGTGTAGAATTTTTATCATATATAGAAAAAGAAAAAAAGAGAATAAATAAAAGGCTGAAAGAATTAGATAAGATTTTAAATGATAATAAGTTATTAGAAAAAACACATGATGTATTAATTGAAAAGAAATACAATAAACTGATTAATGAAATAGAAACAGAAACAAAAAGCAAGAATAAGAACAAGATTATATCTATTGATGAATATAATCAAGAATTAAAAGTAGAAAGAAAAGCAATACTTAAACAATTAAAAGAATATAATTATTTACAAGTACCAGAAAACTTTATGTCTTACAAGAAAAAATTAGAAAATAGTATTTCATATGTATTGGGAAGTCAAGATATATTTAAAGAGATTGTTAAATGGCAAAATATAGTATATGATATAATATATGAAAAAGTATTAAAAATAGAAGATAAAGATGAAATATTAAGACAAATATACTTATTAAGATATTTAAGATATATTAAATTTGGAGAACATAGTTTTGTATACAATATGGCAACATTACATCAAAAGATGGATAAAATTTTGAATGTATTAGTAGAAAAAGCTACAAAATTAAATATATTAAATGTATTTAGTGATGAAAAAAATACTAATTATGCAATAGTTTCACCAGCACTAAAAACTAATATAATTGATTTTAGTGATATAAAATTACAACTATTTAAAACACAATCAGTATTGTTATGTATAATTGTAGGTAATATGATTATAAATGAGTTTCCATTATTAGATATTAGTCCTAAACTAGTATCAGTAAAGTCAAAAAAGAAAATAAGGTTATTTAAATAATATTAAACAGTGTTAAACAATCTATATATATGATATAATAATCTGAATAAAGGAGAAAAATATGAGAGAAGAAAAAGCACAAAAAATTATGACAATATTAATTATTATAACAGTTGTATTAATTGTGATTGCAGCAGTAGTAGCAGCTACAATGATATATAAGAATAATAGAGATGAAAATACAGCTAAAGAAGCTATGGAAGATTTTGATAAAGCATTATTATCTGGAATAGATAAAGACCCAGGAAATATAGATAATGGTACAGGAAATTATGTTCCTGAAAAAATTAAAGATGATAAAACAAAAAAGAAAAATAGGAGAGTAAAAATAGAAACATATGATGTAGTTGGAAAAATTAGAATACCAAAAACTAAGATAGAATATCCAATACTATATCCACTTGAAGCTAGGTCTCTTGAAATTGGTACTGCAATGTTACAAACAACAGCAGGCTTAAATAAACCAGGAAATACAACAATACTTGGACATAACTATAGAAATGGAAAATTCTTTTCAAATAATCATCAATTAAAAAAAGGTGATAAAATATATATTAAAAATATAGAAGGTGATGAAGCTGAATATGAAGTGTATAAAGGAGAGACATTATTACCAAATGATGCAAGCTATATGACACGAGATACTAATGGAGCAACAGAGATATCATTATCAACTTGTAATGATGATTCATCACAAAGATATGTATTATATGCAAAAAGAGTAAAATAGGAGCTTAAAATGATAGAGTTAAAAAATATTTTTAAAAAATATGGAAATAATGTAATATTTGAAAATTTAAACTTTACAGTTGATTCAGGAGAAATTGTAGGATTTATAGGTCCAAATGGAAGTGGTAAAACTACAACAATAAATATGATAACAGGTATTACTAAAATAGATAGTGGTAATATACTTGTAAATGGAAAAGATATTTTAAAAAATGAAATAGAAGTTAAGAAAAATATAGGATTAGTTCCAGATGAACCAAACCTATTTCAACGTTTTAAAGTAAAAGAATTATTTAAATTTATAGCAGAAATGTATGAAGTAGAACAAACAGAATATGAAAAAAAAGTTTCAGAATTAACAAAAGAATTTGATATTGTACAATATTTAGATACAGAAATATCAGAACTTTCACATGGAACACGTCAAAAAGTAAATATAATATCTGTATTATTACATAATCCAGATATATGGATATTAGATGAACCATTAACAGGATTAGATCCACAATCAGCATTTAAACTTAAAAAGATAATGAAAGAACATGCTAAAAATAATAAGACTGTATTTTTTTCAACACATGTATTAGAAGTTGCAGAAAAACTTTGTACAAAAATAATTATTATAAATAAAGGGAAAAAAATATATGAAGGTACATTAGAAACTTTAAAATCTAAATATCCAGACTATACATCTCTTGAAGAATTATTCTTACATTTAATAAATGATGGTGAGAAAAAATAGGTGGTAACAATGACTAAATTTTTAAAATATATAAAAAAGATAATGCTACTTGTTAAATATTCAGAAAAAGAAATGCAAGTAAAAACACAAAAAAGTATTAGTATGTATAAAAGTAAGATTAAAAAAATATTCTTATATATAGCAATATTGCTTTACTTTATATTTGTATTTTCTAATGTAATACAAGAATCTTTAAAAAAAGGCTCAAGTATGCAAATAATTATTAATTCAATAAATATATTCATATTTGGTACATCATTTATGATTTTAACAAGAACATTCTATTTAGAATATCTAAAAAATAATAACTATGACAGAGTTTTTCCTGTTACTCAAATACAAAGAGGATTTGCAGAAATACTTAAAAATTTAAAACTTGTATGTATATGTACATTAATCTTGATATTATATTATATAATACTATATTTTAATGATAATAGTAGTATACAATATATATTTAGAGCGATTTTTAGTGCAATAATATTAATATTACCACTATTTATATTTGCAATGGTAATACCTAAGATTATAAATGAGGTATTAAAAAAGATTTTTTCTATAAAATTATTAAAAAAATTATCAATGATAATTATAACAACAATCACAATATTATTTATACTTTTATGTAGTAATAAAAATGTGATAGAAAAAATTAGTAATTCTACATTTGCAATAAAAGTAAATAAGCAACTTGAAGCAGTCTTTACATTTATAAGTTATCCAAATACAGAAATATTAAAAGTAGTTGTAATAAGTATAATTTCTACAATAGTATTTACATTAATATATATATGTTTAGAGTTACTTTCAAAAAAATATGAAGAAGTATCATTAACTACAGTTATATATAATCTAATACATAATGTGAGAAAAAAGAAAAGCAGAGATGATAATCTAGAATATACAAATGGAAAATTAGAAAAGAAACTACAAAACAGTTTATATAAATTAAGTAATAATAAAAGCAAAGTATATTATAAATATGATAGTAGATTCTATTTTAAAACACCAATAATATTTTTAAATGTGGTTATTCCAATTATAATAATACCAATAGTATTATTAGTTAATTTTTGGTTTGGATTTCAAACAGGAATGGACAAAGCAGAAGAAAATTTAAAAAATACTAAAATAGATAATAATTTAACAATTTATCAAAAATTTGAACAAGAAAATTGGCTTAAAGATTGGGAAAAACAAATAAAATATAAGCAAGAATCAAACTTTGATAAAATGCATTTTATTAAACAACAAGATGAGAAAGTACAAGGTGCAATTCAAGAATATGAAGAAACTCAAAAAATTAACTACTATATACATCAAATATTTAAATCAGGACTACCACAAGAAATTAAAGAAATGATAATAAATAATAATATGCATATATATATAATTTTAGGAATTATATCAGCAAGTATATTGTTTAACTTGATTGGTGGAATAGCAATTTCTAAAGATAAAGAAGATATAGTTATGTTAAAACAATTACCATTTTCTATAAAACAACAATTAAGACTAAAAACAAAATTTGCAAGAAATCTAGCAATTATTCCATATGTATTTTATACAACAATATTTATGATAGTATTAGCAGACTTAAATATATTACTTAATCATATTACTATAGCAACAATAATATTTGGTCTACTATTTATAATAAATACAATTTATGAACAACTATTAATAGATTTAATATTCCCTAATTTATCTTGGAAAAATCCAGTAGAATTAGTAAAACGTAATTTTAAAATGTTCATAATACAAATGTTATTAATGCTAAAAATAGCAGGATATACATTTATAATATTTAAATTTAAAGATAACTTAAATACAATTATATACACATTATTAGCATTTAATATTATTATATATATATCTATTAAAATATATATATCAAAATATGCTAAAAAAAGATATTTAGATATAGCATAAATGCATATTAAAAAAGTTAAAGTGAAAAGAAATGAAAAAACTTGACATAATCTAAAAAACAGTTATAATTATAATATATAAAAAATATATTGAAAATAGCAGTTGTGGCGGCACAATATATTATTGCTATTTGGAGGAATAATGCAAGAACAAAAAGAAAAGAAAATAACACTTGAGAACATTTATAGTATTTTTAGAGCTGAAAGGCTTTTTAAAGAAGATAAAAAAAAGTTGTGCTATATGTGCAATTATAAAGAGTGTGCTAAAAAAATAGTAGCAAATATTTCTATGTTTTCAGAGCATATTAGTATTAATGAGTTCAAAGAAATAAAGAAGGAACTTAAAAAAATGCTTAAAGAACTAATCTGTTATGATGATAGGTTAGAATATACGAATGAAGCTCTATTAATTAAAAGAATTATAGAGCAAATGGAAATGGAAGTTAGATACATATAAGTATTCCTTTTGTAAGAGTGGGTGGTGATTAATTTATAATCACTGCCTGCTTTTCATTTATATTATTTATCTTTTACTTATATCGTTCTTATATAATCTATAATCTATAATCTATAATTTAATATATTTTCTTTAATATCTAATATTTATTCTTTAATATATATCATTTATAATTTATAATTTATAATTTATCATTTATTCTATATTATATATTCTGTATTATTTATTATTTTAAGAAGTAATTATTTTAAGAAGTAAAACTATTATAAATATAATATAAAAAATAATATAAAAACATATATTTTTTATTTGTTTATTTTTAAAGGTTTTTAGATGATTTATATTAAAAAGATGTTTTTAAAACTATTAATAAGCCCTTGAATACCAAGCGATTATAGCTTTTTTAAAAAAATATAAAAAATATTAGCAAAGTACTTGACAAAGTGCTAATTATGATATAATATAATAGCAGATAGGAGATTAGAGTGCTAATGAAAAAGAAATTAGATGCAAGAAAAGAATATATATTAAAATCAATAATTGATGAATATGTAGATACTGCAGAACCAGTTTCTTCAAATAGTATAATGTGTAAATATCCTACCAAAGTAAGTAGTGCAACTATTAGAAATGAGATGTTAGAACTTGAAAATCTAGGATTTTTAGAAAAACAACATACATCATCAGGTAGAGTTCCTTCAAAACTAGGATATAAGTACTATGTAAAAGAATTAATTAAAGATGAAAAATTGGATATAAGGGAAGTTAAGAAGATAAAGAAAAAACTTGAAGTACAAGCTCTAACATTAGAGGAAATTACAAAACTAACAATATCAACAATATCTGAAATAACTCATTATACAAGTATTGCAATAAGTCCAAATATGTTAGAAGATATTATTAATTCTGTTCAATTTATTAGAATCAATAATGATGTAATAATGGTATTACTTATAACTAAAAAAGGAATGGTAAAAGAAACAATTATTAAATTTGATGATATACTAACAGATGAAATGCTCACAGACTTACAAAAGTTATTTAATAATAAGTTGATAGGTAAACCTTTATCAAATATTGGTAATAGTATCACAGATTATATAACAGATGAAGTTAAAATAGGTATAGATATATTAAAGAAGATAATTGAAGAACTAAATAAGTTAATTATTGAAGATACGGTATATATAGAAGGAGCAACCAAATCTTTTGAATTACCAGAACTATCTAATACAGACTTTAAAGATGAATATTTAGAGATAATTCAAGATAAGTCAAAAGTAGAAAAAATATTAAAAAATAGTAAAAAGAGTAATCTAGATTCTGATGTGGAAGATGAAATGATAGAAGTTATAATGGCAGGAGATGAAGATGGGCTTGAAAACTTTAGTATTGTAAAACTTTCACCAAAAGTAGAAGATAACGATTTAGGTAAAATAGCAGTGCTTGCACCTAAAAGAATGGATTACAAAAAAGTAATTTTAACAATGGAAGAATTATTTAAAGAAATGAATAAAAAAGCTAAAAGAAGAAAAGCTGAAAAAGAAAAGAAAAAACAGAAAAATGAAAAATAGGATATAAATATAATATATTATGCTAAATATTAATATAATAAATAGGAGGGATAATGAAAGAAAAAGAGAAAGCAAAAGAAAAATTAAATGATAAAGAAAAAATAGAAGAACAAAATCTAAAGTCGGAAGTAGAAATATTAGATGAGATGGATAAAATATATGAAGATGGAGTTAAAACTAAAATAGAAGAATTAACTCAAAAAATTAAAGAAGATGAAGAAAAGTTTTTAAGACTTTTTGCAGAATTTGATAACTATAAGAAAAGGACGCAAAAAGAAAAAGAAAAAACATTTTCACTAGCAAAAGGTGAAATAATAGAACAATTATTACCAATCATAGATGCAATAGAACAAGCAAAACTAATGAATGGGCAAGATGAAAGTTTTAAACAAGGTATGGAATTGGTTTCATCACAAATATCAATGTTTTTAGAAAAAAACAATGTTACTGAATTAGGAACAGTTGGAGAAAAATTTGATATAGAAATACATGAAGCAATTTCTGTAGTAGAAAACGAAGAATTAGAAGAAAATCATATAGTATCAGTATTTAGAAAAGGATACAAAATAGATGATAAAGTAATTAGACCTGCTATGGTAATAGTTAGCAAATAATAGATATATGGATAATATATTATATAGGTTACAAAAGATGAAATGTTAATATAACATAAAAATAAAAAAATTAAAAATCAAAAATCATACAATTATTAGGAGGAATTATGGGAAAGATTATAGGAATAGACTTAGGAACAACAAATTCATGTGTATCAGTTATGGAAGGTGGAGAAGCAGTAGTTATACCAAATAGCGAAGGGGATAGAACAACACCATCAGTAGTAGCTTTTACAAAAAATGGAGAAAGATTAGTAGGACAAATTGCTAAAAGACAAGCAGTTACAAATCCAGAAAATACAATCATATCAATAAAAAGAGATATGGGAACAAACAAAAAAGTTAAAATAAATGGAGAAGATTTTTCACCACAAGAAATATCAGCAATGATATTACAAAAATTAAAAACAGATGCAGAAAATTATTTAGGACAAAAAGTAACAGAAGCAGTAATTACAGTACCAGCATATTTTAGTGATAGTCAACGTCAAGCAACAAAAGACGCAGGTAAAATTGCAGGATTAAATGTACTTAGAATAATTAATGAACCAACAGCAGCAGCACTTGCATATGGAATAGAAAAAGAAAATCAAGATCAAAAAATCTTAATCTATGACTTAGGTGGAGGAACATTTGATGTTTCTATACTAGAAATAGGTGAAGGAGTATTTGAAGTATTATCAACAAGTGGTAATAACAGTCTTGGAGGAGATGATTTTGACCAAAAAATAATGGATTATTTAGTTGCAGAATTTAAGAAAGAACAAGGATTAGATTTATCTAAAGATACAATGGCAATGCAAAGATTAAAAGAAGCTGCAGAAAATGCTAAAAAAGAATTATCACAAACAGGACAAACAACAATTAACTTACCATTTATAAGTGCAGGACCAGACGGAACACCACGTCATATGAATATTAACTTAACAAGAGCTAAATTTGAAGAATTAATTAAAGATTTAGTACAAAAAACATTAGATCCAGTTAACCAAGCATTAAAAGATGCAAAACTATCACCATCAGATATTGACCAAGTATTATTAGTAGGTGGTTCAACAAGAGTACCATTAGTACAACAAGAAGTTAAAAAAATAACTGGAAAAGAACCACATAAAGGAATAAATCCAGATGAATGTGTATCACTTGGAGCATCAATTCAAGGTGGGGTACTTTCAGGAGAAGTTAAAGAATTAGTACTATTAGATGTTACACCATTATCATTAGGTATAGAAACATATGGTGGAATATTTACAAAATTAATTGATAGAAATACAACAATACCAGCAAGAAAATCACAAATATTCTCAACTGCAGAAGATGGACAAACATCAGTAGATGTACACGTACTTCAAGGTGAAAGACAAATGGCTGCAAATAATAAGACACTTGGAAGATTCCAATTAAGTGGAATACCACCAGCACCAAAAAATGTACCACAAATAGAAGTAACATTTGATATTGATGCAAATGGTATCGTACATGTTTCAGCAAAAGATAAAGGAACAGGAATAGAACAAAAAATAACTATAACTTCAAGTACAAACTTATCAGAAGAAGATATAGAAAAAGCAATTAAAGAAGCAGAAACACATGCTTCAGAAGATGCAAAAAGAAAAGAAGAAATAGAAGTTAAAAACAATGCAGAAAGTTTAATTTATTCAAGTGAAAAAACACTAGAAGAATTAGGAGATAAAATTTCAGCAGAAGAAAAAGCACAATTAGAAACAGAAATAGCAGCTTTAAGAGAAGATATTAATTCAGGTGATGTAGAAAAAATTAAAGCAGGAACAGATAAATTAACAAAAGCTTTTTATTCTATTTCAGAAAAACTATATAAACAAACAGGTGAAAATCCAAATGCACAACAACAAGAAAATAATTCTGGAGAAGAAACAATTTATGATGCAGAAGAAACAAAATAGTTAATATAGTTAATAATTAATTAGAATCTTAAATTAAAATCTTAAATTAGAATGTTAATATAGGGTTAGATTCTAACCCTAAATTTAGCATTTTAGATTATAATTTACAATTTACAATTTAAAATGAAATTTAAACTTAGATAAGGAAATAACAATGAGTAGAAAAGACTATTATGAAACACTAGGAGTAGATAAAAATGCTACACCTGATGAGATAAAAAAAGCATATAGAAAATTAGCAAAAAAATATCATCCTGATGCAAATAGAGAAAATAAGGATGAAGCAGAAAAAAAATTTAAAGAAATAGCAGAAGCATATGAAGTGCTTTCAGATGAACAAAAAAAGAAAATGTATGACACATATGGTCAATCAGGAGTTGACCCAAACGGATTTGGAGGATATGGAGCACAAGGCTTTGGTGGTTTTGGAGATTTTGATTTTTCAAGTTTTGGTGGAGGTTTTAGTTCACAAGATATAGATTTAGAAGATATATTAAGTAGCTTTTTTGGTGGAGGAACATCTAGACGAAGACAACATGATCCAAATGCACCAGAATCTGGAGATAATATTAGGATAAGTATAGATATTTCATTTAAAGAAAGCTATTTAGGAACTAAGAAAAAAGTAAAATATAATAAGATTGAAGTTTGTGATAAATGTGATGGAACAGGAGCTGAAAGTAAAGGAGATATTCATACTTGTTCAAGATGTAATGGAAGTGGATATATTGAAGAAGTAAGGAATACAATTATTGGACAAACAAGAGTAAGAAGAGTTTGTGATGTATGTAATGGAAGTGGAAAAGAAATACACAATAAGTGTAGTAAGTGTCATGGTCAAGGTAGAATAAGAAAAGAAATATCATTAGATATAGATATTCCTGAAGGAATAGATGATAAAAATGTATTATTACTAAGAGGAAAAGGAAATGCTGGTAAAAATGGTGGTCAAGCAGGAGATTTAGAAGTAGTAGTAAATATACGAAATGATGAAATCTATGAAAGAGATGGAGATGATGTATATATTGTAATGCCAATTCCATATACAATTGCAACATTAGGTGGAGAAATAGAAGTACCACTTGTAGATGGAACAGTACAAAAATATAAGATAAATGCAGGAACAAAAAATGGAACAAAATACAAAATAAAACAAAAAGGATTTAAACATCCAAGACAAAATAAAAGAGGAGATATGTATTTTGTAATTGAAATAGATGTACCTAAAAAACTTACATCAAGGCAAAAAGAATTATTAGAAGAACTTGCAAAAACAATGGGATTAAATCCAGAACCTAAAAAAAGAAGTTTTTTTGATAACATATTTTAATAAGATATTTTAAATCATCTTAATAGTCATATTAGCCATTGACAAATCTAGATATTCTTTATATAATAAATATACGGAAAATATTTTACATAGATTTAATAAAAGAAAGAATACTATTCTTTCTTAAGAGGTAATAACTATTTGAGATTGATAAAATATCGTTCTTCCTTTATCGCGATTACCTAATTTAATTCTAAGCTTTTAATAATCTCAGATAGTATTATACTAAAACAGGTGTTATTTTAACACCTGTTTTCTTATTATATATTTGTTAAAAATATATCTTTTTAAATATAATAATGATAATATATTAATAATATGAATTAGTTATATTAAAAAATTGATTTAAAAAAACTGATATGATATAATAATTATGTAAAATTATGTGAAATTATATGCAATCATATAAACTTTAGAATGAAAAAGGAGAAAAATGAATCAAAAAGTAGGATATCATGGAAATGATTTAGAAGAAGATTTTTATACTAAATATTCTAAAAAAGAAAATGATGTTAAACAAGAAGAAGTAGAACTTTTTGATGATTTTCTTTTTAAAGATAATAAAGATAATAAGGAAAATGATGAATTATTCCAAACAAAGAGTATAAAAGAACAAGAAAAAAGAAGACAAGAATCTATAGAAGAATATATGGATCAAATGGAAGAATTTCTTAATAGAAAAAATACTGTAAATAATATTAAAAATACTAAAAATACTAGAAATACTAGGAATATCAATAGTTATAATGGATATAATGATGGTAGTGATATGAATCAAAATGTAGAATATTATGACAAAGATACATATGTGGATAACTATTTTACTAATTTTGAACAAAAACAAAAACGAGAAAATAGGGTTTCAGATATAATTATGTATGTGTTTTTGCTAATAGTCTTGCTATTTTCAGTATATATGATTTTTGGGAATAATTAAGGAGTATGATGTTAGAAAATATAGATATAGAATATGATGAAGATATAGTTAAAGAATTAACAGAAATATCTACAAAATTAGATAAAAATATTACAGATTTTAAAGAGATAGTATCTAATATAGTTTTAAAGACTATCTCTAAAGGTTATGAAATAGAAAATATATCTAAAAAAGTAGGTATAAATATATTAATAACTAATGATGATAAAATTAAGAATATAAATAATGAGACAAGAAATATTGATAAGATAACAGATGTATTATCATTTCCAGCATATGATGATATTAAAAATGCACCAATATATACAGAAACAGAATATCCAATAATATTAGGAGATATTGTTATTAATATATCAAGAATATATGAACAAAGTATGGAATATGGGACAGGATTTAATAGAGAGTTGTCTTATATGATAACACATTCATTTTATCATCTTTTAGGATATGACCATGAGATAGTAGAAGACAAGAAAGTTATGAGAGCAAAAGAAGAATATTTACTTAATTTAATTAATATTTAATGGGGGAATATGGAAAATAGGGATACTTTAAAAATTAATTGTATTGATATAGATGGAAAAGTAATTGAGAATGAAAAAAAAGATAGAGATACAATACAAAATACAAAAGTAAAAAAGGCATGGAATAAGACAGTTGTAGATGCTGTAAAAAATGCAACTAATGGGATTTTGGAAGCAACTAAAACTGAAAAAAATTTAAAAAGAGAATTTATTATTGCATTAGTCGTATTATTATTAGGAATAGTATTTAAGTTAGAAAAAATTGAGTTAATTGCAGTAATGCTTTCAATAGGTTTTGTAATGGTTACAGAACTTATAAATACGGCAATAGAAGAAACTGTTGATATGGTAACACAAAAATATAATCAAAAAGCAAAAAAAGCCAAAGATGTAGCTGCAGGAGCAGTAGTTACAAGTACATTTTTTGCATTTATAGTAGGATATCTAGTATTTATAGAAAAGGTAAGAACTTATGGTATTACACTAAAAAAACAAGAAATAGAATATCAATATTTAACATTAATTACAGTATCTACAATATTAATTTTAATAATACTATTTAAAGTAATACCAAAAATATTTGCAGGTATTCATGTAAGTGGACAGGCAATATTTGTAACAGCAATAACAATATTTACAGGGATAAGAGTAAAAGATGCAAATATTTCTAGTATTGTTTTAGCATTATCAGGTATGGTATTATTAAGTAGGATGAAAAAAACAGAAAATGGAAGAAAAGAAGTATTACTAGGAGTAGTACTTGGAGCAATAAGTATGGTAATTATGCTTGCAGCATATTATATATTACTTAAATAATTAAAATAATAATTAAAACAAGAATAAAAAGAAGAAAAAATGAAATTTGTACAAAGGAAGGTATATAATGAATCAAATATTAATATCTGAAGATATATATTTAACTCCAGCAATAAAGAGAAAAAGATTAATATACAAAATTAACTTTTTTATTTCATTAGTGTTAATGATTGTTCTTTTTGGATATTATGGATATACAGAATATCAAAAATATAAAGATTCTCAAAAATCAGAACATGAATTATCATCAATGAATTTTGCTTTAGATAATGCAACAAATTCTAATATAACTCTTTCAAGTGATGCAGAAAAAGTATTACTTGATAAAAAGCCAAATGAAGAGGAAGAGGAAGAAAAAAGAACTAAAGAAGAAGAAGCATTATATCAAAAGGTTAAACAAGAAACTACAAAAACAGCTCCAAGTGGAGATAAATATTTTACAATAGGTAAAATAGATATACCAAGTTTAAATGTTAGTTATGCAATTATTAATAAGACAACAGATGAATTATTAAAGATATCACCAACAAAATTTTGGGGACCTGATCCAAATAAAAAGGGGAACCTTTGTATAGTAGGACATAATTATAGGAATACTAAATTTTTCTCAAAAGTACCTAAATTAAAAAATGGAGATATTATAAAGATAACAGATATAATGGGTAGAACTGTAGAATATGCAGTATATGATATATATACAGTAGAACCACAAAATGTAAGTGCAACATCACAAAAAACACATGGAAAAAGAGAAATAACTTTAATTACTTGTACAAACGATGCAGTAAATAGATTTATTGTAAAAGCAAGAGAAGTAGGAGCATAATGGAATTAACAGATAATATAAAATATATCAAGGGGGTTGGAGAAAAAAAGGCAAAAGATTTTCAACGCCTTGATATTTTCAATTTAAATGACTTATTAACATATTATCCAAAACAATATGAAGATAGAACTAAATTTGATGATTTATCAACATTAGAAGAAGGAAAATATGCAC
Organism: Clostridium sp.; assembly: GCA_052174015.1. Taxonomy (GTDB): domain Bacteria; phylum Bacillota; class Clostridia; order TANB77; family CAG-508; genus JABCPO02. The sequence goes on from JBQMXM010000010.1 coordinate 26,688, forward strand.
AAGTAAAAGGAAAGATTGTATCAAATATAATATCTAGAAATATTAGGAAAAACTTTAGTATTCAAACATGTACAATAAGTTTAGACTTTGGTGGTCTAGAATGTGTTTGGTATAATCAGCCATATTTAAGAGATAATCTTAAAGTTGGAGAGACATATATATTTTATGGAAAAATAAAGGGAGGATTTGGAAAATTTACAATTCAATCACCTGAATACATAAAAGAAGATTTAAATACCAACGAATTAGGGTTTTTAGGAGTATATGGATTAACTAAAAATATAAATCAAAAGTATATTAGAAAAATAATCAATAATGCAATCCAATACAGTGATAAATTTGAAACGATAATACCTAAAAATATATTAGAAAAATACAACTTAATAGAAAAAAGAGATGCAATTAAATTAATACATCAACCTAAAACAGAAGAAGAAGTAAAAATTGCTAGACATACTTTAGTATTTGAAGAATTTTTTCTATTACAACTTGCATTACTATATATTAAAGGAGAGACTAAAAGAGAAAAAGGGATAGCATTTAAAAATGTACCTTTAGATAGGATATTTAATAATTTAAAATTCAAATTAACTAATTCACAAGAAAAAGTATTAAAAGAAATACAAGCAGATTTTTTAAGTAATAATATTACAGAAAGACTATTATGTGGTGATGTTGGTTCAGGAAAAACAATAATTGCAATAATATTAAGCTATATAGCAGTTTGTTCAGGATATCAAGTAGCTGTAATGGCACCAACTGCAATACTTGCAGTGCAACATCTAGAGAGCTTTAAAGAAATTTTAGATAATCTAGGAATAAAAGTTGCATTACTAAAAAGTCAGATGAGAAAAAAAGAAAGAGATGAAATAATTAAGAGTTTAAATACAGGAGAATTAGATATATTAATAGGTACACATGCAATATTAGAAGAAAGTGTAGTGTTTAATAATTTAGGACTTGTAATTACAGATGAACAACATAGATTTGGAGTAAGACAAAGAAAAAAAATAATGTCAAAAGGAGTTAATGTAAATACAATTGTAATGTCTGCAACACCAATTCCAAGAACACTAAGTTTAATCTTGTATGGAGACTTAGATATATCAATAATAGATGAATTACCACCAGGAAGAAAAGAAATACAAACAGCATATATTGATTATACAATGGAAAATAAGATGAATATGTTTATTGAAAATGAAATAAAAAAAGGAAGACAAATATATGTAGTGTGTCCACTTGTAGAGCAAAATGAAGAATTACCATTAAGGTCTGTTGAAGAAGTTACAAAAGAATATATAGCTAATTTTCCAGATAGAAGAGTAGAATATATACATGGTAAAATGAAAGAAAAAGAAAAAAATGAAATCATGGAAAGATTCAAAAATGGAGATATAGATATTTTAATATCAACAACAGTTATAGAAGTTGGAATAAATGTACCTAATGCGACAATGATGATAATAGAGAATGCAGAAAGATTTGGGCTTGCACAATTACATCAATTAAGAGGAAGAATAGGTAGAGGAGAACATCAATCATATTGTGTACTTAAACTACAAACAAAAGGAAAAGTTGCACTTGAAAGAGCTAAAATAATGAAACAAACTACAAATGGTTTTGAAATATCAGAAAAAGACTTAGAAATACGTGGTGGTGGAGACTTTTTTGGAACTAAACAACATGGTTTACCACAATACAAGATTGCAAATACATTTACAGACTTAGATATATTAAAAGAAGCTCAAACTGCAACACTTAACTTACTAAAAAGTGATCCAAAGTTAGAAAAAACAGAAAACAAATTACTTAAACAACATATATTAAATATGATAGATACAGTATTATAATGGATAATGTATCTATTTTAGTATAATTGAAATTTAATGTATATAATGTTATTATATTAATATATAATATAATTATAATTTAAATAACATTTGTTTAGAAAGAAAGGAGTGATTAACATGCCAAAAACAGTAAAAGTATTAACAATTAGAGAACCTTGGGTAACTTTAATAAAAAGTGATAAAAAGCATATTGAAACTAGGACTTGGAAAACAAATTATCGTGGTACAATATATATTCATGCAGGTGGAGCTAGAGTTAATAAGAAAGATTCTATGATAAGAAAAGCATTAACATTAATAGCACCAACAAAATTTACATATGGTCATATTGTTTTAAAATGCAATCTTGTAGATTGTATTCGTATGGATAAAAAATTTGTTGATAAAATAAAACAAAATAAAGAAGAATATATGTGTGGTATGTATAAAGAAGGATATTATGCATGGATTTTAAAAGATATAGAAGTGTTATCTAATCCTATTAAAGCTAAAGGTCAGTTAGGTATTTGGAATTTTAAATTAAAAGACGAGGTGTAAAAGATGCTAAAAAATAATTTAGAATTAAGAAAATTGTCAATTTTGTCTGCTAATAATATAAAACTAGAGTTTGTTAAAGAAGTTGAAAAATTATATATTTTTACATCACATTTAGAAAAAGATTATCCAGAATATTTTAAATGGTTTTTTACAAAAATGATTCCAGGAATATTTAAGTGCGAAAGAGAAATTATCAATTTATATATTGATAATACTCTAGCAGGTACAATTTTTTTAAAAAATTCTGATGAAGAAAAAAAGATTTGTACATTTTATATGTCTGAAGATGCTAGAAAAAAAGGTGTTGCTACTTTATTATTAGAAAGAGCATTTGAATTTTTAGGAACAACAAAACCATTAATTACAATTGCCGATTATAAGATTGAACAATTTGAAAAGATTATCAAAAAATATAATTGGCAAAAAACTCAAACTATTAAAGGAAAGTATAACTCTCATTCAAAAGAAATAGTTTTTAATGGAACTTTAATTTAACTATAACTATTATTTACATAAGCATATTTTGACTTTTTATGTAAATTAAGCTATAATATTAATATGTAATTAAACTAATTTAAATACAACAGTCATAGAGGTATGATAAATATTGTTGTATGGGGGAGATTTATGAAAAAAGAAGAAAGAACTTTAATAATCAATGGAAACAAAAAGCATAATTTTGCATTTTGTTATTTAACAACAATTAAGGAATTGTTCCATAATTTGATATTGTTATTAGATATAACAATATCAATTGTTTTTAGAATATTTTCTAGAAAAAAAGAAAACAATTTAATTGTTGTTCAGAAGGAAGAAGAAGGATTTACTTCTCATCAGTATTTTATTGATGAAGAAGGTATTTTAAGGTACTATGCTTTATCCATGGAAAAGATTAATGAAAATGGTAACTCTAAAATAACATATATGGAGTTGCTTAGAAAGTTAGATTATCTTGGAGAAATCGTAACAGATTTTGGAACTATAGGTGTTCGGAAATTAGGTAATAATCTAATAATACTTATTGAGCCAGACGGAGTTAAAGCAGAAGGGAAGTTTAAATGTAAAATTAGAAATTCTATATTTTATTTTGAAGAGGATAATATGACTCAGTTTATTGTTTCAAATATTGAAACAGGAGAAAAAATTATTCTTGATAAAAAAATGTACAAAAAGACAATTTTTGTACACAAAAAGAATATAGTAGATATATATCTGCTTATAGAAGACAAAGAAAAAAATCCTAAGTTTTATATTGCGTTAGATCAGAAAATTCCAGTATAAAATTAGTATAAAATAGGAAGAAAAAACAACTATACATATATATGTGTATTAGTTGTTTTTTTAATGTGTTTTTTATGTATTTTTTAAAAATTTATGATATAATGAATTTAGTTAAATATCTAAATTGATTATAACTTAATTGTAAATTAAAAGGGGGAGTGAATGTCTAAAATTATTAATGATAGAATATATAAATATATATTAAGAAGTAGAATCTATGTAATAATAATATTAGTATTATTAATATATATTAATATTTTAAAACCAGTATTTATACTACCATCAGTAATGATAACATTGTCTATAATATTATTTGAGATTATAACTTCAGATATAGAAAAGAAAAAGAAAAGAAAAGAATTTTTAGATTATACTTCTAATTTTAATATAGTTACTAAAAATACTCTAATTAATTCACCACTTCCATTAATAATTGCACAGACAGACGGTAGAGTATTATGGAAAAGTAATAATTTTAAACAAATTTTTGATACTCCTGAAGCAATGTCTAAAATACAAAATGAAATTATCTCAATAAAAAATGAAATAGAAAATTCAGATAATAAGGTTATAATTAAAAGAGATATGTATTATAGGAATCAAAAATACTATATATTAGGTGAATATAGTAGAAATACAAAAGAAGATAAAAAACAAAAAGAATATATTTTAACATTGTTCTTTTTAAATCAGACTAAATATATTAAATTAAAAGAAAAACATGAAGAAGAAAAATTAGCATTATCAATAATTAGAATAGATAACTTTGATGAAATAATATCTAAATTAAGCATACATGAAAAGATAAGAGTGCTTGCAGATATAGAAAAAATAGTATTTAATTGGGCGTATGAATTTGAAGGTATACCAATAAAACAAGGTGAAGATGAATATGTAGCAATCTTTTATAAAAAGAGTTATGAAAAATTAAAAGAAAATAAGCTTAGTATATTAGATAAAGTAAAATTAATTAAGACAAAATTAGATATTCCACTTACAATTAGTATAGCAATAAGTGCAGACGGAGAAAAGTTAGAAGAAAAATATCATAATACACAAAAAGCATTAGATGTGGTACTTGGTAGAGGTGGAGATCAGGCTGTTATTAAAGAACAAGAAGACTATAAGTTTTATGGTGGTAAGACTAAAGAAGTAGAAAAAACTGCAAAAGTTAAACCAAGAATTGTAGCATTTCAGATAGCTAAAAAATTAGAAAAAGTAAGTAATGTAATTATAATGGGACACAAAAATATAGATATTGACGCATTAGGAAGTGCAATAGGTATGTATAAATTTGTAAAAGCATATACAGAAAATGTATATATAGCTACAGAAGCAAGTTCAGAAGGACTTGGAACATTTAGAGAAGAATTACATAAAAATATAGAATATCAAAATGTAATTATTAATAAAAATGAAGCATTAAATTTAACTAATAAGGATACATTACTTATAGTTGTAGATGTACATAGAGAAGAATTTACAGAATTTCCAGAAGTTGCTAAAAACATTTCAGATGTAATAGTAATAGACCATCACAGAAAGTTAGTAGATTTTATTGATAGAGCAAATGTTGTGTATCATGAAGTATATGCATCATCAGCGGCAGAACTTGTAACAGAACTTATACAATATTCACCAAAAGAGATTAAACTTAAAACTTTTGAAGCAGAGAGTCTTTATGGTGGAATAATGGTAGATACTAAAAACTTTACTTTTAAAACAGGAGTTAGAACTTTTGAAGCTGCAGCATATTTAAGAAAATTTGGAGTAGACATTGTAAAGGTTAAAAAATGGTTTGCAGGAAGTTTAGACACATATATTAAGATACAAGAAATAATTCAAAATGCTAAAAAAATAACACCTGAGATAGCACTTGCAAGAAATCCACATCAATCAATAGATACAAATTTAATTTGTGCAAAAGCAGCAGATCAAATGCTTAATATTTCAGATGTATCAGGAAGTATAACATATGGATATGATGGTAAATCAATAAGTGTATCATTACGTTCAATTGGAGACATTAATATGCAAATAATTGCTGAAAAATTAGGCGGTGGAGGACATATGGTCCTTGCAGGAGCACAATTAAAGCAAATGAGTTTAGATGAAGCAGAACAAAAAATTATTAAAGCTGTAAAAGAATATATTAAAGAAGTAGAGGAGGTAAAATAATGAAAGTTATATTATTAGAAAATATTAAAGGAGTTGGACAAAAAGATCAAATAGTAGAAGTTTCAAGTGGATATGCAATAAACTTTTTATTACCTAAAAATAAGGCGGTACTTGCAGATAATAGAAATTTATCAAATTTAAAAGGTAAGATAGACAAACAAAAACATGAAGAAAAATTAAAACTAGAAGCAGCTCAAAAATTAAAAACAGAATTAGACGGAATATGTTTAAATATTAAACAAAAAGTAGGAGAAAATAATAAGCTTTTTGGAACACTAACAGAAAAGATAATTGCAGAAGAATTAAAAAAACAAAAGAATATTGAAATAGATAAAAAGAAAATAGTAATTAAAGAAGCAATTAAATTTGCAGGAAAACATACTATAAAGGTTAAATTACATACAGATGTAGTTGCAAATTTAGATGTATTAATACAAGCAAATTAAAATAGGAGAATATGATGGAAGAAAAAATGCAAGAAATGCCAAGAGATATAGAAGCAGAAAAAGCATTACTAGGTAATATACTATCAGAAGAAGAAGCATTATTTGAAGTAATGGATGTAATTAAACCAGAAATGTTCTATCTAAAATCACATAGAGAAATATATTCTACAATATTAGATTTAGCACAAAATGGAAATCCAATAGACCAAATAACTGTATCAGATAGATTAGAATTAAATGGAATATTAGAAAAAGTTGGAGGACTAACATATATAGATGAGTTAATCAACTATAACTCTATATTATCAAATACAACAGAATATATTAAATTAATTGTAGAAAAATATAAATTAAGAAAAATAATAGAAGCTTCAAATAAAATGCTAAGACAAGCATATTCAAAAGAAGAAAAA
>JBQMXM010000011.1:0-28403 GCA_052174015.1 Clostridium sp.
TTTATATGCATATCTCTATTTAAATTTACATAAAACTGCACAAACAACTTATGTGTTTATCCAAAACTATACAGATATTATATAATGTGATATAATCAAGCTATATTAAATTAAATAAAAATTATTTAAAATTAGCTTAAACATATATTATGTATGTATATATTATAGATATAACTATTAAATATAGATATACATATACATATAAAATATTAATATTGCTAATTGGGAGGTTATTATGAAACATTTTATTAAGAAAAATGATATTGTAAGTAAACAAACGGTTATAAATAAAATATTAATTTATCTTCTTACTCATATTTTAGCATGTTATGACCTGCAAGATATAAAGAACGATGAATTTTATGAATTATATCTAGAACGGTTTAATAATCTAAGTCCTGTGAAGTGGTCAAATAAACTTTTAAAACAATACATAGCAGAAGAAATTTATAATATACTATTTGTAAAAATATTATATTATAATTGTTATAAAGATATGTATCAAATAATTAAATTACCAAAAAAATATATACAAGATTTTTTTGAAACTAGTTTATCATTAAAAAAATATAATAATGCAAATGTATTTACATCTAATTGTTGGACATATGAAGAAGACCTTTTGGATGAATCTTTTTTACTTTATGATGAATCTAATGAAATAATTAATGAATTATGCTGTAAAAGTGAGTTTATTATGTTAATAAAGGATATAGATAGGGTTTTAGAAGAAGAAAATTTTATAGAAAATAATAAGTATGAAATTATAACTTTTAGAAATATAATTAAACTTGAAGAATTAATAATGTAATTTTAATCTTATCTAATTTAAGATATTTTTAATTGTTAATTCAAGATATAAAATAACCAAATAAAATTAATTGTTAAAATATCAAAAAAAACTAAAGACAATTAGAATAACAAAAGAAAACAAAAACAAAAAAACTAAAAACAGAAATAATTATAATTAAGAAAAGGCATATGTTTGATTTAAACATATGCCTTAATTAACTTGATCAAATTAATTATCTATTTTATTTTACATTATTTAACTTACTAGCTAAAGTTGATTTTTTTCTGGCTACTGTATTTGCTTTTAATACACCTTTTGATTTTGCTCTATCTATTTTTGATATAGCATTTTTAAAATTTGATTCTATTACTGCTTTATCTTCTTTTACTAAAGATTCTTCAAATTTTCTAACAGCTGTTTTGTATGCTGATTTAATCATATTATTTCTTAAAGTTTTTGTTTTTGTAACTTTAACTCTTTTTTTAGCTGATACTATATTTGGCATGTATTCTCCTTTCATTTTCTTTATCTAATTTACTCATTTATTATATCATATTTATCATTTTTGTCAAATTTAAAAACATATATCTTCAATATATATATATTTATTCATATTATATGATAAATTATATTCTATCATCTCTTTTACTTCTTTATCTATATCACTAATTCTAATATGTTTATTATTTTGTATTACTAATGGATTAATATATCTAATTTTAACTAGAATATTTACAAAGTAACAGTTTTTTGGTTTAACAATATCTGTTTGGATAGTTGTTGCATTTTTCCACAAATTAAACTGTTTTGAATATTTTGATTTTTTAATAATATCTATTAATTCTATTTCTTTTAATTTATATAAGTCATTTATATCAATTATTTGATCTGCTATCAATCCCTTTATAATGTCTGCTATTAATTGCATTGAATATCTTGTTTTATCTTCTCTATATTTTATTGAAAGATTTGTTGTAATTTTAACAAATTCTTTTGCAATTTCTATATTTTTAAATCCAAGTTCTATTATATTTTCTTCATTCTTTAATATAGTTATATCATTATATATTTTTTGTATAGTTTGTATATTAATATTATCATATACCATTATTGCATTTGATAATGAATATTCTAATCTATCTGCCGATAATTTTGGAGTATCATTGTCTGCAATTGGATATATATGATAATCTGATACTTCACACAATTCTATATTATCTTCATTTAAATATTGCATAATTTCTTTAGAATTTAAAATTATTTCTTTAGTTTTAAGCTCTGTACTTTCTTGATTTATATAATCGCATTTAAGAAAATCTATACAATGTTTAAATGCTGGTGTTGCAATATCATGAAAAAGTCCTGCAAGTGTTTGTTTTTTATCATGTGTAAAGTGCCAAATTATTAATGCTACACCTATGGAATGGTCTAAACTAGAATAAAAGTATTTTATTGGGTAAAGTTTAGAATAAATTGTTCCACAACTAACACTTATATATTGTTGAAATAACATTTCTTTTGTATTTATATATTTATGTAACCATTCTGGAAATTCTGATTCTAATATTTTAAAATATTCTTTTTTTCTTTTATCTATACAATCAAAATATCTCATATTTTCTCCATATTTAATTATTTTTAGTATCGTTTGTATTATTATTATTTTTAATTTCTCTAATTTTAATATTTTTTCTAATTTTAGGATTTATATATATAACTTTAATAACTTTTATTATATTTACTATAAACTTATATATATACTTATTTATAGTGTTATTAATCTTTCTTAAATTTCTACATTTATTTATGTTAATAATATCTTTAAAATCCCCATATTCTACTATAATTCTACCTTTTGTATTATTATTCATCTCTATATAATATTCATTATCTTTTTCTACTATATTTCCATTAGTTAATTCTGATATTATGTTAATGTTAATGTTATTATTAGTAGTAGTAATCTTATTATTATTAAAATTAGATTCTAATTCATCATTATATAATTTTTCTTTATTATATAACACTATTTTTTTAGTTTCTTTTTTAGATTCTGTATAATAATTATTCGTCCATGTATTTCCTATTCCTACTTTTAATTTGCAAATATTTGAGATTTTTTCAAAATTACTTTTTTCATTATCTATACTAAAAATCTCTATTTCTGAAAATCCATTTTCTACTTTTTCATCTAATATTTTAATAATTATTTCTTTAATCTTATTTTCTTTTAAATTACTATTTTTGAAATTATTTTTTTTATTTTCATCAAATGATATTACTGAAATGTTTGGATTTTCGCCTTTTAAATATTTAATATTATGATCTAAAAGAGAATATTTTTCTATTATTTCTTCTCCATTTTCATAGATATATTTAATTTGAATTTTATCAATTTTTTTAGCATTTATTAATCCGTGATAGAAAATAATTTTAAAAATTTTTTCAGATTTTTTTAATGTAATTTTAATTTCTTTTTTATCATCTTTTAAGTCTGGAATCCAAATTCCTCTATCAAATATCACCTCTTTATCTTTTTTATCTAATACATCATAAGTATCTAATAATATATTATCATTTAAATAGTTTGAATCTCCGCTGCTTGTTATTATATCACTATTTAGTAATAGATTATCTGTTCTTCTTTGAAAAAAGACATTATTTGATGCAATTATTCCATCTGCTTTTTTAATAATTAATTCGCTTTTATGTTTTAATAATGCTTTTAATAATATGTTTTTAAATATATTTTTAGTATATGTATTTTTATCTATTTTTATAGCTATACTATCATTTATACTATAATATCTATTGTGTTTAACTATACCATTATTGTCTACTTCAAACTGCATACTATAATTATTTAATGTAAAATACTTACTACTACCATTATATGCATTTTCATATGCAAAACCTTTTAATACTAAAGGTGTATATCTATCACCATTTAACATAATATTTTCTTTTAATACTTGTCCTATCGCCTTTTCTAAAACAAGAGATGTCATTAAATGATCTGGGTGAAAATCATTATCAATACCAATAATAATGTTTGGTAAATAGTTAAGTATTATTTCTTCTAAGTCTTTTTGAACATTTTGTATTAAATATTCTCTTTCTTTTCCATGTTTATTAAATGACCAAGTATTAAATTTATTATTTGAATATGTAGCATCTTTTTTAGCATTTGAAATCCATACAGAACTATTATTTAAATTATACATATGTGTTTTTTCTGTATATTTTTGATCTCCATATCCTAAAAATATTGCATTTTCTTTTTTAACTCCTAATACTTTTAATGCTCTAATAACTTCATTATATCTTATACTTACAGGTGATGCATAATCTCCATTTGTTATATATACAACATTAATTATATTATTTAATTTTTTATTACTTAATGTTTTTATTAATCCACCACAAAGATTTATTTCATCATCTTGATGTGGTACTACAATTAATATTTTGCTATTTTCTATCATAAATACCTCTTAATATATTATATATTAAATTATATCATAAATATATATTTTTTAAATATCCATATACAAAAAATAAAAACAAGGAATATTTCCTTGTTTTATTATATATAACTATTTATTATTGTGTTGGATGTCTTTTAACAAAATTTATAATCCTATTATAGTCTTCAACATAATCAACTTCAGCCCAAAAACATCCTTTTAATGAAGTTAAATAAATATCACTTTCTTCTTTTCTAATATAGTCATATAGTACATCTTCCCACCATTGTCCATATTCTTCAACTTTTACTTTATGAGTAAGTTTTTGTTTAAATTTTCTAATATGTTTTTTATCAATATATCCTATACCTACATATTCTCCTGTTGTTTCTTCATCTGATATTTCTTTTCCAAAATTTCTAAGTATCATATCATCTAATGAATATGTAAATCTGTAATCAGCTCCTTCAATTCTTGATTCGTCTGTAAACATTATTGGACCTTTTTCAGGATAATCTGAATTTATTGTATCAATTATTTTATCCATTCCTTTTTCTTCTATAAATACATCTGCATTCATAAGAATAGTATTTGTATTAAGTTCATTTTTAGCAAAGTATAATGACCCTAATGAATTTGTAACTCTGAAGAATGGATTTACATAATATTTAATGTTATATCCTTTTTCTTCTATTGCTTTTTCTATAATTTCTTCTATTAATTCTGCTCTATATCCTAAAACCATTACTATTTCTGGATTATTAAACTTTCTATTTAACATATCAAATGTATAATTAATTAATTTTTGTTCTTTTCCTATATTTACTGTACATTTAGGTTTCCCATCAATAAATCTACTTATTCTACTACCTACTCCTGCAGCAAGTAATATTATTTTTACTTCTTTTTTTTCCACTATCTTATACCTCTTAATTTTATAATATTCTGTTATTTAAACTATTTTTCATATGTATTTAAAAATTCTACTATTCCTGACATTAATCTTTCAATATCTTCTTCTGTAATATTTCCAATGTTTCCAATTCTAAAGACTGTATCTGCAATGTCTCCACCGTTTGGACAAATCCAAATATTATGTTTATCTTCTAAATATTTAAACATATCTTTTGCTGAATATCCTTCTAACATATAAAATGCTGTAACTGCATTTGATGTATTTTCTGATACTTCTTTAAATCCTAATTCTTTCATTCTATTTCTAATAATTGCAGAAATCTTTTTAGTTTGTGCAACTGTATCATTTTTTATACATTCTTTAAGTCTTGCATTTAATTGTAATATAATTTGTACTGCTGGTGTAAATGGTGTTTGTCCTCTCCATGAGTTATCAAGAGCCATTTTTACACTTGTATAATATACAGGAATATCAGTCTTTTTATTTATTGCTTTTTCTGATAAAACTAACATTGAAATTCCTGGTGGTAATGCTAATGCTTTTTGACTAGATATAATTAATACATCTATTGGTGTTTTTGATAAATCTATTTCATCTGCTAAGAATGCACTAATTGCATCTACTACAAATAATAAGTTGTTCTTTTTAGCAAATTCTGATAACATTTTTAAATCATATAATGTTCCTGTTGATGTTTCATCTAAATTCACATATAGATGAGTAAATCTTGTACCTGCATCAATTTTGGCTTGGTATTCGTCTAACATTTCTTTAGTTACTACTTTTCCAAATCCTACATTTATCTCAGAATGTTTGATTCCAAAACAATCTGCTAATTCTGCAAATCTTTTTCCAAATCCTCCACCATTTACTATTAATAAATGATCATCTTTTTCGCAAAAATTAGTAATACTTGCTTCCATAGCTAAAGTTCCTGAACCTGTTAAAACTACAACTTTAGTTGTATCTTCTGCGTTTAATAATTGCTTTATAATCTTTTCATTTTCAAGCATTACATTAGAAAATGATTGATTTCTAAAATATGGTACATCTTGTGCGCCTATATCAAGAACTTCTTGATATGTCATTACTGGTCCTACAGTAAAGTTTAATTGTTTGTTATTTTGATTATCCAAAATATCCTCCTTAGTAATTTATTATATATAATAATTATATATTTTTGCATTTTTAAAGTCAATCATTTTCTTTATAGATATTAATAATATTTGTAAAAATTCTTTAAAATTATTTGACATAATATGTTGGGAGTTTTATAATTATTATATAAGTATATACAATGTGTATATACAAATATATTGTTAATTAGACAAATGCACGAGGGTGCAGGTATTATTGTCTAATAGAAGGAGAACGTTATGAAAAATACTAAGAAACTAAATTTTACACTAGGACCAGTGATGGCTTGGCCGGAGATTTTAAAGATTGGTGCACAAGATGTACCATATTTTAGGAATCAAATGTTTTCTGATATTATGTTAGAGAACGAATCTATAATTAAACGGATTTTAAAAACTCCTGATAATTATAAGGTAGTAGTTCTTACAGGTTCAGGAACTTTAGGAATGGACGCAAGTATCACTAACTTTTGCGAAAAAAACGATCACCTATTAATTGTAGTAGGTGGAAAATTTGGTGGAAGATTCGCAGAAATTGCTGATTGTTTTGACATTCAGCATACAGATATCGAGTTAGAGTTTGGGAAAACTCTAACTCAAGAGAGATTAGATGAATATCAAGCAAAGATTGATGCAGGTACAAGATTCACACATCTATATGTGAATCTTGATGAAACAGAATCGGGAACTCTCTATGATATAAAGATGCTTTCAGAATTTGCTAAAAAGAATAATCTATTTTTTGTAGTAGACGCAATTAGTGCGTTTTTAGCTGATGAAATCAACTATCAAAAGATAGACATAGACGTCATGATTACCTCTAGTCCAAAAGGACTAGCTTTACCTCCAGGTTTAGCTATTTTGGTATTGTCTGAAAAGGCTATAAACAAAAAAACTGATATTCCTGTATTTTATGGGAATATTAGAGAAGAGCTTAATAACTCTTGGAGAGGTCAGACTGCCTATACACCGGCAGTCCAAACAATTATTCAGCTTAATGCTATGTTACATATAGCTGAAAAGGAAAATTTAGTTAAAAGATGTTCCAACATTTCAAAACAAATCAGAGGTCGTATGGAAAGTTTAGGCTTCAAAGAAGTATCCAACAACCCATCAAATGCGGTTACAGCATTCTATATGGTTGAAGGATATTCAGCAAGAGATTTATTCCTATATCTGGAAGAAAAAGATATTTGGATTTGCCCAAATGGTGGAGACCTTGCAGATAAAGTCTTTAGAATCGGGAATATTGGATATATTGTTCAAGAAGACATTGATGTCTTGATAAACAATATCCAACAATTCTTAATTGAGTTTAAAAAGTAATTTTCAAGAAAAAGAATTGTAATTTAAAACTATTTGTTTTATTATTACAATTCTTTTTTTATTTTAATTATATATTTTTTAAATTAATCCTAATTCAATTTGAATATCTTTAAGCACTCTCTCTATCCATACAGTAATTGGTTCTGTTGGACTTTTAATTATTATCCCTATTGCTGCTTCATGTCCACTACATCCATACTTATTAGCTATTTTATTTAGATTTATATTACATTTAGATGTTCTTCTTATATCTAATTTGTACCCATTCTCTATTTCTCTTCCAAATATAACTAATTCTACACCTTTAATATTTCTAAGTATAGCTGCAATTCTTTCAACTTCTCCAAACTTAACATTGCAAGCTTCAAGTTCTTCTTTATATATAATTGTACTTGCTATTTTATTATTACTATAATATTTTGTTTTGCTTAATGCGAGATTTTCAATTTCTAACTGTGAAATTGAAATTTCTCCATCTATTTTTTCAAATATTTCAGCTATATCTACACCTTTTAAATATGCTATTTTAGCAATTTCAAAACTTTCAGCATTTGTACTATAATATTTAAATCCCCCTGTATCTGTAATAAGTCCTGTTATTATTGCTTGCATAATTTCTTTATCTATTAGTGTCTCTGATATTCTTGAAAAAATCTTATATAGTATTTGAGTAGTAGATGGTGAAGTCTCTTCTACATACATATCATCTATAAATTCTCCTTTTCTTAAATGATGATCTATACAAATTTTTTCTGCATTACTTGATAATAACATATCTAGATTTGGAAATTTATATGATATTGCAGCATCTAAAAATATTATCTGATCAATTTCTTCTAATTTATCTTGTACTTCTAATTCATTTAATATAATCTCATTTTCTATAAGAAATTTAAATGTTTCTGGTATATCCTTTAAAAATATATATGTCTTTTTTCCCAACTTATTTAAAAATCTAGCCATAGCAACTGAACTTCCAATTGCATCTCCATCTGGTGCTATATGTCCAACTATTAATACTTGCTTTATTTTTTCATTTTTAATTTTTTCAATTATTTTATACATATTATATTCTCCTTGATGTATTTCTAATTATGTATTTATATTTCTTATATTTTTTATCATATACCTTTTCTTATTTCTAACTTTTATTAAGTAATTTAAAAACTTTCTTTTTAAATGCATAATAATATTTCCAAAATACTACCATGTTATCGCCTTTTTCTTTGATAAACATTTTATATGATTGTTTTCTTGCATCTAAAAATTCTTTAAATGATATATCCCTATTTAATAATAAATGTATTTCATAAATTTCATCTATTATAGTATATTCTTTATCTATTTCTTGTTTATATTTAGAAATATCTTCTCCATTAATCATTAAATAGTATAGATATGCAATATGAATATCACAAACTGTATACATATATGCTATACCACTATTTCTAAAATTAATTTCATTTAAATACATTTCATTGCCTATTTTAAATATTTCTATATCAAACGGACCTGAAAAATTTATACCACTTAATAGTTCTTTAAGCTTGCTTATATCAATTTCTGATTGATTGTTTGGTATACATTTTCCATAACATGGTGTTCCTTTATCAAATGGATACCCCCTATATATTAGAAACAATGATGGAATTATAACTTTTTTGTTATGCATACAACCAAGCACACCACATTCAATATCAAATTTTAAATATTCTTGGTATAGTATTTCATCATATCCTTTTTGTTTTAATTCTTTTAAAGCTTGTATAAAATCTTTTGCATTTTTACATATCTGTATATCTGTTTTTAATCCTTTTGCACTAATTATTGGTTTTAATATGCATGGTATCTTAAAACCTTTTGCTTCACTTTTTTCTATATTTTGTATTTCTATTTCTGTTAATTTAATTGCCTTAGTATCTGCCATTTTAATGCCATATTTTTGTGCCAACTTATATTGTTCTAACTTATTCATTTGTTTTTCAATAGCTCTACATTCACCATTTATACTTGGTACAACAAATTTTTCTTTTAATTCATCTAAATTTCTATCTATGAATAAAGCTGCAAAGTCTGAGGTTGGTAACATTAATGGTTTATTTTTTAAATCATAATATTTTTCTTTAAGCACATTAAAAATTTCTGTTTCATCTGGTAATACTACATTATAATCATTTACATACTTACTTTTGCTTACAAATGAATATTTAAATGTATCTGTTACTATAATATTAGATTTAATTCCATATCTACCAAAATTTCTAATTACTCCTAACATATTTTGGTGATTTCCACCTATTAAAATAACTTTTACTTCTTCTTTTTTAAATTGTGTTTTTTCTTTTTTCATATATACCCTTATCTTTTAACTACTTTTAGTATTTTTAATTTTTTTAATTTTTTTAATATTCTTTTTAATAATTATATCTTTTAATGATATCATTAAAAATGCTTGTATCATAAATGCAAGTACCATTCCTAATAATCCTAATATATTAACTATCATATATGCAAGTATTAAATATATTCCATTTGCAAATAATGTTATTATAGCATCTTCTTTTACTTTTCCTAATGATACAAATAATGGGTGAATTGCAGTGTATGATAATGCTACTGTTTGTATTATTAAATATATAAATAGTACATACCAATTTTCAGCAAACTGTTTTGCAAATAATATTTTAAGCCATATTGGTGAGGTTATTGATACCAACACTATTAATGGTCCCATATATTTTAATGTTACATTTCTAATTTTTTTAACTACATTATATGCTTTTTCTCTTTCTTCTTTAGCTACAAGTTCAGAAAATTGTGGTAATATTGATTGTTGAATAGGTGCTGTAACTTTTGAAATCATACCTACACACTGTTTAAATACTTTATATATTACAACCTTATCATTTCCAAGTATTGACACAATAAATACATCTAAATAATTCACTGGGATATCTAGTATTTCAGAAACAGAACCCCAAAGTGTAAATTTCAAAAATTCTTTTGTGTTATTTGGAAGTTTGCTATGTATAATTCTTTTAACATCATATTTCTTATTATATTCTTTTATAGCAAAATATACTAATAATAGGTTACCTAAAAATTCTGTTAATGCATATATAATTACAACTGTTACTAGTGATATATTTTGTTTGAATAAGAATAATACTAGTATTGCTAATATTTTTAGTAATGCAGATACTACTTTTTGTACTGCAACTAAATTAAACTTATTAGATATTCTTAGTATAGCTATTGATGTTCCTGCTAAATGTGAAAATATTGTTGCTGAAAATATTTGAGTTGCTAAAATCATTTCTTGATTCCAATTAAGATATTTTGCAACAAATGGTACTGCAACTATTGCAATTATACCACCTAAAACAGCTGTAACTACATCTATTATAGCTCCTAATTTAACATAACTATCTAATTCATCTATCTTGTTTTTAACAATTGCATGTTGCCCATAGTATATTACACTTTTCCAACTTTGAATATTTAATATAACATCTAAAATTAAAGTATATGTTTGTGATAGAATAAACAGACCTGTTGCATTATCACCTATTAATTTAATTAGAATCATTAGTATAACTAAATTAATTACTGCCGCTATTCCATCTCCTAAAAATGCCCATACTGAGTTTTTAGCTAATTCTTTCCAAAATTTATTTGTTATTAACTTATTTATTTTTTCATGCTCTAAAATTTTTTTACATATTTTAGTTTGTTTTAGTTTATTAAAAAACTTATTATTCACTTTATTTTTTTCCATTTATTCCCTTATCTTTTACTTTTTTATATATTTTCCATATATCTTTTTGAATGGTTTTAATAATATATCCATGATATATGTATATAAATTATATAATTTAGTTTTTGTTATTACTAATAGTATACATACACTTATCCATATCATAGGATTTATAACTTTAATTACAAATTCATCTGTTGAAGAACGTGGTACTTTTAATAATGTTGAAAATATTGCAATTCCTACAATAAATGGCACTACACCTTTTTCTAACATTTTTCTAGATACAACTAATAAGAATGCATACAATACATTAATAATAATTAATCCTATATATCCAAAATCAAAAAATACTTCAGCTATATATGATGTTCCTGTTCCATTTCCTAACAAATAATCATCTGTAAACATTATATATGATATTCTATCAGATAGTGTAGCTGTTTTTATAGCTTTTTCTTCACTTGAACTTGGAATTGTTTTTTGTCTTTTTAATCTTGAAGTTACTAATTCTCCATATGTTTGAGTTGAACATAATGAATAATATCTATCTTTAGGTATTAATTTTTCATACTTAAAAATCCTTTTACTCATATTTGCACTTATTCCTTGGTCATATGAAAATTTAGTAAATAATTTTACTGGAGTCTTGTTTGTATCTTTTAATTCTTCTCCAAACCTGATTGTATTAAATGCAGATAAAAGTATTACTGCTATTATTCCTAATATGAATAAATATTTTAAATATTTAAGTTTAAACCATTTATTTTCTTCTTTTTTACCTATAACATTTCTAAGTACAATATATACAAATACTACTAATACCCCTATAACAAAGTCAAATCTTGCTCCAACTCCAATTGTTAAAACTAAATATATCATATATAAAAATAATGGGAATGCAATTTGTTTTTTACTTGGCATTGTAGATAAAAATGCTAAAAACATTATTGGAGCAAAATCCCCTATTTTTGATAAAATAAAGTTTGTTTTCCTATAACTACCTACATATAAACTTGTATATCCTTCTTTTAAAACATATCTGATTGTTAATAATACATTTAATATTAAAAATATATATGTTATATAGAAAATGGTTCTACTTAATTTTTGTATTTTTATTCTTTGTTTTTCTTTTTTTGATATTTTAAACTCTTCTTCTTTAAGTTCTTGTTTATCGTTTATTTTCTTAATTTTTCTTTTCTCAAAATATTTATTTATAATAATATATGAATATACAAAAATATATATACTAAATAATATTAATCGTTGTCCTTTTATAGATTCTTCATTTGTAAAACTATATGGCTCATTATATATTCCTAATAATATTAAAAGTCCTCTACCTATTAAAAAATTATAAAATGCTGATAAAAATACTAAACCTAGTATTCTTTCATATATATTAAATAAACAGTATATTATTCCTGTTACCCATATTGAAAATATTGATACTACTTGTATATCTTCTTTGCCTATAAAAAATGATAATACTAATAATAATGAATTTAATATTAATGAATATATTAATAACTTATCTTTACTTTTAGTTATTCTATCTATAAATTTAAATTTCAAATTCTGATTTTTCATTAAGTTTTTCCTCCAAAGCATTTTTAAGTATAGCTATTATCTCACTAATTTCAGTTTCATTATTTGTTTTTAAATGGTCATTTAAACACACTACTTTTGGAAAAGATTTTTTCATATACTTAACAGCCTTATTAGCATCTTCTTTTGTTTCTATTAAAAATCTATCCCCTATTTTAGTGCTACGTGGAGCAAAATTACCTTCTGCTATTTGCCATTCTTTCATTAAATATTGATTTACATCTGTTTTAAAATTTCTAATTTTATGTGTACAAGTTGTATCTAAAATTTTATTTTCTTTTCCCCATACTTTTGTAAATGTTGATTTTAAAAATGATGCAGGTAAATGTTGTTGTAATAATCCCGGGAATTTTCCCCATGGTTCAAATATTAAATTTAAAAAATTATATGCACCATATTTAAAATTATACCATTTAAATATGTTTTTATACATTACATTTCTCTTATTGAAATGCTCATTAATTATACCAATCATATTTACCATAACATTACAAATTGTATCATATCTTGCAGGTGCTACAGGATTAATAATTGCTGTATCTAGTGGTAATCCTTCTTTACTAAAAAAATCTGTTTTTTTAGTCGGATTTACAAAAAATAAGTCATCATTAAAATATATAAAGTGTTCTGATAATCCTTTTATTCTATGCATATTAAGTTCTAATACATGTGAAGAAAAAGTAGGTAAATATTTTTCTGGTATATAGTCTTTGTGATTTACAATAACTAATTTCTCATTGTCTACATTTAAAAAACTTGGTAGATGACCCCAAGTTATTAAATAGACTTTATTTACCCATGGAGCATATTTTTCAATACTTCTAAATACATATTTTAATAAACCCCAATCTCTATAATCACTCATTATGATATCATCACCTATCTTTTTACGTTCTTTAAACCATTCTGGATCTTGTGGATTTACCCATGGTAATACTATATCTACTTTAAAATCTATTTCTTTTTTCATTTTTTCCTCAATTAACTATTTATTTCTAAACATTTTATCTATACAAATTTCAGTTGCATTTCCTCCATATTGTACATGTTTAGATTTAAATTTCTTTGTTTTTTTACTTTCTTCTTCAAAATCAATATTTTTAATTTGGTTAATTAATTCATCTTCTGTTTTTGTAACTCCATTTGGTAATTCTTTTGAAATATCATAATAGAACCCTCTAATTTTTGTATATTCTTCATAATCATATCCAAAACAGAACATTGGTCTTTCTAATATACAATAATCTAATAATGTTGAAGAATAATCTGATATTAATATATCTGCAACCATTAATAATTCATTAATTGATGGATATGATGTATAATTTCTAACAAAATCATTAAATTCTACATTCATAAGTTTTGTTGTATATGGATGTGTTCTTAATAAGAAAACATATTCATCTCCTAATTGTTTTTCCCATTTTTCCCAATCAATTGGTGGAGTTAGAACATAATTTTCTCCAAAGTCATTACTATCTCTCCATGTTGGTGCATATAATATTACTTTTTTGTTTTCAGGTATATTTAATTTTTTTCTTAATTCTTGTTTTTTCTTCTCATCTACTAAATATAATTCGTCATTTCTTGGTAAACCTGTAGGAATCATATTTTCATCTGTAGTATTAAAACATTCTTTGTATATTGCTATTTCTCCATCATTTGCATAGCAAACAAAATCTGTATCAGACCAATCAAAGTCATTTCTTCCTTCAATAGAATTCCCCATCTTATTAATTGCTGTTCCATGCCATGTATTTAAAAACTTTGTTTGTTTTTTCTTAAACTTTAATCCTCTTTCAATATTTACACTTGTTATCCAATATTTTGCTTTTAAACAATATACAAAATATTTTAATGTATCTGCTTTAATTTCTATATGGTTATATGGAATTTCATATTCTCCTGGTTTATCTAATGCCCATACATATGTATATTTATCTTTTAATTCTTTATCTTGTTTCATTTTTTCATAAATTGCTCTTGGACTATCATTATATCTTTGAGAATTTGCTGAAAAAAGTATCAAATTTTCTTTAATTGGAATAAATAATCCTAATACTTTAAATATAAAAGAAAACACTTTCTTATATATTGTTAATATTATCTCATTATGTTTTAATAGATATTCTATTTTGTTTCTCATATTATTCTCCTTGAATTTTCTTATTTATTTATTAATTGATTTAATTGATTTATCTTATTTAATGTCTTTGTTTTCATTGATACTTTTATCAATACTATTAATTATATCTTGTATTTTTTGTTGTTCTTCCTCTTCAGTACCTACACCTTCTGTTGCTTCTTTCATAAATAGGATTTTAATTGTTTTTATAATTATTTTTAAATCCATTATAAAATTTCTTTCTCTAATGTATATTAAATCTAATTTTAATTTATCTGATAAATTTGTATTATATTTACCTTCAACTTGTGCAAGTCCTGTAAGTCCTGCTTTTACTTTTAATCTATAATTAAAGTCTGGTACTTCTTTTATTTTTTGATCTATGATTTCTTGCCTTTCAGGTCTTGGACCTACAATTGCTAAATCACCTTTAATAATATTTAAAAGTTGTGGTAATTCATCAATTCTTGTTTTTCTAATAAAATTACCAAATGGTGTGATTCTTTTATCATTTTTTGATGAAAATTGTGCTCCACCTACTGCTTCAGCATTTACTATCATTGATCTGAATTTCATTACTTCAAATTTCTTACCATTTAATGTAAGTCTTTCTTGTTTGTAAAATACTGGACCTCCATCTTGCATTTTAATAATTATTGCTGTTATTAGCATAATTGGAGACGCAAGTATTAATATTGGTATTGAAATAAATAATTCAAATATTCTTTTTACTATTTTTTGTAACTTACTATCTTCTTGGAAATTATATTCATAAAATGGTACGTCTATTAAAAATACCTCTTTATTACATTTTCCTATAATATTTTCAATTTGTGGTACTAAGATTATATCTACTCTTTCTTCATAAGCTTTTCTCATTATTTTTTTGTATTCTTCATCTTTAATACCAATTAACATTAATTGAATCTTATCTTCTTCTTTTTTATTTTCTATTATTTTTAAAGCAGCCGATTCTTTTACTACTTTAATAATATCATATCTTTGAGAATATTCTTTTAATTTCAGCATTATCTCTGCAACTTGTTTTTTATCTGTATTTTCACCTATAACTAAAATTGTTTTTTCTATTAATTTTGAAGAATAAAAATATTTTGTTAATACATATATAGTAGGTAATGTAACTAATATTAATATTCCTAATTCTGTAATAGAATATTTAAAAGCTCTTAATATAGGAGATGTACTTTCATACATCTGACTTATATAAAAGAAAAACATTAAAATTTGAGTTATAAAAATACCTAACAAATATGAATATGAAATATCTCGTATTCTGTATGTTAAGATTTTTTCTCCATCTAATGTTCTTACAATTAATAATAACAGTAACATATGAATAAAACTTGTTACTGATGCATTAAATACATTTTGATATATCCTATAAGTAAAGACTTCTAGTGTAAAAAAAATTATTGTTGCAATTAGTAAATTAAAAAATATTGCAAAACTCCTTATTTTTTTCATAAATCCACCTTTTCTTTTTTTGAATTATATAAGTAATAATAACTTATACTTTTAATATTACTATATAGAATTTTTTTGTAAATTGCAAGTGATTTTTATACATATTTTATATTTTTTTCACAAATATTTTTGTAATAATTTATAACTTTTTTAATTAATTTTTAAATAATCTAAAAATAAAGGGTAAAATTCCCCTCTGTTTCCGATAGATTCAGAGATTTTTAGCTATATTTTTTCATATTATAAAATTATAAATATCTTAATTTTTTTATTTTTGAACACTGAATGATATCAATTTTAAAAAAATTATATATTTCTATACCATTTTTTAAAAAACTGAAATAGCAAAAACTTATCCACATTTTAGTACTATTATGTGGATAAGTTTTATCATTTATCATTTATTAATTTATTTCATATTTTTCTATTAAACACATCTAAATACATCTTTAAAATATTAATCTAAATCTTTTAGTATAATTTCACAAATGTTTTTAGTAGCATTTAATTTACCTAATTGTTTTGAATTTTTTTTCATTTCAATTATATTTTGAGGATTAGATTTTAACTCTACTAATTTTTCTTCTATATTATCATTTGTTAAAAATATACCTGCATTATGATTTTCTAAAAAGTAACAATTTGCCATTTCTTGTCCTGGTAATGGATTTATCATAAGTATTGGAACTCCTAAAGCTAATGCTTCTGTTGTTGTTAATCCACCTGGTTTAGAAAATATAAAGTCTGATATTGTCATTAACTTAGCTGGTTCTTGTGTAAATGTTAATAATGTACAATTTTCTTCTAATTCTTTTTTCTCTATAAATTCTTTAAAGAAATTTTGTAATTTAGGATTTTTACCTGTGATACATACAAAGTGATAATCATTAAAAATATTAATAGCTAAGTTTAAATGTTCTAAAATACTTTGATTGCTAAGCCCAAAAGCTCCACCACCAAAAAATGATATTATCTTTTTATCTTTTGGTATATTATTTTGTTTTTTAAAATCTTCTAATTCTTGTTTTGTATACTTCTTTAAAAATTGTGGCCTAATTGGTATACCTGTAATATATATTTTTTCTTTAGGTATCCCTTTATTAATTAAGTCTTGTTTCATTTCTTCACTTGATACAAATAAATGTGTTAATAATTTAAAATTAGAATACCATTGTTTATGTATTTCAAAATCTGTCATAATATTAGATATTGGTATATGAATATCTCCCTTTTCTTTTAATTGTGTACATATCTTAGATGGAAAAGGGTGTGTACATATTATTGCATCAGGTTGCTTTTCTTCTAAAAATTTTAAAAACTTTTTTCTAAATAACATAAAATTTGCATCTACAAAAGAATCTATTATTTCTAGATTTGCAGATTGGTACAATATTTTATATATAGGTGGCATATGTCTTATTAAAAAATTATATGTTCCTATTGAAGTATTATTTGCAAAATTATTTAAATATTCTAATGTATCATTAGTTTCCACTTTAACATCATAATTTTCTTCTAAATATTCTTTTAATGAATTTGCAGCCATTAAATGCCCACCACCAAAAGAACAATATAATATTAATATATTTTTCATGAACTTTCCTTTCATATTTTAATAAATTTAGTATAGCACACTTAAATTTAAATTGTAAATATATGTATTATTAAAATAAAATTGAAGATTTTTAAAAATAAAAACGCTAAAAAAGCCTTTGTTTCCGATAGATTTAGAGATTTTTATATAATTTTAATGCTATTTTTTGATAAAAAAATTATATTTATTTTTATGATTTCATTTATATAAAACACTAATTTAGAATTATTTTTGATATTTTAAAAAAACTTACACAATTTTAAAAAAACTACTAATATCATATATATTGCATATATACATTTAGATATATTAAAAATTATAAAGCTTATATTATAAATATTAAAAATAATAAATAAAAGTGGTAAACTCTTAATATTTGAAAATAATATAAACATAAATTATAATAATGTTAACAGATATTATGATTAAAAATTCATGAACAATAAAATCTAAATATTATAAAGATATAATATAAGAAAACATAATTAAAGAAAAAAGGAAAATAAGATAGTATTGGGGGTAATAAATGAGGACTGATAGTGAAATTAGAAGAAGTATAGAATTAGCAAAAAAGCCACATTGTGAGAAAACAGATGAAGAATATGAAGAATATGCAAGAATAAAATTTAGAGTTGGTTTCGGACAAATAGTAGGTCCTAGATATGCAGCTGGAGATGCATATAGTAGAATGTTTACAACTTGGTGGGTAAAAGAAAATGAAGAATTTTATAGAGATGGAAGTGAATTAGAAAGATTAAGAAAAAAGAATATAAAATATTATAAAAAATAATTAAAAAAAGCATAAATTACTATTATTATTCCTAAAATAGAAAAAAGGTATGTATTATTACATACCTTTATTTGTTTGAATTATTTGTTATTTGAACGATTAATTAATTTTTTCTACGAATGTAGATTGACTGAATTTCTTTTTCTTTTGTATATAACTATTGTTAGTATAGAAATTATAATTGCAATACTTACACCTGAAAGTATATATATTGTATGCATTTTCTTTTTACCTAAGTTTAATAAACCTGTAGGTGGTGATATTGTTATAATTTCTGTTGAAGCTGTATCTATTTCACTAGCTGTTGTTGAATATGTTAATTGTTCTTCTATAAGTCCTGTATCATTGTCGCTATCTTTTCCATCTCCTGGTTTTAAACCACTTCCATGTCCTGCTTTTACATCTAATTCAGTTATATAGTTTCCTGTTATATCATAGTTATTTTTACCATTATCTGTTGTATATGCTAATAATTCGGCAACATTTTCTATACTTGCATTTTTATCTCCATTACTTGAGAATGTTTTAGATAATTGTATATTCCATGTTTGTGAACTATTTGCTATATTAGATTTAGCTAATGGTTCTAATTGTCGTCCTTCTTCTTTTAATAGTAATACATTTGAAGTTACATTATTATTGGATACACTTTGTCCATTTATATTTTTTATACTTGAAATATTTTTTATGTATTCTTCTCCTCTACTATCTAGATATCTAGCTTCTTTTGCACTTCGCTTATCATAAACACCTCTAATCAATCCTATTAGATCTTGTTTATCTGCTACTTGCCAATGTTTATTTAATTCATTATCTAATTTTACTACAGTTGAATTTGCTGCAAAATCTGCAATCTGTCTTATTTTAATTTTTGAAGTTGTAATACTATTTGTTGGTTTATAGTATGATTTATCTACTATATTTCCAAAGTAATAATTTGAATCATATTCATGTTTATTTATACCTTGCTTACTATTTAATTCTAATTTACCTGTAAAGTTTGCATTTATCCTATATTCATCTACCTTATTTAAAGCTAATTTATTGTATTCAATCTTTGAATCTATTTCACTTAAATTGTATACTGATATTTCATATGTAGCTTGAAGTGTAGAATCTTGTATTAATGAATCATCAACATTTATATATCTAAATCCAGGATTTAAATTTGATTGTGATGCTTTCTTTTTAATTTTACTATACATACTTCCATCTTGTAGTTCAGTTCTGTCTAATGTAAGTACTGCTTCAATACCTTTTGAATTTTGAGTATCTATAACTCTTTCAAACTTTGTAATCTTACTTGTAAAGTCTAGGTTTTTACTAAAGCTATTTGATTCTGGATTTGGTATCTTATTATCTATAATAGGTTTATATGTGTATTTTAGATCTACTATTTCATTACCATCTGCTGTAATTAATTTTAAATTTGTTAATTCTTTATTAACTACTACTTTACTTTCTGGTCTTTCTACCATTCCTAAATTAATATTAGATATTTCATATGTAATTTTAGTATTTTGTTTATCTGTATAGTCATAAATTATTGCTATACCATCTTTGTATGCTTTCTTGTATTTCTTATCTTCACCCTGTGCCGCTTCTATATTTTCAAAATAATCTACTGAAAAATCTAGTTTTGGCGTCATTGTTTTTATTGTAGAATATCTATGTGCATCTCTTAAATTAGTTATATCTACATTATTAAGGTCACTCTCTCTAAATACTTTTAACATTTCAAGATTATTATTTTTAAATGTTTCAAATCTTTTAGCTATTTCACTTCTTCTTGCTTCATCATCTCTTGCAAAAGAATAACTTGTATTTCCATCAATATTATCTCGTTTTTTATTTAACCATGTAATACTTGCATTATCTTTATTATTGTTATAGAACATTGTATTTTTAAATGCCATACCATTATACCATTTTTCTTTTCTATTAATAATATTATTTTCTGCAGTTGATTTCAAATCATTTTTATCTATATTTATATATTCACTTAATCTTGAAAAATTATTATCTTGATTTATATATTGTTGTATCTTACTTTCATCATTTATAAATTGTTTTATTTTTTCTTTTGATGGTGATGTATAATATGTACTCAGTACAAAGTTTCCTGCTGGAACTCCTGTGAATGTATATTCACCCTTATCATTTGTCTCTGTAATACTTTCATAACCAGTTGCTTTTAAAAGATCTATGTCTATATCTTCAGATTTAATTGATTGTGGCCATATAAATGTTTTGTCTTCAAATTCATCACTATTTCCTTTTTTAAATGTAACTCTTTCTTCTAACATTACAGGATATTTTTTAAGCACCCTATCTTCTTTTTCTGTATATTTTCCATCTCCTGTAATTATTCCGTTATTATTTTTTACATTTCTTAAATCTTCAAATAATTTACCTTTTAATACTCTCTTTTTATCTTCATTTTTTGGTATTTGTAATCTAATTGTTTCAGCTTCATCTGTATCATCTTCTTTTAATTTTGATGTTTGATCATAATTACTTGGTGCTGAATCTTTATCTAACTTAGCAGTTGCTTGTCCTGTTAATACATCATATGATGCAAAAGCCCCTATTTCTACTTCATTTTTAAAATCTCCAAGATCTAAAGCATTTCCTAATTTGTTAATTCCTTGTGATTTTGGATCTTTTAAGATTCCTAACGCCTCTTTATCTTCTACCTGAGTAATATCTGATACATTTTTAACCCTAAATACTAATTTAAATTCTAATCTTTCACCTGGATATATTAAGTAATTAGGATTGTTTCCACTATTACCACTATTATCTCTTGTTTGATATACCTTCATCTTATTATTTGCATAATTATTTGGAATTCTCTCTTTTGATTCTTTCCAATTAGTTGAATCATATTCTGTATCTAATTCATTTCCCTTTGATATATTTTTTCCTGTATACTCAGGTGTATTTAAATATTTTTTAATTTCTGACTTACTATCTTTTACAGAATATGTTGGTCTAGAAATTTCAACATCTTTTTCTTTTAGATTTCCACCATTTTTTTCTACATTTTCTTCATGGTCTTCTTTTTGTATTCTCTTTTTCAATGTATAATTTACTAATTCCAATTTATCTGAAACGATATCATTTAATTGACTTACTAATGCTGCATCTTTTAATGAATCATTATATACTGTAATATTATATGTTAAAAATACATCTAATTGTCTTGAATTATATGTTGTATTTCCATTATTATCTAAACTTTTTTCTTTATTTAACTCATCATTTAGTAATTTTTTTATTGTTGGATTAGATGAGTACATTGAAGTTCTATATATATAGTCTGTCTTATATATATTTATATCTTTTCTTTCTTTTGTTACCTTACCATTAATTTGTTCTGTTAAATTTAATTTATACAATTCATTTTTTTCTTCTTCTGTTAATGCATTTGCATATACATTATTATATGGGTATGATGCCGCTTTCTTATTTACTGTTACAAAAGCATTTGTTAGATTTTTAGTAACTCCTAAATCTACCCATCTTTTCTTAAGTCCCATATTTATATGTCTCATATTTTCTGTTGATGCATATATTCCGTCTACTCCCTGAATATTTTCTCCATCAACATCTTTGATTATTTTATCTGTTTTATTAAATGAAAACTTATCTGTTGTTGGGAATGCTAATCCTATTGATAATGTTGAAGCTTCCATAAATTTATTATAGTATTCTTCTTTTGATAATTTTTCATTTTCTTTTGGACTATTTGGTACATATTTAGAATCAACATATTTATTATTACTCTTATTTATTTCACCCTTATACTTAATATCTCTTCCATTTCCTTTTCCAGATACTGAAGGATATGTTCTACCTTCAGTTTCAAGACTTGAAGTCATTTTGTTTTTTCCAATTATTTCTGCATTATTCTTTGAAAATTCAGCTCTATCATCTGGTCTTTCTGCTACAAATGATGAATTGAAATATTTTTTCTTTTCTGTTGTATTAGTTGCATTATACTTATTTCCATTTGGAGCTGATGAATCATCAAATGATAATTTTTCACTCTTAACCTCATTTAATTTTTGTAATGGAATTACTGGTTCATAACATAATCCATCATAATCATATACAACTTCAAATTTAACAACATGATTTTTTGGATATTTTTTCTTTTCTGCTTTTGTTAATCCTATTTGGTAAATATAGTATAATCCCCAATCTCCATCTTTATTTGTATATATTGGTCCTGTTACTTCATCATTTTCATTTCTTTGCTTATTTTTTGGTTTTTTATACAATCTAGCTTCTTCTTTTGATACTATTTCTTCAATTCTTGAAGCTTTTGTACTATCTTTTCCACTTTCTGGAGTTACTTTTAAAACTAATCTATTTACACGAACCCTTATTCCTTCAAGTGGTATATCTTTGTTTTCCTGATTACCATCTGTAGTCTTACTAAATATGTGGTCATATCCTAAATGTTTTACTCCCTGCGGTTTGTCTTCCCAAACTTTTCCACCTATTGGAATAGAACCTATTGAAGTTAATTTGTCACTTGTTATTTCCTCTTCATCATCACCAGAAGTTTTAGCTTTTAATTTTAATTCTGCATCTAACATTACAAATTCATACCATCTTACACCAGCATATGTTACTAGTGGTTGAGAAGTTATTTTTTTGTAATTTCCTTTTACTGATGTTGTTGGTGTATAATTTCCATCAGGTAAATATCCTGTAAATGGTTCTGGATATTCAACATATTTTGTATGTGAACCTATGTAATTACCTTCATCATCATAATCATCTACTGTTACTGCTTTTGTTCCACTTCTATATCTTGTAACTGCTCTTACACCTATGTCTTCATATCCTTTATTTATTTGTATATTTTCTAAACTTCTAGATGCACCTTCAAATACTCCCATTTCTCCACTATATGTTTGATATGCAAATTCTACTCTAAATTTATCTATACTTAATAATCTATCATCATAATCTATTGCTAAATAAAATTCTTCTTTAGAATATGGTGCTCTATATTCTTTATCCCTTTTATATTGTTTTTTCTTCTTTGGATAAATAATGTCCCAACTTCTAACATCTACTAAATTTTCTTCCTCATCTTTTTCTTCTATAGCATACTTATATCCTTTTTTAGATTCAGGAGCAGGATAATCTGGTTGTTTCAATTCTGTTTTAACTGGTTCTTTTAAAATTCTTCCTGCTTTACTTCCTTGTGGTCTATCTTCTGTTGGTTTTATTTGATTATTTATAGGTTTTATATCATGTCTTATTGTATCATTTGATTCTGCATAACGGTCAGATTTTTGTGCTTTATCATATCTACCTTTTAATTTCATATCTATAATACCTGCAAATCTTGCACCTTGTGTTGTTTGTACTTGAGTATGTGATATATCTTCATCAACTAATCCCATTTCATAATCTAAATATAGTGGACCTATTAACCATTGTTGTTTTTCTGAGTTAAATACTATTAAATCTCTACTATTATTTAAATTTTGATTTCCGTTCTGATTTTCTGATTTTCCATAAACTAATTTTGGTAAATATTTAATTTTAGGATTTTTAAATATTTTCTTTCTTGCTTCTTGCCCATTAAAATTATATTTTCCTGATACAGTTGCAGGGTCTATTAATTTTCTTTGATTACTTCCTTGATATGGATATCCTACTGCTTTCCAATGAACAACTCTATCTTTTTGTGAACCTGAGTCAATATGTATTTCTTGTTTTAATTTTAAATTTTGTTTTTCTGAATCATATGTTCTTGCTCTCTCATCAAGCTTATTTATAAACTTTTCATAAATTTCACTTTCTTTTATTAACTGATCTGCTACTGAACCTGATTTTCCATCTTTTACTATTACATAGTCTGGATGCATAATATATTCATGTGGTGGTAATTTAGGATTTCCAGTCTTACCTATTTTTTGCCAAATATCTTTAACTTCAGTTGTTGTATAAAACGCATATTGTAGTGGAGTTGGGAATTTTCTTTTTAGCCATGCTCCATTTTGTTTTATTTTTTTACCTTTTTGCATTCCTTCTGTATATAGGTATAATTCTTCATCAATTCTGTTTGGTACAAATCTTGTATTTTCCTTTTCATAAAAATTCTTTTGTAACCATGTTGCTCCAATATATCCTAATCTAGGAGATATCCTACGAGTATTATTTACAGTTTTTAAAGCTGGTGCTCCTTGTATATTAAAATTTCTACTTCCAGGTTCTGATTCAGTCTCTATATTATCAGTTATTTTTTGCCCATTAATAATTTCTTTTTTGGCTTCATTAAATCCAGCTTCTGCTTGTCTTTTCTTTGTTCTTTCTTTTCTTTCTAATTCAGAAACAACAGAATCTCTTGCATCTTGTGGAGTTGAATAATAGTAATTATGGAATAAGTCTGTTTGTGCACCATTATAGTTTACATCAACAGAATCACGTTCATCTATATTTTTATATTCTGGATATGGATTATCTACTCCTGCATTTGGGTTATTTAAATCCCTTTCTCTATCTTGTGTAAGCTTATCTATAATTTTATTTTTTGTACTTTTTAATCCACTATCTACTGCATCTTTAGTCATTCCTTCAAGCTCACCATCTGCAGATCTTTTTTCTAAATTCTTTGAAACTGTCTGTGGTAAAGGAATTCCCCACCCTGAACAAAAAGCTCCTAAATCATCTAATAAGTCTCTGTATGTATATGTGTAATTTATCTCTCTTTTAGCTGTACCTTCTAGCTTTCTCATACCTACAGGGTCATATTGGAAAGATTCATTTAGAAATATTCCTGGTGTTCTACCTGGAACTTTATATTTAAGTTCAGGTGCTTTAGATTCTGGTATAGTGAAATTTGATTCTAATTTATGTGGTTTACTTACATTTGTTTGTTTTTTCCACTTAGTATTCATTTTACTTACAGCATTATTATTGACATATTTTTGTATTGCTTCATCTTGTTTTAAAGCATACATATATTCACTATATCCTGGTTTACCAGAATTCTTTGTAGCTGATAGTCCTCTTTTATCTGGAAAAGTTGTTATTTTATCACTTACTCTATCAGTATTTGCTTTTATAGCTTCATTTAATAATGGAGATATAAACATAAGTAATACTGTGGTTAGTGCAATCATAACATATAATTTGATATTCTTTACATTACTTTTCAAGATGTGCTCCTTTCTTTTGTATTTAATTTATTTAAGTTTTATTTTATTACTATATTTTCTAAATCTATTTAAGATTATAATTGTAATTCCTAAACTAATTATTACTGAAAATAGTATAATTATTGTATTTTTATATCTAGATTTATCTAAGATTAACATATTATGGCTCATATCATCTTCTGTTGCAATATTATTATTTGCTGTTGAATCTGCATCTACTCCACCATTATATTCTGCAGAAAGTATTTCAAATTTTTCTTCTACATTTCCATCATTTTTAAAATCTTCATTTGTATATATTGTTTTAAATTGAATTGTTTTTGTATTTTCAGGTTTTATTATTTGTTCTTTTTCAGGTATTTTTGTTTGAATTATATCATTTGATATACTCCAATTTTTATCATATATTTTTTCTGATTCGCGTTTACTTTTTTTAATGCTTACAATTTTTGATTCTTTTGTTCCTTCATTAATTATATTAACATCATATGTTACAAGTAATGCTTCGTTTTCTTTTAATCCATTTTTAAAAATTGATACTACTTCATCATTGATTATATTATTTATAGTATATTCTTTTTTTACTTTTGGATTTTCTGAATATATATCATTTTTATCTATTAATTTAATTTTGGCTATTTTAGATTTTAAACTTAAATCATATTCACTTTTCTTTTTTAATCCTAAATCTGTTCCTGTTTTGCTTTGGAAATTAATATTAATTCCATCACTTACTGCAATTGTTTTTTCTTCTGCTCCATTAGTTATTTTTGAAGAAATAGCTCCAGAAACATTGTTTTCTAAATTATTTTTCTTATATATTGTAGTGTCATATTTTTCTGATTCATATTCAAATATAACTGAATAATTTCCATTTGGTATTTTTTCAAACTTATATTGTCCGTTTTTATCTGTTTCTGTTGTACTAATTATTCTTTTTTTGTCATTATCTAAAAGTTTTACTGTAATATATGGTAATAATTTTTCTGTATTTTCATATATTCCATTCTTATTAGTATCTATCCAGGCTTTACCACCAATTTCAAAATCTCTAATTATCTTTGTATCTTTATCTATAGTGTCTTCAATTGATAAATCTCTTAATTCACTCTTTGATAAATTCACTTCTCCTTTTAAAACTTTTTGTTGTAATGCTCTACTTTCTGCACCTTTTTCTATTATTTGAGTAACTTCATTTGTTTTAGCTAACAATTTTGAATTTATGTCTAATAATTCTGCAAATATTTTTATAGTGCTTTTTGATACTCCTATATTTTTAGGTATTAATACTCTGATTTCAATTTTATATCTACTAGCTCTTTCTAAATCAAAAGTTTCTTCAAATCCATCATATTTTATATATCCTGTATCATATTCTTTATATTTTTGATTATTTTTATACATTTTTATATTTGTAATTCCTACATTTTTTGGTACCACAAATTTAAACTTATTGTATCTTAATTCTTGTGAACCAAAATTTGTAATATCATATGTATATACAATCTCTTCATCTTCTTGTATATATGTAGAAGAATTTGAAACTGTTTGTTTCATATCTATTATTGGCTTTGTAATGAAACCTTTTTCATCTTTAGTTGCTAAAAGTTTTTCTTTGTTATCCTTATCTTCTACTAACTTCATACTTATAATATATGGGTCATGTGGAACTTTTTTATCTAATTTTTGTGTTTCTATTTCTAGTATTAAACCTTTAGTTGTATATTTTTGAACTAATGGTATAATTACTTCAGCATTATTACTATTAAATTCTTTTATAATATCTTCTTTATTATCAAATTGATTAGTAAGTTGTTTACCAATCATACTATTTAAATTATCTAGTGTTCTTTTAAATTCTGATGTTTGATTTTTATCTTGATTATTTTTATCTTTTTTATTTGAATTACTTGTTGTTACTCCCTCTAATGTTGGTGCCTTTTTTATAGTTATTTTCTTTATTTTAACATTATTTGTTGTATCAAATTTTAATTTCAAATCTCTGTAATCATTGTTGTTTAAGTTTTCTAAGTCTACATAATAATGTGATTTTTCTTTTTCACCTATTTTATCATATGTTTCATCTTCAAATTTAGAAACTAATATATTAAATAATTTCTTTTC
This sequence comes from Clostridium sp., assembly GCA_052174015.1. GTDB lineage: Bacteria > Bacillota > Clostridia > TANB77 > CAG-508 > JABCPO02. The sequence goes on from JBQMXM010000011.1 coordinate 28,312, forward strand.
AATAGCAACCTTTTTACCTACTATTTCATTTATCTTACCTATTTGGTCTGCTTTTGTTCTTATCTTTAATTCTAATTCTTTATTTGTATACC
>JBQMXM010000012.1:0-23404 GCA_052174015.1 Clostridium sp.
TGTAGCAGGGATGATGATTACACTCCAAAAGAGATAAAGTATGATTCTACATCTTCTAATAAGGATGTACCTTGGAAGACAAACAAGTAAGTAAGAAAAGAGAAAAGGCACTATTTGTGTCTTTTTTCTTTATTAATAATAATTAGAATTAATGATAATAATGATAAAATATTACTATTGAATATATATGTAATAATTAATATAATTACAATAGGAGAAAATATGAGTTTAGAACAAGAAATAGAAGTATTTAAAAAAGTATCAGAAATAGCAAAACAAATAGCAAATAAATATATGTATAATCAAAAATATAATAATGGAAAAAATATATTAAATGATTTAGAAATTGCAAGTATATTTAAAGAGCAGTTAAATATTTTTAATATAGAAGTGATTATTGTAAAAGGATATGCGTTTTGTGATAAAGAAGCACCTATTATATATAATAAGGTGAAAATTGGTAATAATTGGTATAATGTAGTATTACATAAAGATTTTATAGGATTAAGATATGAAAGATTACCGTTCCTATTTTTAGTTAGTGATGAAGTTATAGAAGAATATATTGATGTTGAGTATAATGAAAATGGAGTTGATAATTTTTGTAGTAGTTATTTAAGTAAATATAATCTAGAAGATGTTATAACTTTAGAAAAATACAAAGAAATAATGATGTCATATACAGAATATGAGCTGAATAATATACATAAAACAAATGAAATATTAAAGATGAAAGATAGATTAACTAAAAAAGAACTAGAGTTATATAAAAAACAGATTGATAATAAAGAATATTTTAAATATACTGAAGAATATTTAGAAGATTCTATAGTTTTATCAATAACAGAATTTTTAGCAAAAGAAGATTTAGAATTAGAAAAATTAGAATATGCTACTCTTTCTATTGGATACTATAATGATGAAGAGTTTGCAGAAGAATTATTAAAAGATAAAAATAATTTTAATAAGTTTGTTAAATATAGGGATAAAATTTTTGATTGTGTATTTAAATTTAAAGATATAACTACATTAATGTTAGGAATATATAAAGCTCTAGAATATGATAGTAAAGGAAGAAAATTACATTTAGCTATATATTTTGAAAATATAGGGATATCTGAAATGAATATAAAAAGTTTTAAAAAAGCATATAATAAGATATTAGAGATAGTTGAGAATATAAAGAGAGAAAGTATAGATATTATACATAAAAATAATTTTAAAAAGCATTTTAATTTAACAACAAAAGAATTTGAATATATAAAAAAATTAATGAAAACAGATGAAGAATTATTAAAATACATATATATTATTAAAATACTAAGATTCTTTGTTTTTAATACATATTATGATTTTAGTTTAGCAGATTTTGGCAATGATTTAATGAAGTTAAAATGTGGAGAAAAAAAGATTCCTGAAATGTTTTTAAAAAATACTACATTTTCAAAATATAGACAAAAGAAAAATGGTATAACAAATTTATGTAGTGGAAATTTAGTTTGTGCAGGATATTCATCAATATTAATAGCTTTGTGTTTGTTTTTAGGAATAGATGCAAAACCAGTGTATTATAAAAGTAGTAGAGTTATTTCAGGACATGTATGGGTAAAAGTCAAGATAAATAATAATTGGTATAATATTGATATATCAGAAGAGATAACTAATATGTATAAAAGTAGAAAATTAAAATGTATTTTAAAAAGTGATCAAACATATGAAAAAATTACAAAACGTAATAAAGAATTTAACAAGGAAAAAAATTTAGATATACTAAACATTATATGTGATAAAGATTTTGATGAAGAAATATTAAATAAATGTTTTTATATAGAGAAAACTTTAGTTAAAAATCCAAATATGAATATAGAAAAAATAGAAAATATAATTAAAAAATCAGAAAAAATATATTATCAGTCAATACTAGATATATTAGAAAGAATAGCTAATGTATAGATAGAAGTATAAGATTTAGTTTTAAGATTTAAAATATTACTATTTATTAATTGTAAATGGTAATATTTTTTGATATATTAATTATAGTATGCAAGAAGGAGATGATATGTTAAATTATATAAATATAAAAAATATAGGGATAATCTCAGATGTTACAGTAGAATTCTATAAAGGATTAAATATATTAACAGGTGAAACAGGAGCAGGTAAAACATTAATAATAGATTCATTACTATATGCAAGTGGAGCTAAATTTTCTAAAGATAAGATATTAAAAGGTAAAAATGAAGCAGTTGTTAATTTAAGTTTAGATATTGACGGAGAAGAACATTTAATATATAGGAAGTTTCAAAAAGATGGTAAAAATCTATGTAAGATAGATGAAGAATTTGTATCACTTAAAACATTAAGAGAATATATGTTAAATATTATAGACATACATGGGCAAAAAGAAAATCAATCTATTTTAGAAGAAGAAAATCAAATTCAAATATTAGATCAATTTATGTATTTTAATAATGATGAAAAAACTAGGAAAGAAATACTTAAAATATATAATGAATATACAAAAATGTATTGTATATATAAGGAGAGTAAAGCAGAGCTTAAAAATTTAGAAGATAAAACAAATAATGATTTAAGAGAAATAGATATTTTAAAATATGAAATAGGTCAAATTGAATCTGCAAGTATATCTGTTAAAGAAAAGCAAGAAGTTTTAGAAAAATATAATGAGATATCTAATTATGAGAAAATATATAATTATTTAACAGATCTAAATTCCAATATTTCAAATAGTGTAAATAATTTATCAGATTCAATTACATTAATAAATAATATTTCTAAATATTCATCAAAATTAGAGCAGGAAAAAGGAGTTGTAGAGAACTCATATTATGAATTAGAAGAAGTACAAATAGCAATAGATAAAATAATGTCTAGTGCAGAATATGATGAAAAAGAATTAGATATGCTTACAGATAGAATAAATACATATACTATATTAGAAAAGAAATATGGTGGAAGTATAGAAAAAGTTATAGAATATTTAGAAAATGCTAAAAAAAGATTAGAAATGATAGAAAACAAAGATGATAAAGTTATAGAATTAAAAGAGATTGTAAAAAAGAAAGAACAAGAACTTATATTACTTGGAAGAAAATTATTTGAATATAGGGAAAGGTCTGCTAAAAATATAAGTGAAAAAGTAACAGCAAGTTTGCATGATTTAGAAATGAAAAATGCTATTTTTAAAATAGTATTAGAATGTGATGATAATATTACTAAAGATGGAACAAATACTTTAAAATTTATGATAAGTACTAATAAGCAAATAGATTTTAAAGAAATATCTAAAATTGCATCAGGTGGAGAAATGAGTAGAATTATGCTTGCATTAAAAGAAGTTTTTGCACAAGTAGATAATACAAAAATACTAGTTTTTGATGAGATAGATACAGGAATAAGTGGAAATGCAGGACAAAAAGTTGGAATAAAAATGGCAAAAATATCTAAAAATCATCAAGTTTTATGTGTTACACATTTAGCAAGTATAGCATCCCTTGGAGATAATAATATATATATTAGCAAAGAAGATAAAGAAAACAAAACAGAAACAAAAGTACAAAAATTAGAAACAGAAGAAGAAGTATTAAATGAAGTTGCAAGAATAATAGGTGGAAAAATATCACAATCATCATTAACAACAGCAAAAGAGTTAAGAAAAATAAAAGAAGAAATAATATAACAAAAGCATTATAAAATTATTATACAATTGACATTAAACACTCAAATATTATATTATATTTTTAATAATAGTATTAAATCGTAGTAATAAGTCTGGGGGAAAAATGAATACAAAAAACAAAAGTTTAAAAGTAGTTTCAACAAATGGTAATTTTTTTGGTAAAGTAGCAGGAGCAATTAGAAATATATTAGTACCTACAAGAATAGGAATTAATAGTTTCTATATATCAAGAAAAAGACATCAATATATTAAGATGACAAATGAATTAAATAAGGCTAAACAAAATTTAAGTTCAAAAAGAGAAGAAATAGAGAAAAGATATAATACATCATATAATGAATATTTAGAATCAGTAGATAGGTATATAATGGATTCTATATATGCTAAAGTTAATACTCAAAAAGCAACAAATACAGAAAAAAAAGCATTATCAGAATACTATAAGATAAGCGTAAATAAAAATGAACAATATGATGAATATAGATACAGGAAACAAATATTCCTATTAGAATTAGACTATTTACTACAAAAAGAATCTAATAAAAAAATAGATGCAAGATATGAAGAAATATATTGTGAAAAAATGTCACAAGTATATAGAAAATTATTAAAAGATTATTCAATAAGATTAATAGATACTACAACAGTAAATGAAAGTGCTAAACAAACAGTATATTTACAAATATTTAAAACATTAAAAAAATATGTAAATACAGTATTACCACTAGAATTAGAATATTCAAAAACAAATAAGTATGCAAGTATAACTAATACTTTAGAAAAATATAAAGGGTATACAGGTAAATTAAATGAAAAAGAAGCATTAGAAAAAAATCTAATATTATTAGAATTAAGTAGAGTATTATTTACACATAGTTTACCATTATCAACAACTGAAGAATGTTATTTAAAATTAATTAAAGATACAGAAAAATTAATATTAAAATCTAAAAGTGAAGAAAAAAGAAGAAATACTGTAGAAATGATAAAACTAATAATAGAACATCTATTTGAAAATATATTAAATAATAAGATATATTGGGAAAATCCAAAAGTTAAAAAATATACATTAAATTTTTGGAAAAAATACAAAAAAGAAAAAAATAAGAATAATAGAACAATAATGATAATAATATATCAATTAAATAAGTTATATAAAGAAAAATTGAAAAAAGAAAAGGAACTTAGAAAATATTATAATAAATTATTACATCAATTAGGAACAAAATATATTACAGGTGTATCTAAAATACAAGAAGAAAAGAAATATGTTAGACAAATAGAACAATAATAAGTATAATGAATTAATATAATTTAAATATAAATTAAATGAATATAATGTAAATATAAAAAATATAAAATATAATGTAAGAAGGGGCAATAGCCCCTTTTTTCTATTTTTATTTTTATTTCTATTTCTATTTCTATTTCTATTTCTATTTTATGTATCTAGTATCTACTGTAACTAGTAATAGTAATAATATCAATAATATAAATATAAAAGGAGTAAGTAAAATGATAAATGAAATGATAGATATAATAAAAGGAATTTTAGATGAGATAATACCAAAAAAATGTAGTTTTTGTTTAGAAGATAGTGATTTGTATTTATGTAATAAATGTTATATGAAGTATTTAAATAATATTAAAATAAATAAAGAATATATTAAGTATAAATCTATTGTTATCCCATATATATTTTTTGGTAGTTATAGTATTTTAAAAGAATATATATATCGTAGCAAATATACAGGAGATATGTCATATATTAAGAGTATTGTACAATATTTGGTGGATTTAGATTTTAAAAGTGAAGATAATAATATATTAAGAGATATTTTAGATACAAAATATGTTATATATGTTCCAAGTAATTTTAAAAAAATATTACAAAGGGGAGGTTGTATTCCAAAATATATTTTTAAGCAGTTAAAACAAAGTATAGAAAGAAATTATGGTTTTTGGGATATTTGTGTATTAAATATATTTAAAGAGAATATTGGAATTGATTTAAAAAATATGAATAAAAAAGAAAGGAAAAAGCAGATTTATAAAAAGTTTAGGAGAAATTATGATGTAATTCAATCAGAATATGAATTATTTGGAAATGAAATATATAATAGGAAAATATTAATTATTGATGATGTAGTTAGTTCAAAGACTACAATAATGTATATAGTTAAAGAATTATATCTCTTAGGTTTTAGAAATATATGTATATTATCTTTAGCTAACAATAATATTAATAAATTATAATAAATATTGAATATCTATTTATTATTTATTATAATTTTAAAAAGAAACTTTATAATTTAAACTTTATAATTTTAAAAATGAGGATATATGAATATAGATAGAAAAGAACAAATGAAATTAATATCATTAATAGTAGTGCTTGCAATAATAGTACTATTTATTGGATATATTATGATAGGATATATTAATTCTAAAAAAGTAAATAACCCAAAAGTTACAATAACTTTAAAAGATAGAGGAGAAATTGTACTTGAGCTTTATCCAAATATAGCTCCAAATACAGTAGCTAACTTTTTAGCACTTGTTAATTCAGGATACTATAATGATAAAATAGTCTACGGTAAAGATATTAATGTAATACATTTTGGTCGCAGCAAAGATGGTCAAGAATCACCTGCTAAATTAAAAGATATTGGAATTAATGAAAATGGAAATGGTGAAGAAAAATATTCAATCAAAGGCGAATTTAAAAAGAATGGAATAGCAAATGACTTACCACATAAAAAATATGTTGTAAGTATGTCAAGAGCAGACTATACACAAATAATAGGTAGTCTTAAAACACAAAGCTATAATTCTGCAAATGGATTATTTAATATTGTAATGGAAGAAGATACAACACTTGATGGAAATTATGCAGCATTTGGTAAAGTAATAAAAGGTCAAGAAGTATTAGATAAGCTATTTAAAGAAGATACGGTAGTTAAAGAAGATAAAGATAATAGGTTATTATTAAAAAGATTTAAAAAAGTTGTTGAAATAGAAAAAATAGAAACAGATGCTAAAGTTATTCCAAAAGTTGATTGGATTAAAGCATTTGATTTAGATAAATTTTTAACAGAAGAATTTAAAAAACAAGATCAAAAATCAAAAGGTAAAAATTAAATAGATATAAAATATTAAAAACAAAGGAAAAAGGTATGAAAACAAACAAAGGAATTACACTTACAGCATTAATACTTGCAGTAATTATTTTAAGTATAATAGTTTCTGTATCAATAAAAGCATCTACTAGTCTTATAACATATTCTAAAGAGAAAGCTTTAATGAAAGATTTAGCAATAATATTACAAGAATATAATTTAGTGTTAGAAAAAGCTGATATAGATAAAGAAGATCCAAATTTAGAAGAAAAATTTAGAGAATTAGGAATAGAAGTAAAAGAAGCAACATTTTATACTATGTATAATGGAAATGTAACTAGAAAATATATAACTGTTGCAGATATAGAAAAGTTAAAAGAAAAATTAGGAATGGTTGATACTTCTAATAATTCAACTAAAAGAATTTCAAAAATAAAAATAGATTCATTTTTAAAGACAAATGCATATATAGATTTTAAAAATAAAAAAATACATTTAGATTCAAAAGATAGAAAAGGAAAAATTTATAATATACGATATAATTTGGAAAATGAAGTTGGATTTAAAGAAATTAATAATCTAAATTTATCATAGATTTTAAATATACAAAGGAATAAGTGGATAAGTAATGAATAAAGATAGAAAACAAGAAATAAAAGAATTAGAAGAAATTTCAAAAAAGTTAAGAAATAATATATTAGATATGGTGTATAATGCAAAATCAGGTCATATTGGAGGAAGTTTTTCAATAATTGATATACTTAATGTAATATATACAAGACAAATAAAGAAAAAGAAAAATGAAAAAGAAGAAGATATAGTAGTATTATCAAAAGGGCATGCCTCTCCAGCATTATACAGTGTATTATATGAAATAGGGAAAATAGATTCAATAACAGGATTTAGAAATATAAATACAGTACTTGAAGGACACCCAACACCTAAAATTAATGGAGTCCAAATTGCAACAGGTTCATTAGGACAAGGATTATCAAGTGCAATTGGAATTGGATTAGTTGATAAATTAGAAAATAGGAATCGTAAAATATATGTAATAATTGGTGATGGTGAAATGCAAGAAGGACAAGTATATGAAGCATTATTGTCATTGAGTAAATATATCTTAAAAAATATTACAGTAATTATTGATTGTAATAATCTACAAATAGATGGACATGTAACTGAAATTAAAAATATATATCCATTAAAAAAGAGATTAAAGTCATATAATTTTGAAATTTTTGAAATAAATGGGCATAACTTTAATCAAATAATAGATGTATTAGATAAAGAAACAGAATTACCTAAAATAGTTTTAGCTAAAACTGTTAAAGGTAAAGGAGTATCATTTATGGAAAATGAAAAATCATGGCATGGAAAAGCACCAACACAAGTAGAATATGAAAAAGCAAAATTAGAATTAAAGTAAGAGGTATAGAATATAATGGCATCAACAAGAGAAAGTTATGGAAAAACATTAGTAGAGATAGGAAAAGATGAAAATGTATTAGTTTTTGATGCAGATGTATCAAGTTCAACTAAGACTAATCTATTTGCAGAAAAATATCCTAATAGGTTTTTTGATTGTGGAATTTCAGAACAAGATATGGTATCACAAGCAAGTGGAGCAGCAAGTTTAGGTAAAGTAGTGTTTGCATCTTCGTTTGCACAATTTTTGATTGGTAGAGCATATGACCAAATTAGAGTTTGTAGTGCATATTCTAATAATAATGTAAAACTTGTAGGAACACATGCAGGATTAACAGTAGGAGAAGATGGAGCAACACATCAAGCATTAGAAGATATAGCACTTGCAAGAGCATTACCTAATATGAGAGTAAAAACAGCATCTACTCCTAGAATAACTAGACAAATAATATTAGACTCATATAATAGTGTTGGCCCAGAATATGTTAGATTATATAGGGGCGAGACAAAAGAACTATATGAAGATTTAACGACAGAAGAAATTAAAAACGCTTGTAATATAGGGTGTTTAGGTATAGGTACTAAAAATTGTAATGTGAAAGATATAGATATAATTTTAATAACAATGGGAGATATGACAGAAATATCATATGAAGTTAAGAAAAAATTAGAAGAAAACAAATATAATGTATTATTAATAGATGTATTTACATTAAAACCATTTAATGAAAAATATTTAATAGATATATTAAAACAAGTAAAAAAAGAAGTAAAAATATATACAATAGAAGACCATACAATATATGGAGGATTAGGTAGTATAATTTCAGAAGTATTATCACAAAATCTTCCTAAAAAGATAACTATGTTTGGAACAACAGAATTTGGTAAAAGTGGAACAACAGAAGAAGTATTAAAATATTTTGGATTGTCTGCAGATAATATTTTTAATAATATTATAGAGGAATTTAAAATAGATAAATGTGATAAGGTATTAAAAGGACAAATAAATTAAAATATGATATAATCTTTTATGAGATGCTTAGGATTTAAAAGGAGTACAAAATGAAAATTAATAAGATGTATCAAAAACCATCTAAAAAAGAAGAAAAAAAGAGAAATACAAACTTACAAAAACTATATGTAATTGTATTCTTTCTTTGTGTTGTTATATATGTTTTTCAAATGTCTCAAAATATAAATAATGTTAAAAGTAATCCTAAACTATTTCTAGAAGGTGAAAGAAAATTATTAAATAGAAATATATTAATAGAAGAAAAATTAGATAGTGATAAAAATAACCAAAATAGTCAAAACAATACAGAAAAAAATACAGAACACAATGTGTATTTATCATTAGAAGATATCAAAGAAATATTTAATGAAAATATATTATATAATGAAAAAAAAGGACAAATAATATTAATAAGTAAACTACATGTAGCACAATATAATATTAAAGATTTAAATGGTATTTTTGATGGAAAAAAAGTTAAATTTGAAGATGAAATTAAAATTAAAGATGGAATTCCATATATATCAATAAATGAACTTAAAAAAATATATAATTTTGATGTAGATATATTTAAAAATAATATATCTGTATTTAGAAAAGAAAAAAACTTAACAGTATTAAAATTAAAAGAAGATACAAAATTAAAATCAAAAGATAATATGTTTGCAGGAACAATAGCTACAATATCAAAAGACAAAACAATTAAAAAAATATCAGAAACCAAAAACAAGTATAAAGTAATTACAGATAATAATCTAATTGGATATATATCAAAAAAATATGTAGAAAGTGAAATAAAGGTAAGAGAAGAAGAAAATGCTAATAATACTATAAACAATAATAAACATTATATTACAAACTTTGATAGTATTAGTAAAAATTATGATGAAGTAAAAAAAGAAGAAAATAAAGAAAATATCTGCCTTATTTCAAATTTTAAAATATTAGAAAATGGAAAAATAAAGGTAAAATATAATTTTGAAGATAAAGGATATCAAGTATATTATAATAAGATATTAAAAGAAGAATTAATACCATATGGAAAAATAGAATTAAAAAAAGAAGATAAAATAAATATTGTTTCACAATTTGAAGAATTTGAAAAAAGAAACGAACTTATAAATAATATAATAGAGCAAGTAAATAAATTTAATTTAAAAGGAATAGCGTTAGATATAGAAGAAATCAAAGATGAAGCATTATTTACAAGAATAATTTTAGAATTAAAACCTAGATTAGAACAATTAAATATAAAATTAGTATTACCACAATCTACAACATTTATTCCAAATATAGATAAAAAAGTAGATGGTATATATTAAAAAATAAAATAACAAAATAAAATAAAAAAGGAATAGGATGAGAAGAATAGATAAAAGAAAAGATAATGTATTTGATAAATTTTTAAAAAGAGTAGGTAATATATTAATACAGTTATTAGAAAATATTAAGATGTATAAAAAAAGATATATAATAGGATTAATTATAATTATATTACTTACTATAATATACAATATAGTTTGGTATAATATAGCTTTAACTCCTCTAAATAAGAAAGATAATTCAGAACAAATTTTTGAAATAAGAACTGGAGAAAGTGGTGTAGTTATAGCTCAAAAACTAGAAAATCAAAAAATTATTAGAAGCAAAAAAGCTTTTAAAATATATGTAAATTTAAATAAGAAAAATAAGTTTAAAGCAGGAACATATTCACTTAAAAAATCTCAAAGTTTAAAAGAAATAGTTAATATTTTTGAAGAAGGTAGAACTGAAAAACAAAAAGTAAGTATACAAATTATTGAAGGTAAAACAATAAAAGATTTAGCTAAAATAATAGCACAAAAAACAATTAATAAAGAAGAAGATGTATATGTAAAACTTAAAGATACAGAATATTTAAAAAGAATTTCAGAGAAATATAAATTTATAGATTATAACACTGTTATAAATCAACAATTAAAATATTCATTAGAAGGATACCTATTTCCAGATACATATATATATGAAAATAAATATGTAAATGTAGAACAGATATTTGAAAAAATGTTAGATGAAATGAATGAAAAATTAGATAAATATATGAAAAATGCAAGTTTAAAACAACAAATTTTAACTCCACACCAAATATTGACACTTGCAAGTATAATTGAAAAAGAAGCAGGACCAAGTCAAAACTATAAGCAAAATAAAGAAAAAAATAAATTAGTTAATAATGGTAAAAGAACAGATAGACAAATGGTTGCACAAATATTCATGAATAGACTATATAGAAAAATGTCTTTAGGAAGTGATGTAACAACATATTATGGCTTAGGTATAGAATTAAGTCAAAGAGATTTAACAAAAGCTGAATTAAATATGAGTAATCCATATAATACAAGAGGTGCAGGAATGCAAGGAAAACTACCTATAGGTCCAATAGGCTTTATAAGTGAAGAGTCAATAGATATAGCTACAGAAATTTCAAATAATTATATAGCAACAGATGAATTATTTTTTGTATCTGATAAAAATGGTAAAATTTATACAGCCAAAACAAATGAAGAACATGAAAATATAATTAAAAGATTAAAAGATGCTAAATTATGGTATGAATATAATTAAAATAAAAAAGATAAATGATTAAAATAAAAAAGATAAAAAAAGATAATAAAAAAAGAAAAGTAGGATTGTATAATGAAAAGAATAGATGGTAAAAAAATAAAAAATTTAGAACCGTATGAAAAAATAATGCCAATTATTATGAAAGAAAGAGTAGATTCATTGGTATATTATACAGATGATATACCAATAGATAATATATTAAGATATACTCCAGAACAAGAAAAAAAATATTCATATCTTAATATAATATATACAGCATTAATCAGGACTATAAAGGAAAAAGAAAAACTTAATCGCTTTATAATTAATGGTAGAGTATACCAAAGAAATAATATAGTTGTTTCAATGGTGGTTAAACCTAGATTAGATGAAAAATCAGAAGAAGAAGTTGCTAAATTAGAGTTTAGTGGAGAAGAAACACTAGAAGAAGTGAGTGAAAGTTTAAATAATTATATATCTAAAATTAAAGAAAAAGAAAGAAATAAGGAAATAGAAAATAAAAATTCTAAAAGTACAAAAACAGATGTGCTTGCACAAGCATTAAATAAGATACCTGTGGGTGTATTAAAAATAGGAATTAATACATTAATGTTTTTAGATAAAATAAATTTAATGCCTAAAAAAATAATAGAAGCAAGCCCATTTCATGCATCAGCATTTATAACAAATGTAGGTTCAATAGGACTTGATGCAATATATCATCATATATATAATTTTGGAACAATAGGAATGTTTTTAAGTATAGGAAAAAAACATGATAAAGTAGTGTTAAAAGATGGAAAAGTAACTACTAAAAAGTGTATTAGGATTTCAATTGTATGTGATGAAAGAATCTGTGATGGATATTATTTTGCACAATCAATCAAATATTTTAAAAGATTATTAAAAAATCCAGAATTATTAGAAAAGAAAGATATAACTATTGATGAAACAGAAGAATTAGAAGAAGCATTAGATATAGAATTAACATTAGACCCTGAAAAATTAGAAAATAAGAAAAAAACTCGTCTTGTAAGTGTTACTCATATTAAAGAAATTTTACAAAATATACATATTAATTAAATTAATTGTTACGGAAATATTAAAATATATTAAAAGACTAGAAAAAACAAAATAGATTATATATAATTTAAATATATTAGATAATAATAATAAAATAAATAAAAATATACTCAATTACAAAAGAGAAAAGGAGCATGAAATGGCGGAAGAAAAAGCTAAAAAAACTACAAAAAAACCAACTACTACAGCGAAAAAAACAACTACAGTTAAAAAGACTGTAAAAGAAACAAAAGCAAAAGTAGCTGAAAAACCAAAAAAAGAAGAAACAAAGCCAGTAAAAACATATGAAACTAGTGTAGGTATAGATTTAATAATTGTATTATTATTCTTAATAATATTAACAATTGCAGTAGCGGCATTATATAAAGTTGATGATGCATTACATAGACCATTACCAAACAAGTATCAAAATGTTAAAATTCAAAATAGTTAAAATATAGACAGAATATATAAAAATTAACAAAAAAGCAATAAAAAAACGTTGACAAATGGCTATAAATATAGTAATATAGAATATATAACTGTTTTATTATGTTTAAGTTTTAGGAGTATATTTTGTTTATGTTAAAATTAAGAAAAAATAAGTTCAAGATAATAGTAATTAAATAACAATAAAAAGGTAGCCAAACCTACCTTTTTATTGTGTTTTTATATTTATAGATATATTTATATTATTTTTAATTATTAATGTTTTGAATTTATTTTATAATCATTTTAGTATATTTTATATATTAACTATATTAGTTTGATTTATATATGTATAAGTTATGTATAATTAGTATAACTAATATATAAAATAACGGATAATAGTAAATGATAAAATAGATATGATACAAAAGAATATAAAAAAACAGTAGATAAAATATAGATAAAACATAAAACAAAATATAATAATAAAATTCAAAACAAAATATACAATAAACATAAACTAATAAACAAATTTAAAAAGAAGAATTAATTTATAGGTATAATCTCTTGTTAATTTAAATTTAATATTTTAATTAGTATTTTAATAAAATTATTATAAATTTAAATTTTTAAATATTTTAGCAAGCAAATATTTAAGATTATTAATATATCTCTAAGAAGGACTTTTTAAATCTAGTCTTGCAAATAAATCAAAAGGAGAAATAAGTGATAAAGAAAAATAGTAAAATTGTAGATGATTCTAAAGAGAAAGAAAAACTTAAAATGTTAGAAGAAGCAATTAAAAGAACAGGTATAAAAGAAATATACAATGAAAAAGCTAAAAGATATACATTCTCAAAAGTAGGTGATTTAATAGAGTTTCCTAATTTAATAGGTATGCAAATAGATTCATATAATTGGTTTATTAAAGAAGGAATAAGAGAAGTACTTAGAGATGTTTCACCAATTCAAGACTATAATGGAAATTTAGTGATGGAATTCTTTGGATATAGATTAGAAGATGAAACAAACTATGATTTAGAAGTAGCAAGAGATAAAAACGCAACATATTCAAGAAGATTAAATGTAAATGTTAGATTAATCAATAAAGAAACAGGAGAAATAAAAGAACAAGAAATATTCTTAGGAGATATTCCACAAATGACACCATCTGGAACATTTCTAATCAATGGTGCAGAAAGAGTTATTGTAAATCAAATAGTTCGTTCACCAGGATGCTATTTTACACCTGTAGAAGCTACAACAAAATTTAAAGCTAAAAATCTATATAATGCAAATATAATTCCTATACGTGGAGCATGGCTTGAATTTGAAACAGATCCAAATGGAACATTATTTACAAGAGTAGATAAAAGAAGAAAATTACCAGCAACATTAGTACTTAGAGCATTAGGACTTGAAAAGCAAGAAGATATCTTAGCACTTTTTGGAGAAGAAGAAGCATTAATAAAAACATTAGATAAAGATGTATTTCAAACACAAGAAGAAGCATTAGTTGAAATATATAAAAAGAATAGACCTGGAGAATTACCAACAGTTGAAGCAGCCAAAACATATTTTGAACAATTATTTTTCACAACAAGAAGATACTATTTTGGTGGAGTTGGTAGATTTAAAATCAATCAAAAATTAGCTTTAACAAATAGGATTAATAAGCAAATATTAGCAGAAGATATAATTAACCCTGAAACAGGAGAAATCTTATTTGAAAAAGGTCATAAATTAAATTATGAAGAAGCATTATCAATTCAAAATGCTGGAATAAATAGAGTTTTAATAACTTTTAAAGGAGAAGAATTAGTTGTAATAGGTAATAATACAGTTGATTTAGAAGAATTTGTAGATAAAGCAATAAAAGAAGAATTAAATATACTTGAAAGAGTACATTATCCAACATTAAAATCAGTACTTGAAAAATGTGAAGCTGAAAAACTTGATATAAAAGAAGAATTACAAAAAGTAAAAGCACAATTAGTACCAGAACATATATTAAAAGAAGATATATTAGCAACAGTAAACTTCTTATTAAATTTAATGCATGGAATGTGTAAAATAGATATAATTGACCATTTAGGTAACAGAAGAATTAGAAGAGTTGGAGAATCATTACAAAATCAATTTAGAATTGGACTTGCAAGACTTGAAAAGAAAGTAAAAGAAAGAATGACAATCAAAGACTTAGATACAGTAACACCACAAACATTAATTAATATTAAACCTGTATCTGCAGCAATCAAAGAATTCTTTGGTTCTTCACAATTATCACAATTCATGGATCAAACTAATCCACTTGCAGAATTATCACATAAAAGAAGAGTTTCTTCATTAGGACCTGGAGGGCTTTCAAGAGAAAGAGCAGGATTTGAAGTAAGGGACGTTCACTATACACATTATGGAAGACTTTGCCCAATTGAATCACCAGAAGGACAAAACATAGGACTTATCCTTCACCTTGCAGGATATAGTAAGATAAATAACTATGGATTTTTAGAAACACCATATAGAAAGATTGATAAAAATACAGGAAAAGTTACAGATGAAATAATGTATATGTCTGCAGACACAGAAGATAATTTTGCAATATGTCAAGCAACAGAACCAATAAATTCAGATGGAACATTAAAAAATGAAAGAGTAAGAGTAAGATATTTAGAAGAAATTATAGAGGTTGATAGATCAGAAGTAGACTATATGGATGTATCACCAAAACAATTAGTATCTGTAGCAACAGCTATGATACCATTCTTAGAAAACGATGACGGTGGACGTGCACTTATGGGTTCTAACATGCAACGTCAAGCGGTACCATTAATTAAAACAGATTCACCAATTGTTGGAACAGGTATGGAATATAGGACAGCTAAAGATTCAGGAATATTAATTGTTAGTGAAACAGACGGAACAGTTAAAAAAGTAACTGGAGAAGAAATTACAGTCGTTGATGAAAATAATCAAAATCATACATATACTTTAAAGAAATTTAAAAGAACAAACTCAAGTACATGTATAAATCAAAAACCTATTGTAAAAGAAGGAGAAAAAGTATCTAAAGGTCAAACAATTGCAGATAGTATGGCAACAGATAATGGAGAAATGGCACTTGGAAGAAATGCATTAATAGCATTTACAACTTGGGAAGGATATACATTTGAAGACGCTATATTAATTAATGAAAGACTAGTTAGAGAAGATATGTATACATCTGTACATATTGAAGACTATGAAATTGAATCACGAGATACTAAACTTGGACCTGAAGAAATTACAAGAGAAATCCCAAATGTTAGTGAAGACGCATTAAAAGACTTAGATGAAGATGGAATAATTAGAATTGGTGCAAGTGTAAAAGTAGGGGATATACTAGTAGGTAAAATTACACCAAAAGGAGAAACAGAATTAACAGCAGAAGAAAAATTACTTCGTGCAATCTTTGGAGAAAAATCAAGAGAAGTAAGAGATACTTCACTTAGAGTAAAAAATGGAGAAGAAGGTGTAGTATTAGATGTAAAAAGATTTAATAGAAAAACTAATACAGAACTAAAACCAGGAGTTAATGAAGTTGTAAGAGTATATATAGGACAAAAAAGAAAAATAACTGTTGGTGATAAAATGGCAGGACGTCACGGTAATAAAGGTATTATATCAAGAATATTACCAGAAGAAGATATGCCATATTTACCAGATGGAACACCAATAGATATATTACTAAATCCTCAAGGTATACCTTCACGTATGAATATAGGGCAAGTATTAGAAGTTCATTTAGGAGAAGCAGGAAGAAGACTTGGAGTTAAATTCTCAACACCTGTATTTGATGGTGCAACAGAAGAAGATATTCAAGACTTATTAGTAGCATCAGGAGCTAGTGAAGACGGAAAAACAGTATTATATGATGGAAGAACAGGAGAACCATTTGAAAATAAGATAACTGTTGGAGTTATGTATATGTTAAAACTACATCATTTAGTTGATGATAAAATGCATGCAAGGTCAACAGGACCATACTCATTAGTAACTAAACAACCACTTGGAGGAAAAGCTCAATTTGGTGGACAAAGATTAGGAGAAATGGAAGTTTGGGCGCTTGAAGGATATGGAGCAGCATATAATATTCAAGAAATGTTAACAGTAAAATCAGATGATGTAAGACAAAGAGACAAAACATATGAAGCTATTATTAAAGGAATAAATCTTCCAACACCAGGAATACCAGAAAGTTTCAAAGTATTAATTAAAGAATTACAATCATTAGGATTAAATTTAGAATTATTAAGAGATGATGAAACAGAAGTTGAAATTAAAGAAGATTCAGGTGAAGAAGAAATAAATACTATAAAAACAAGAGAAGAAATAGCTAATAGGCAATATGATGCAGAAGATTATAATGACGAAGAAGACGAAGATGAAGAAATTGAAGATGATGACAAATATGAAGAAAAAAATGAAGAATTAGTTTAAAGAAGGAGGACTAAATGGACGAAATGTTTGATAAAATCAAAATAAGTATAGCTTCTGATGAAGATATCAGAAATTGGTCTTATGGTGAAGTTAAAAAACCTGAAACAATCAACTACAGGACATTAAAACCAGAAAAAGACGGACTATTTTGTGAAAAAATATTTGGACCTACAAAAGATTGGGAATGCCATTGTGGAAAATACAAAAAAGTAAGATATAAGGGAATTATCTGTGATAGATGTGGAGTAGAGATTACTAAAAAAACAGTAAGACGTGAAAGAATGGGGCATATAGAGCTTGCAGCCCCAATAGCTCACATCTGGTTCTTTAAAGGAATACCAAACAGAATAGCCTTAATGCTTGATGTATCACCAAAAGCATTAGAAAGAGTAATATATTTTGCAGCATATATTATTACAGAAAGTACATCTAAAATTTTAAGAGTTGGTGAAATTCTTTCTGAAACAGAATATATTAAAGCAAAAGAAGAATTTGCTAATGAATTTGTAGCAGAAACAGGAGCAGAAGCTTTAGAAAAACTATTAAAAAGAGTTAATCTAGAAGAATTAGAAAAACAAATTAGAACAGAAATTTTAAATGCTTCAGCAGGTAAAAAAGGTAAATTATTAAAAAGGTTAGAAACAGTAGAAGCATTTAGAAAATCAAAAAATAAACCTGAAAGTATGATTAAAAATGTAATTCCTGTAATACCACCAGATTTAAGACCAATGGTTCAATTAGATGGTGGAAGATTTGCAACATCAGATTTAAACGAATTATATAGAAGAGTAATTAATAGGAATAATAGATTAAGAAGATTATTAGAACTTAGAGCTCCAAATATAATTATAAAAAATGAAAAGAGAATGTTACAAGAAGCAGTAGATGCTTTAATGGATAACTCAAAAAGAGCAAACCCAATTATGGGAGCAAACTCAAGACCATTAAAATCATTATCTGAGTTATTAAAAGGAAAACAAGGGCGTTTTAGACAAAACTTACTAGGAAAAAGGGTAGACTATTCAGGACGTTCAGTTATAGTTGTAGGTCCAGAATTAAAACTATATGAATGTGGATTACCAAAAGGAATGGCAATAGAATTATTCAAACCATTTATTATGAAAGAATTAATAGAAAATAATATTGCACAAAATCCTAGAGCAGCTAAAAAAATGGTTGAATTCCAAAGTCCAGAAATATGGGCATTCTTAGAAAAAGTAATTAAAGACCACCCTATATTATTAAACCGTGCACCTACACTACACAGATTAGGATTCCAAGCATTCCAACCTGTAATAGTAGAAGGAAATGCAATAAAATTACATCCATTAGTATGTGCAGCATTTAACGCAGACTTTGACGGAGACCAAATGGCAGTACACGTACCATTATCACCTGAAGCACAAGCAGAAGCTAGATATTTAATGCTTGCAACACATAACCTTTTAAAACCATCAAATGGAAAACCAATTGCAACACCATCACAAGATATGGTAATTGGAGCATATTATTTAACACTTGCATTAGATGGTGAAAAAGGAGAAGGAAGAGTATTTAAAGATAAAGAAGAAGTTTTAATGGCATATGCTGAAAAACAAATTACATTACAAAGTAAGATTAAAGTAAGAATGTTTAATGAAGAAAATGAATCAAAAATAATTGATACAACATTAGGAAGAATAATTTTTAATGAAGGTATACCACAAGATTTAGGATATGTAGATAGAACAAATCCTGAAACAAAATTTGATTTAGAAGTTTCATTCTTAACAAGAAAAAAAGACTTAAACAAGATTATATCTAGAATATTTAAAAAATATGGATTAGATAGAACAGCAGTAGTATTAGATTTCTTAAAAGATATAGGTTATAAGTATGCTACAGTATCAGGAACTACAATTGCAGTATCTGATATAAAGGTACCTGAAATTAAATCAAAAATAATTAAAGAATCAGAAGAAAAAGTTAATATAGCACTAGAAAATTACCAAATGGGACTTTTATCAAATGAAGATAGATATAATGAAGTAATTAAAGTTTGGGAAGATACAAAAGAAAGAATGACAGAAGAAATGCGTAAACAATTTACACAATTAAATCCAATGTATATTATGTCAGATTCAGGAGCTCGTGGAGATATTAACCAGCTAACACAAATCGCAGGTATGCGTGGACTTATGTCAGACACAACTGGTAGAAAAATAGAAATACCAATTAAATCATGTCTAGCAGAAGGTGTAGAAGCCTTAGAATACTTTATAGGTGCACACGGAACTCGTAAAGGACGTGCAGATACAGCATTACATACAGCTGATTCAGGATATTTAACACGTAGATTAGTAGATGTTGCACAATATGAAATAGTAAGAGAACATGATTGTGGAACAACAGAAGGTATTGAAGTATTTGCGATTGAAAAAGATGGTCGTATTATTGAAACATTAGAGCAAAGAATAATCGGACGTTACCTATTAGAAGATTTAGTTGATGAAAAAACAAATGAAGTAATAATTTCTAAAGATGAATTAATTACAGAAGAATTAGCTAAAAAAATAATAGATTTAGGAATTACAAAAATTAAAGTAAGAAGTGTAATTGGATGTAAGTGTAAAAATGGAACTTGTCAAAAATGTTATGGTAAATCTCTAACTTCAGAAAAAGTAGTAGGAATTGGAGAAACTGTAGGAATTGTAGGAGCGCAAGCAATAGGAGAACCAGGAACACAGTTAACAATGCGTACTTTCCACTCTGGAGGAACAGCAGGAGGAGATATTACTCAAGGTTTACCAAGAATTGAAGAAATATTTGAAGCTAGAAAACCAAAAGGATTAGGAATTATTTCTGAAATTGAAGGAGATTTAACAATCAAATTTGATGAAGAAGGAAACAAAAATCCAGAATTAATAATTAAAGGACAAGACGGACAAGAAGCTAAATATATAGCAAGTAAGAAAATATTAAAAAATATTTTAAAACAATATGAAGAAAATAAAGGGAAACCAATTCATGTTGAAAAAGGTGAAATATTAACAGAAGGTTCATTAAATATAAATGATATAATGGTAACTAAAGGTGTAAATGAAGTATATAACTATATGATATCAGAATTACAATTCTCATATGTTGATCAAGGGGTTGAAATTAATGATAAACATATAGAAATAATCATTAAACAAATGACTAATAAGGTTAGAATTGTAGATGCAGGAGATACAGAATATGCAACTGGAAATAATGTAAACAAAAACAAAATTGAAGAAATTAATCAACAATTAATAGCAGAAGGTAAAAAGCCTGCAACATATAAACAATTATTATTAGGAATTACAAAAGCAGCAGTATCAATTGAAAGTTTCTTATCAGCAGCATCATTCCAAGAAACAACAAAAGTATTAACAGATGCAGCAGTTAAAGGAAAAGTAGATGAATTATTAGGATTAAAAGAAAATGTAATCATAGGTAGATTAATACCAGCAGGTACAGGACTTTCAAAATACAGAGAATTAACAACTAATACAGCATTACAAGATGAAGCATTAGCTAAAATTCGTGCATTAAAAGAAAAAGAAGAAAGTTTACACAGAGAAGAAATGCATAAAAAGACAATTG
Source organism: Clostridium sp. (assembly GCA_052174015.1). GTDB lineage: Bacteria > Bacillota > Clostridia > TANB77 > CAG-508 > JABCPO02. Next base: position 21,425 of record JBQMXM010000012.1, read on the forward strand.
AACTTGTTAAAAAACAATATGACTTATAATATATAACATATTAAAAAAGAAAAAGAAGAAACTAAAAAAGAAATAAAAAAAGAAATCCAAAATTTGGATTTCTTTTTTTTAGATTATGCCGGCATAAAATAACTTTTTGATAATTAACATAGCTGTATTAGCCTATGTTATATAGTATAGATAATATTTATTATATCCATATTAATTAATTTAGTAGTAGTTTCACATATTTAAATAACTTCTAACTTTGTGCATTTCAGGATATCAGGTGTTTTTATTTTTATATTTATATATTTTTATAGAATAATATAATTAAATAAATATATTACTTACTAAACTAAAAAATTAATTAAATATAGTTATAATTTAAAATTAAAATTAAATAAATATTACGCTACTAAAATGTAATACTGATCATTATTATCTTTAAAATAATCAATATTATCATTTCCTAACATAAAATGAACCTTTATCTTATAATTAAAGGTTTTACTGCTAATAGATTGATTACCTGAATTATTACAATTCAAATATTCTATATCATTAGTTGTAATATTTTCACTAATCTTTTTACCAACAATAATGCTTTTAGCAATATTATTGGAGATAAGTATATAATATTCATTTTTATCTGAAGTTATAATCTGGATGTTTTTGATTACACTACAAATTGTTTTAATGTTAACATCTATTATTTCTGTACTGCCGAGAATTTTAAACTTATATGTAAGTTTATTTAGTTGATTTTCTATCAACTTATCATCATTTAATAATGTAACCACTTTCATAAAAAAAACCTCCTATGAAATTATAATTTTTTTAATTAACATAATAGTATAATAACATAAAATTTTAAAAAATGCAAATATATATGCAGATATACTGAGATATTTATATTTTGGTTGACATAAAATTGGAAAAATGGTATAATTTTAATATATAGTATACGAGAGTATACTTTAAAAAAATTAAGCATATTATAATTTAGTATGCTAAAATAAGGAGGGATTAGTGATGGAATTAATTAAATTAATGCCAGACTCATCAAGATTCAAAGAAGATTATGGATTGCTAAAATATTTTTTAGAGAGAAGAGTAGATAATCGGTTTTACGTATTATTCTTAGATGAAATGAAGGGGTGTCTAGAAACTATCAGAAATGTAATTGAGCTTAATGAATATGGCTCAGATAGACTATCAAAGGAAGCTGTATTTCTTTTAGAAGAATATGCAGATTTAGTAGAAAAAAGGATAGATTTTATAGAAGAAATGTTTTTTCATAATTCAAATTTAAACATGAATGATCTGCATGCTTCATATCTAAGAGAAAATGAAATAATAATGTATTTTTCAAATTTTGTTAGGATAGATGCTTTAATAATTTATAATAACTTGGTAGATTTGATAAAAAAATATGTACATATTTTATATCCATATAATCCAGAATTCCAATATTTTAATAACGATTATATCTTAATCGCTATGTTAAGACAGATAGCTTTTTAAAATCCAGCAATCATTAAAAATCATTTATTCTTTAATCTTTAAAATAACAACCAAATTTTGGTTGTTATTTTTTTGTTTTTTCTATTTTCTATTTATTTTAATATTTTTATCTCAAATATGTTTGTGTTTTATATAAAAAATGATATAATGTTTATAGGATTTATAGGTATTTCTATAATATATATTATAATTCTAATAATATTATTGTTGGAAGGAGAGTGGTGTCTATTGAAAAAATACTCTATTTAGTAACTTTAATAAGTTTTTGTGTAATTTTAAAAAATTTTAAAATTGGTAATCATTCTAATAATCAGATTTGGTTATTAACATTATTCGGATTTGTTTTTGCTAATAGTTTAATAATGGTAATGATTATTTTTTTTATGCAGTATAACTATATTAAATTTTTATAAAATCAATGCAATTATTTATATGGTAGTAAAAGTAATAATTAATACAAAAATTGTTAGGGGG
>JBQMXM010000013.1:0-22113 GCA_052174015.1 Clostridium sp.
CTTATAATATTACAAAACTATTAAAAAAACATCTCAATATATATATATATATATAGTAAATCAACACTTATGATACTATAATAAAAAATATAACAAAGTATATTAAAATTGGAGATATTATGTATAAACAAAAGAGAAAACAAAAAAACAGTGGTATAACACTAATTGCATTAGTGCTTACAATAATAGTACTACTTATACTTGCAGGAGTTGTACTTAGTTTAGCACTTGGACAAAATGGCTTAGTGTTTAAGGCAAGAGAAACTAAACAAGAACAAGAAATAGCACAAGAAAAAGATAGAATAATGACAGCATATGGAGCAACTTTTGTACATAAAAACGGAAAATATGATGAAAGTAGATTTAAAGATAATTTAATTAAAGAAGGTATATTTTCTACTGATGATAAATTAACAACAATATCTAATAGTCCACTTAAAATTGAACTTGTAAGAAAACATGAAGGATATACAGTAACATATACACTTGAAGATGGAGCAATAAAATATGAAAAATTAGCAGATAATACAACTACTAATAATACAATACCAAAGGATTTACAGGTAGGAGACACTATAATATATGACCCAACAAAAGGAGTACTAGACCAATCTAAATTAAGTTATACTTCAGTAAAAGGTACTGCCAAAACAGGTGGTAATGGGTATGGTACTCAAAAAGTTACTGCTAAATCTACTAACAATGAGTGGATAGTAATATCAATTGCAAATAATCAAATAAAAGTAATGGCTAAAAATCCTATAGGAGATATAGAAGGTGGAGATGTTAATCTTTTTACATTTAAAAGTGGAATAGGCTGGCTATATGTAGAAGAAGAATTACATAAAGCATGTAGCATATATGGACATGGAAAAGGAACAGTAAAAACAATTACAACATACAAAGTAGGTAATTATCAAGTGCCTGGTGAAGCTAAAACAAGAACATTAACAGGTTCAGGTGCAAGAAGTATGACAATGGAAGATATAGTTAAGATAATGAAAGGTGATCAATATTCAAACTTTACAGATGCAGAAAAGAAAAAATTTTATTCTGATGAAGCATTAAATTCAAATACAAAAAGATATTACCCTACAATAACTAGTGATGAAGAAAATGCAATTAGTAAAAATATTCAAAAATTCAATAATGATATTTTTGCTATAGATTTAGCTGCATATGATGAAGATTTAGTAACAGATCAACAAGTAAAAGCAAATAAGGCTAAACTTAAAGCTGAGATTTTTAAAACACACGATTATGATTATTATATTGCTCATCGCTGTGTACATTATGCTCATGGTAGTGATATGGGTGATAATATAAAATTTAATGTCATGGGGGTTAGAGAAGATGGATTATTCCCATTAGGTGGATATGACTATCTTATTTGTGTGGGGAATTGGATAAATGAAGATAAAGTAGTAAATTTTTTAAGACCAATAGTGTATTTAGATGGAAGTATGCTTGAAAAACAAAGTGAAGGAGTATGGGAAATAAAATAGGTTTTAAGAAAATGTATGTGTATACATTTTCTTTTTTATTATTATTATTTTTGTTTTGTTTTCTTTTCTTTTATTTTATTCTTTTCTCTATTGTATATTTTATGTGTTTGAAAAAATATCTAAAATGAAGTATAATAATAAAAAGAAAAAGAGGTGAATATGTATCAAAAACCAAGAGGAACAAAAGACTTATACGGAAAAGAAATGATATTAACACAATATATAGAAAATACAATAATAAATGTGTTAGAAAATTATGGATTTTCTAGAATAGACTTACCAACATTTGAAAGTACAGAATTATATATTAGAGGTGTTGGAAATGACACAGATGTTGTTTCAAAAGAAATGTACACTTTTTTAGATAAATCAGATAGAAGTATGACATTAAGACCAGAAGGAACAGCAGGACTTGTGCGTGCATATATAGAAAACAGAATGGATATAGAGTTATCAGTACCTGTTAAATTCTATTATAGGTTACCAATGTTTAGATATGAAAAAGTACAAAAAGGAAGACAAAGAGAATTTACACAAATAGGTGTAGAAACAATAGGGACAAAAGAAGCTTTAGCAGATTATGAGCTTATTGAAATTTGTTTAAAGATTTTAGAAAAATTAAACATATCTGAAAATGTAAAATTAAAAATTAATTCTTTAGGTAATAAGGAAGTTAGAGAAAAATACAAATCAAAATTAAAAGAATATTTAAAATTAAGAGAAGAAAAATATTGTTCAGATTGTAGACGTAGAATAGATACTAATATTTTAAGAGTATTAGATTGCAAGAATGAAAGTTGTAAACAAATGAATGTAGATGCTCCTAAATTAGTAGATATGTTAGATGGAGAGGATAAAGAACATTTTGAAGAATTAAAACAATATTTAAATGCTTCTCCATATAAAGATATATATGAAATAGATCCATTAATTGTTAGAGGACTTGATTACTATAATAGGACTGTGTTTGAAATAGTAGATGAAACAACAAAAGCAATATTAGGTGGTGGAAGATATGATGATTTAGTAGAAGAACTAGATGGACCAAAAACACCAGCAGTAGGTTTTGCTTTAGGAGTAGAAAGAATTAGAGAAATCCTTTTAAATAAGCTGACAGATGAAGAAATATATGCTTTAGATAATAATATTGAATATATGGTTATTTGTGGTAAAAATATTAATAATAACATATATGCAAATAAGATACTAAATATATTAAGAGAAAAAAATATAAAATGTGTTACAGATATATATGGAAGAAGTTTTAAAGCACAATTCAAATATGCAAATAAGTTAAATGTTTCAAAAGTTATAATCATTTCTGAAGAAGATATAGCTAGAAATACAATGCAAGTTAAAAATATGGAAAATGGAGAACAACAAGAAATAACATTAGAAGAACTTAAAAATATTTAAAACAGAAATGAGGTATAAGCAAATGAATATATTAGTTATAGGAGATGTGGTAGGAGATTTAGGTCTTGAAGCATTAGAACAAGGTATAACTAAAGTTAAAGAAAAATACAATATAGATTTTATAATCGTAAACGGAGAAAATGCAGCAGAAGGAAAAGGATTAACAAAACAAACTTTTGAAAGAATCAAAAATGCAGGAGCAGATGTTGTAACACTTGGAAATCATACATGGGCAAAAATGGATGTATTTAAAATAATTGGAGATAAAAAAATAGTAAGACCTGCAAATTTACCTAAAAAATTACCAGGTAGAGGATATAGGGTATATAATGTGGGTGAAAATAAAATAGCAGTAGTAAACTTATTAGGAATGGCAAACATTGGAATCAACACAGAAAATTCATTTAATATAATGGAAAAAGCCTTACAAAATTTAAATGAATCTGCAGATATAATTATTGTAGATTATCATGGAGAAACAACAGCAGAAAAAATAGCATTTGGTAAATATTTTGATGGTAAAATAACTGCAATTTTTGGAACACACACACATGTACAAACAGCAGATGAAATAATATTACCAAACAATACAGCATATATAACTGATTTAGGTATGACAGGAAGTGATGCAGGTGTTTTAGGAATAAGAAAAGAAGTAGCGTTTAAAAGATTAACAACAACATTACCTGAGAAATATCAACAAGAATTAAAAGGACCTAAAATATTTTGTGGAGCCATTATTGAAGTAGATGAAAACAAAAATGGTAAAATATTAACAGCTAAAAATATAATTAGAATTAGAGAATATTTAGATTAATGTTTTTAGTACTAGACAGATTTAAATTAAGATGTTATAATATGTTCATATTAAATGTAAATATTTCTTTTAATAATTACACTTTAATATATTCAAATATATTAAATTAATCTATATAGTCCGGTGATAAACTGGTAAATAGAGGATGGAGGAATTAAAATGACTAAAGAAAGAAAACAAGAAATAATCAAAAAATTTGGTAGAAACGAAGGAGATACAGGTTCTACAGAAGTACAAATCGCTTTATTAACAGAAAGAATTAAAGAACTTACAGAACATTTAAAAGTTCATAAAAAAGATAATCATTCAAAAGTAGGACTTTTAAAATTAGTAGGTAAAAGAAATAATCTTTCAAAATATTTAGCAAAAAAAGATTTAAACGGTTATATTGAATTAACTAATGAATTAGGAATCAGAAGAAATTTAGGTAATTTAAAATAGTTTAAAATGATTTTTAAAACAAATTGAATTTAATTAAATGGGGCTTTTAAAAAGTCCTTTTTATTTTTAATATACAAATATCAAATATAATATATAAATGTATACAAATATATACAATTAAATTTTGTATATGATATAATGTTAATTACAATTATATGGTAATATAGTATTTTAATATAGAAAGGTGAAACAGTGGAAGAAATTGAAGGAAAAGTAGTTAATATAGTATATGAAAATCCTAAAGGATTTAAAATATTAAATATTCAATTAAATAATGGAAAAATGTTAATAGTTAAAGGGATACTTCAATCAATAACATGTTCAGACTATATAATGTGTACAGGTACATATGTAGAACATGCAAGCTATGGAAGACAATTTAATGTTTCATCTTATATAAAGAAAGAGCCAGAACAAAAAGAACAAATTTTAGAATATTTGTCTTCAGGAATAATTAAAGGTGTAGGATTAAAATTAGCGCAAAGGATAATTGATAAATTTGGAAAAGAATCATTAAAAGTTATAGAGAATAGTCCAGAAGAATTAGCTACAATAGATGGTATAAGTTTAAATAAGGCATATGTTATTTCAGATGAATATATTAAGCAAAAACAATTCTTTATATTACTAGAAATTTTAAAACCATATAATATATCAACAGAAGTAGCAAATGATATCTATTTAAAATATGGAGAAAATGCAATAACAATGTTAAATAAAAGTCCATATTCATTAATTAGTATGGCAAATAAGATAAAATTTACAGAAATAGATAAAATAGCATTAAGTAAAGGAATAGACATTAATGATATAGAAAGATTGGAAGCGGCAATTAAATATGCAATGAATTTAAGTGTACAGAACGGACATACATATGTAAATAAAAAAGAATTATTAGGTTTTGTAAATGTATTAACAGGAGCAGAACAAACATATATAGATGATGTTTTAAAAAATATGTGTAGTGAAAATTACCTGTATTATGATAAAGAAGATGATAAAATCCAACTAGAAGGTTTATCAATAGCAGAAGAAGAAATAGCATTAATTAGTTCTAAATTATTAAATGGAAAGATAAAGAATATAAAGAATGTAGATAAAAAAATTAATCAATTAGAACAAGAATTATTAATAGAATTAACACCTGGACAAAAAGATGCAATTAAAACAGTTACTAAAAATGGAATTACAATAATTACAGGAGGACCAGGAACAGGAAAAACAACTATTACTAAAGTATTAATAGAACTATTTAAAAATGAAAAATTAAAAGTAGAAATAGCAGCACCTACAGGTAAAGCATCAAAAAGAATTTCAGAAGTAACTAAGGAAGAAGCAAAAACAATACATAGACTTTTAGAAATATCAAAATATGAAGATAATATGCAAGAAGCAATATTTAAAGAAATTAAAGAACTTGATTGTGATTTGTTAATTGTAGATGAAGCATCTATGCTTGATACATATATGTTAACATATATATTACGTTCAATTAGAAAAAATAGGAGACTTGTATTAATAGGGGATATTAATCAATTGCCAGCAGTAGGGGTAGGTAAAGTACTTGAAGATTTAATAGTAAGTAAAAAAGTTCCTACAATATATTTAACTCAAATATTTAGGCAAGCACAAAAGAGTAATATAATTGTAAATACACATAGAGTTAATAATGGAGAAAATATAGAGATTCAAACAGATAAAGACAAAATCCAAGACTTAGAGATAATACATGTTAAAGATTCAATAGAAATGTATAATGAAATGATTAGAATATTAAAAAATGAAAATAAGTCAGGAGATATATTAGATTTTTTCTATACATCTCAAATATTAACACCTACCAAAAAAACTAATTGTGGAACCATAAGTTTAAATGAAGCTATACAAAAAGAATGTAATCTTTCTCAAAAAATTAAACAATATGGAAAAATAGAATTTAAAGAAAATGATAGAGTTATGCAAATAAAGAATAATTATGACTTATTATGGGAAAAAGGAAATTATTCAGGTATAGGTGTGTTTAATGGAGAAATGGGATGGATAAAATATATTGATAATATTACTGGAGATATTATAGTAGAATTTGATGATGGTAAAATTGCAAATTATAAAGGGAATTTAGAACAATTAATACATGCATTTGCTATAACAATTCATAAATCACAAGGAAGTGAATTTGAAACAGTAATATTATTATTACCACATGTAATATCTAAATTAATGACTAGAAATTTATTATATACAGGAATGTCTAGAGCTAAAAAGAAACTTATAATTATAACTAAAGAAAATACAATAGAACAAATGATAAAAACACTTGATAATACAACAAGAAATACATTGCTAGGAAAAGCATTAAAAAATATATAAAGGGGAGAAAATGGAAAAAATACAAAAAGTAGAATTATTAGCACCAGCAGGTTCTTATGAAAAAGCAGTTATAGCATTCATATATGGAGCAGATGCAGTATATGTAGGAACACCAAATATATCATTAAGAACAAGAGCTAAAGTTGATGATGATGAACTTGAAAAAATAATTAAATATGCAAAAGCACACAACAAGAAAGTATATTCAGCAATAAATATATATGCAGATGATGATCAATATGATGAAATAATAAGTCAAGTAAAATATTTATCAAAAATGGATATTGATGGAATAATTGCATCAGACGGTGGAGTTGTAGATGTAATTAAAGAATATGCACCAAATATTCCAGTAAATATTTCAACACAAGCAAATACAATAAGTGGAAGAGCATGTTCATTTTGGGAGAAAAATGGAGCTAAAAGAATTATATTAGGACGAGAAATAAATATTGATAATTTAAGAAAAATAATGAAAAATAAGAGTAAAGACTTAGAAATAGAAGTTTTTGTACATGGTGCAATTTGTTTTGCTTATTCAGGAAGATGTTTTTTAAGTGATTATTTAGCAAAAAGAAGTGCAAACAAAGGAGATTGTGCTCAATGTTGTAGATGGAATTATAAAATGTATTTAGAAGATGTAAATAGACCAGGAGAATTAATAGAAGTAGAAGAAGATTCAAACGGAACAACACTATTATCATCTAAAGATTTATGCTTAATAGACGAATTAGAAGAATTGATTGAAATGGGTGTAGATAGTTTTAAAATAGAAGGAAGATTAAAAACAGAATATTATTTAGCAAGTATAATAAATACATATAGATGTGCAATAGATGAAATTTTAAAAAATAAGCAATTAAAAGATAAAACAGAATATACTAAATATTTAGAAGAAATAGAAAAAGTAAAAACAAGAGAACTTACAAAATTTAATTTTAACATTAAAAAGAATTGGGATGTTGATGAGATACAAGACTTAAATGGAAGACAATATAATAATAATTATCAATATGGAGCATTAGTAGATAGCTATTTAGAAGATGAAAAATTAGCTAAAGTATATATAAAAAACAAGATAAGTATTGGAGACACTTTAGAACTAATTGTTCCAAATATATTAAAACCATTAGAGTTTAAAGTAACTACATTAAAAGATGTAGAAACATTAGAAGATATAGAAACAATAAATCCAGGAAAACAAAATCAAATGGTAATTTTGAATGTTCCTGTAGAAGTTAAAAAATATTATGTTATACGTAGAAAAAAATAGTTATATAATAACGGTTATATTATGGAGGTAAAATGCAAAATATATTAAAATATATATTCTTAGTATTTTTAGTTATATTATTAAGTGTTACAGGATATTTTGTGTATAAATTTAATAACCAAAATATAGAAAAACAAAAGAATATCAAAAAAGAAGAAACAATAAATATATTACAAAGAGACTTAAGACTTGGAGTTGCAGAATTAGATACAATGAATCCAATTTTAACTACTAATAGAAATGTATATGAAATATCTAAATTATTTTATGATTCTTTAATAACACTGGAAAAAAATTATGAACTTAAATTTCAATTAGCTGAAAATATAGTTAAAGAAGATGATAAACATTACAAAGTGATACTAAAAAAAGATTTATATTGGCAAGGTGAAAACGGAAAAATAACAGCAGAAGATGTAGAGTTTACTATAAATCAAATAAATAAATCTAAAGGTGCATATAAAGAAAATGTATCAATGATTGAAAGTACAAAAATAATAGATGAAAATACAATAATGTTAAATTTGAAAGAAGCACAACCATTTTTTGAATATAATTTAACATTTCCAATAATGAAAAAAGTAGAAGAAAAACTGTTTACAGATAAAGAAAAATATAATTTCCCTATATGTAGTGGTAAATATTTATTTAAAGAATTAAAAAACACAGTTGCAATCTTTGAAAAAAATGAAAAATATCATGATAAAGAATTTAATCCAAGTATTTTAAAAATATTTGTAACATTATATGGTTCAAGTGGAGAATTGTATAATGGATTTAAATCAGGTAATATAGATTTAATAACTACTAAAGAAGTTAATTTTAGTAAATATATAGGAACAGAAGGATTTGTACATAAACAATTAAGGGGTAGAGAATTTGAAATGCTTGCATTTAATAATGAAGTATTTCAAAATGCAGAAATTAAACAAGGAATATATGCAGCAATAAATAAGAATAAGATTATAGAAAAAATACCAGGATATCAAGTAGCAACATATCCATTAGATTATGGAAATCAATTTTATTCTAATTTAATAGAATTTAATGAATCAAAACAAAGAAGGACAGTACCATTATTATATAATAATACACAAATAGCAGAAAGTAAGCTGAAAAGTATAAGTGGAAAAAGATATAATCTTTTAATAAATTCAGAAAATAATGTACAAAAACAAATAGCATTAGAAGTAAAAGAACAATTAAAACAATTTAAAATCAATATAAATATAGAAGAAACAAGTGCAAATAACTATTATGCTAGAATAAATAAAAAGAAATATGATATGGCAATAATTGGTATTAGAACATCATATAGTCCAAATATAGAAAGATTTTTTGGAAATATAAACTTGTTTCAATATAAAAGTAAAGAAATGCTTAATAATTTGAAAAAAGCATCAAATGAAAAAATAACTTCAGATAGAACAAAAATATTAGAAGATATATATAAGCAAATAGAGTTAATATATATTAGAGATGTACCATTCATAGGGATTGCAAGAGACACAACTCAAATTATATTATCAACAGGACTTACAGTACCTGAAAATAATTCAGCATTTAATAATTATAATCTGTTTTATGATATAGCTAAATGGTATAGAAAATAATGATTTGAACTAGAATTAAATAAAACATGAAAGAGAAAAAATAAAAGATAAAAATATATAATAATTATAGAATAAATGATTGTATAATGATAAAATGAAATTAATAGTAAAATTATACAAAAGAGAAGATGAAAATGTTTAAAAGAAATCTATTTTAAAAAACAAAAGATTATTAGGTATAAGGAGAAAAATATGGCAGAAAAAAAGAAAAAAGAAAATGTAATCTTAGAAAAAGATGATTTAGCAGGAAGAAAAAAAGCATTACAAAAAGCAATGGATGATATAGAAAAAGATTATGGTAAAGGTTCTATAATGAGACTTGGAGATTTCAAAGTTGAAGATATAGAGGCAATACCAACAGGAGCTTTATCACTAGATGTAGCATTAGGTGTTGGTGGAATTCCAAGAGGAAGAATTATAGAAATATATGGACCAGAATCATCAGGTAAAACTACACTAACATTACATATTGTAGCAGAAGTTCAAAAATTAGGAGGAGAAGCAGCATTTATAGATGCAGAACATGCTCTAGACCCAATATATGCAAAAAGAATAGGTGTAGATATTGATAGATTAATAGTTGCACAACCAAATAATGGAGAAGAAGCATTAGAAATAGCAGAAAAATTAATTAGAAGTTCAGCAATAGATTTAATAGTTGTAGATTCAGTAGCGGCATTAGTACCAAAATCAGAAATTGAAGGTAATATGGGAGATGCTCATATGGCTGTTCAAGCAAGACTTATGAGTCAAGCACTTAGAAAAATAGCAGGACTTATGAATAAAACACATACTACAGTAATATTTATTAATCAATTAAGAGAAAAGGTAGGAGTACTTTATGGTTCACCAGAAGTTACACCAGGAGGAAGAGCTTTAAAATTTTATTCTTCAGTAAGAATTGATATTAGACGTGGAGAACAAATGAAAGAAGGTGGAAACATTATAGGTAATAAAACAAAAGTTAAAGTTGTAAAAAATAAGCTTGCTCCACCATTCCAAGAAGCAATGTTAGATATGATATATGGAAAAGGAATTGATAAAGAATCAAGTATTATAGATTTAGCAATTGATTTTGGAATTATAGAAAAAGCAGGTTCATGGTTTAGCTATAATGGAGAAAAGATTGGACAAGGTAGAGAAAAAGTTAAAGAGTTTATGAAAGAAAATCTAGATGCTAAAACTGAAATAGAACAAGCTGTTAGAGAAAAAGCAAAATCAAGAACATCATTTACATTTGAAGAAGATACAAAAGATGTTTCTGAAGAAGCAATTGAAACAGAAGAGTAATTTAAATAATGATAAAATACAAATAATAAGATGAATAATAATATGTACCTAAATATTAAATATATTTAGGTACAATTAGTAAAAAATATAATATATAAAATACATAATACAAAGGAAAAAATATGAAAATAGGTATTGATATAGGTGGTTCACATATTGCACTTGCAATAGTAGATAGAGATAAAATTAGTAATAAGCAAAGTATCTATACAAGAAATTTAGATATATTTACTAGAAAAAATATGAAAGAATATATACTTAAAAAAATATTTGAATATATTGATACAAATATAGATATAAAAAAATTAGATGTGATTGGAATTTCATCTGCAGGAGAAATTCAAGATGGAATAATATATAATGCTCAAAATTTAGGAATAGTAAAATTTGATATTAAAGGACAATTAATAAAAAGATATCCAGGTGTTAAAATATTAGTTCAAAATGATGCTCTATCAGCTTTAAATGCAGAAATGAAATTTGGAAATTTAAAAAATAGTGATACCTCAGTATTTATGTGTATAGGAACAGGAATAGGATTTGCATATATATATGATAACAATGTATTTAAATTGCATAATATGTATGGAATAGATATAGGTCATATGATTATTGAAAAAGATGGCATTCCTTGTACTTGTGGTAAAAAAGGTTGTTTTGAAAAATATGCAACGATGAGAAGATTAAAAAGAAATTTAAAACAAGAATTAAAGATATATGAAGATATTAAAGTATCAGAAATATTAGAACAATACTATAATAATAATGAAGAAGTAGTACAAAAAATAGTAAAAGAATATATATCATATTTAATTACAGGAATTGCTAATATAGTTGAACTATTTAAACCTAAAAAAATATGTATAGGTGGTAGTTTTGCAAATTTAGAAAATACAATAGTATGGAAAGAACTACAAAAACAATATAATGAATTAAAAACATATTCAAAAATACAAAAACCTATACTAGTTACTGCTAAATACAAAAATGATGCAGGTATAATAGGTAGTGTGATATAATATAGTTCTGTACTATAAAGTTTATATTTTGTATAGCTTCACTAAAGTTGACATAATGTTGAAAAAGAGTTATAATTATTATATATAAAATAAATATAGTATATGTTTGCTTAGGTTGTGGCGGCACAACTCAGTATTGCAAACAGGAGAAAAATATGTATAAGGAAATAGAGAGTGTATCAACAGTAAGTGCTAGATATAACATAGCAAAAGAATTACTAGATCTTGAAATGCAAGACCCTAGTAAATGGAATCAAGAAAAACAAAAAGTGTATGATGAAAATCGTGCCCTATTTGCAAGGTTAACAGTAGGAGATTGGGATAGATTTTGTTCTAAGAATTATTTCAATGAGTTAACTAATCTTGATAGAAATAAGGAGTTATTTCATTTAAAGGTTGCTTTTAAACCTTTTGGGATGGAAAAACTAGAATATAAGATTATTAGCATTTATAAATTTGATATTTTATCAATAATAGATGAAGAGCTAAGGAAAGAATTCAATAACGACATTAAAAAAATGTGCGTTGATTCAAGATTTACATCTAAAATTACGGCTATCTTAGAAAATACAACTGAAATATTTCATAAAGAGAAAATGCTTTTCTGGAGACTTGAAGAGGTAGAAAATTATTTTAATTTAGGTGAATCCTCTTTGACTAATCTAGAGTTATCTAGAGATATTTTAGAAATTGAAGAGAGGGAGAGCACTAGAGAATATATAGCATATATTTTAGCTAGTAACTTAATAGAAGAAGAAAATAATCCTGAATCAAAGAAAGAAGCGTATATTAGAACACTATCTTTATTTAACAGAATCTCTGATAAAAATTGGTGTAGAAGAGTTTCTGATGAATATAGGGAATATTGCAATTTTGAAAGAAAGATAAAAATAAAGTATAGCTATATAATCAAAGGGATAGAATGCTTTGAAAATGGCAAATATGAGGATACTTTAACTATTCCATATGTTATTTTCAAAAGAATGACAAGACATGATAATATTGTAATTCCGCAAATAGATGCTAATGAAGTAGATACAAAACTTTTTATAAAGACAGATATACACCTGTCTGACATTGCTTTTCGTGAGGAATTAGTGAAAATACACAATTTCATTAATTCTAACGGATTGTCGCTTCATAAATCACCTTATAAAATAGAATATTTAAGGGTGGAATTTATATATGAAGAGAAGTAATCTTAAATTTAAAAGCGAGCAATTATATTGCTTGCTTTTTTTATGTATTTTTAATATATTTCTGTTAAATATATTTGTGTTTTTACAAAAATTTGAAAATTAAATAAATATTATGATATTTTATGTTATATTAGTAACTTTGTGATATAATAAATATATGAATTGGAGGTTTGAAATGGAAATAAAATACCCACCATATACAATTACTGATAAAATGCTAAATTATGTGTCAGATATAATGAAAAAAATAGGAGAAGCAAATTATTTTGAGAGTTTAAATAGATATCCAAAATTAAGAAGAAAGTCAAGAATAATGTCAATATATTCTTCACTGGCTATTGAAAATAATCAATTATCATTATTTCAAGTTGAAGATGTAATAAATGGTAAACCGGTAATACGGAGAACAAAAAGATATTCAAGAAGTAAAAAACGCTTATAAAGCTTATGAGAAAATAGATAAACTAAATCCATATTCTATTGAAGATTTAAAGAAAATACATGGAATATTAACTTTTTTAGTTGAAAAAGATGCAGGGAAATTTAGAAATCATGGTGAAGCAGTTTATGATGGTGATAAAAAAATATTTGTAGCTCCGCCTCCTAGATTAGTACCTAGCTTAATGGATAATTTATTTAGTTGGATGAGTGAAGTTAAAGATACAATAAATCCACTTATTTTATCCTCTATTTTCCATTATAAATTTGTTTTTATACATCCATTTCATGATGGTAATGGAAGAACAGCAAGATTATGGCAAACAGCAATACTTTCTCATTGGGAAAAAGCATTTGCTTATTTACCTATTGAAAGTATAATAAAAGAAAATCAAGAGGAATATTATACTGCTATTCAAAATTGCAATAATACAGGTAATTCTACAGAATTTATAGAATTTATGCTTAAAATGATAGATAGTACAATAGATGAGATGAATAATTCTAAAGAATTAAAAGATACATTTCAATTATTGCTTTCAGAAAATGAATTAAAGGTATTAGAATGTATAAAAAGAAATGTAATTATTGGTGCAAAAGATATTATCGCTCAAACAGATTTATCTGATAGTACAGTTAGGAGAATTTTAAGAAAATTTTTACAAGATAAAAAAATTGAAACTACTGATAATAATGAAAATTCTCCAAATAAAAAATATAAATTGACAGAGTAATGACAGAGTAATGACAGAGCTATAAAATTAAAATTTGAAGAATATTATAATAATGTAGAAGTACTTTTTAATATATTTCTGTCAAATATGTTTGAACTTTCTACACAAAAAAATAATAATGAGCAATTTGTATATTGTAAATAGGTAATATTTATGATATACTTTATTTTATAATATTGAAAAAAGAGGTAGTTATGAAAAAACAAAATGGTATACTACATCTAACCTATACCTTATAATTGAGATTTAAAATATAGTTATAGTTAAAACAAATAATATAAAATAAATTATAGAAAAAAGAAATTATGAGGTGAAATATGGAATTAAAAATAAAAGAAGATGAAAAATTAGAAATGTTAAATCATTCATGTGCACACTTATTAGCACATGCAGTTAAAAGAATGTATAAAGATGCTAAATTTTGGGTAGGACCCGCAATAAATGAAGGATTCTACTATGACATAGATTTAGGTGATGTAGTAATAAAAGAAGAAGATTTAGAAAAAATAGAAAAAGAAATGCATAAAATATCTAAAGAAGCAATTGATATTGTAAGAAAAGATATTAAAAAAGAAGAAGCACTAGAAATGTTTAAAGAAGATAGATACAAAATAGATGTATTATCAAATATAGAAGAAGATACAGTATCTATATATCAACAAGCAGACTTTGCAGATTTATGTAGAGGACCACATGTAAAAAATACAAGTGAAATTAAAAATTTCAAATTATTAAAATGTGGAGGAGTATACTTTAAAGGTGATATTAATGAAAAAATGATTCAAAGAATTTATGGAGTATGCTTAAACTCAAAAGAAGAATTAGAACAATACTTAAACTTTTTAGAAGAAGCTAAAAAAAGAGATCATAAAAAATTAGGAAAAGAATTAGATTTATTCATGATGAGTGAATATGGGCCAGGTTTCCCATTCTTCCTAAATAAAGGAATGATTCTTAGAAATGAATTAGAAAATTTCTGGTATAAAGAACATGTAAAAGAAGGATACGAATTTATTAAAACACCAATAATGCTTAATAAAGAATTATGGGAATTATCAGGACATTGGAATAATTATCGTGAAAACATGTATACAAGTGAAATAGATGAAAAAGAATTTGCAATTAAACCAATGAACTGTCCAGGAGGAATGTTAGTATACAAAAATTCATTATACTCATACAAAGATTTACCATTAAGAGTTGGAGAATTAGGACAAGTACATAGACATGAAATTTCAGGAGCATTAAACGGATTATTCAGAGTAAGAACATTTACACAAGATGATGCACATATATTTATGACAGAAGATCAAATTGAAAGTGAAGTAATTAATTTAATTAACTTTATAGATAAAATGTATAAAGTGTTTGGATTAACATATAGTATTGAATTATCAACAAGACCTGAAGAAAAATATATAGGTAGTCTAGATATTTGGGAAAAATCAGAAGCAGCACTTAAAGCGGCATGTAATAAGGCTGGACATGAATGTAAAATAAATCCAGGAGATGGAGCATTTTATGGACCAAAATTAGATTTTCATATCAAAGACTCAATAGGTAGAGTATGGCAATGTGGAACAATTCAATTAGACATGAATTTACCAGAAAGATTTGACTTAACATATGTAGATAAAGACGGAAGTAAAAAAAGACCTGTTATGTTACATAGAGTAATATATGGTTCAATTGAAAGATTTATAGGTATATTAATAGAACATTATGCAGGAGCATTTCCACTATTCTTATCACCTGTACAAGTAAATATATTACCAATAAAAAATGAATATCATGAAGAATATGCAAATGAACTTGCAGAATTCTTAAAAGAACAAGATATTAGAGCACAAGTAGATAACAGAGAAGAAAAATTAAGTTATAGAATGAGAGATAGTCAAAAGAATAAGATGCCAATTACAATAGTAATAGGAAATAAAGAAAGAGATGAAAATTTAGTAAGTTATAGAATCTTTGGAACTGAAGAAACAAAAACAGTATCAAAAGAAGAATTTGCAAATTCTGTAATTAATGTTATAAAAAATAAAGAATATAATATTAAATAAAATACAATACAAGAAAATAAAATAAAATGAAATTATAAGAGTAATGGTTAAAATATTAATAAATCATTACTCTTTTTATTATAAAAGTGTTGACACAAATAAGAAAAGGTGTTATTATATTAATAACTTTAGTGAACACTAAATGTTGTATAAAAAATAATTCAAAAATTTAATCAAAAAAATTAATCAAAATTCAATCAAAATTAAAACAATCAAATAATAATCAAATAAACAGAATTCCTTTTCAATAATTTTCACAAATAAATATATAGACAATAATAATTTAATTTTGTACTTTAATTTTAGTTAATAATAGTGTTTACTAGAGTTACATTTAATTAAATATATTAAACAGTAATACTAGAAAAATATATGAATTAGACTTTCTAAAATTATAGAATATCCCCATTTATCAATTTTCATAAGCCCCTAAGAAAGGAGATTGATTGCCTACATTTTATAATTTAAATATAATAACTTATTTTTCTACATTACTTGCTATAAACTATAGTTGCATACTTTATCAATATATTTAATTAAAAATAAAACAAACTCATAAATAACTTATAATGTTCAAAACATAAAATGGTGTTGATATAATTCAACATCATTTTTAATTGTATTATATATGTAACAAATGTTAAAAAAATTATATCTAAAATGTATAATTAAAAAAGAAATGTTTTAATTAATATGGAGGAAGTGTGATAGAAATATTATTGTATCAATTACAAGGAATTAAAGAACAACTAGATATGTTTATTAGTTCAGAATTACTAATTATAGTAATATTATTAATCATGCTTTTTAGAAAGAAAATAGTAATTTCAATTAGAAAGTTAGCATATGCAGTATTTAAACTTCCTATATCTAAAATAGAAGAAAGAGAAAGATTTAATTTTTTAAGTACATATATATTATTGTCAGGTTCACTTTTACTAATTAAAATATTAGCTAAAAATCCAATTATAGAACCAACATTATTTAAAATGTTTAAAATATTAAGTATATTCATATTATCACTTACACTTTCAACATTTATAAGTCCAGAAAGTTTAGTATTTAAAAAAATAATTGAAAAAAGTGAGATAAATAAAAATATATTTTTAAATCAATTTATATCAAAGTTAATAAAAGTTATAATATATATATTAGGAATATTTATTATTATTACAGAATTAGGATATAATATTAATGGATTAGCAGCAGGACTTGGAATAGGTTCAGCAATTGTTGCACTTGCAGTACAAGACACGGTTAAAAGTATAATTTCAGGAGCAACGATTATTACAGAAAAACCATTTGTAATAGGAGATTTTATAGAACTTAATAAATATTTAGGTACAGTAGAAACAATTACACTTAGAAATACAAAGGTCAGATTATTAGATAATACTATTGTAAATATTCCAAATTCAATAATTACAAACGAATGTGTAGTTAACTATAATGAAATTGAAAACAGGAGAATAGAATTAAAAATCAATTTACCATTTGATGTAGAACTTAGAAAAATGGAAAGAATTTTAAGAAAAATAGAAAACCTATTAGAAAATTCAACAAAAGTATTACCACAAACATCTGTAGTAAGGTTTGAAGAAATATCAAAAGAAGGATTAAGAATTTATGTATATTGCTATATAAGTGAATCAAAATATGAAAGATATATTGCAGTAAAAGAACACATTAATTTTGAAATAATGAAAATACTAGATAGTGAAAAAGTGTTGCCATTATATTCAGTAACCCAATTAAAAGGAAATACAACAAATAATAAGCAGGAAGAAAAAATATATATTGAGATTTAGATATATATTTATTTATATAAAACTTGCATATATAAAAGTGTTTAATATTATGATTTGATATGATAAAATATATTTGAGGAGTAAGAGATGAATAAAGTAGCAATATTAACAGGAAGTACAGGAGAAATAGGTACAAGTATATTAGAAAAATTATTAGAACTAGATTATATTGTTTATGCCATAGGTAGAAATTTTGAAAATGAAAAATTTAAAAAAATATATCAAAAATTAGTAGCAGAAAATAATAGCAAGAAATTACATACAATATATTATGATTTTGAAAATATAAATAATATATCAAAGCTAGTACAAACAATATATAATAAAGAGCAAAGAATAGACTTGCTTGTATGTGCACATGGAATATCATTAAATTCATTAGCAATAGACACTAAAATAGAAGACATATTAGAGATAATAAATGTTAATCAAGTTTCAACAATAGTAATGTCAAACGAAGTAATAAAATACATGCTTAAAACAGATACAGAAAAAAATATAATTAACATTTCTTCAATTTGGGGAATGAGAGCTGCATCATGTGAAAGTATATATGCTTCAACAAAAGCTGGGATTGAAATGTATTCCAAAAGTATAGCAGTAGAATATGCAAAATCAAATATTAGGGTAAATACAATTGCTCCTGGATATATTGATACAAAAATGAATAAATTTACAGAAATAGAAAAAGCAGAAATTATGCAAGAAATACCATTAGGTAAATTTGGTAATACAGAAGAAATTGCAAAAGCAGTAGAATATATTATTAATTCAAAATATTTAACAGCACAAACAATCTCTATAAATGGTGGATGGCTTGCATAGGAGGTAAAATGACAAATAAAATTTTAAAATATAGTACACAAAATAAAAGTGGTATAACTATGACAATATTAATAGTAACAGTTATTATTCTTTTTATACTAACAACAGGAATAATAACTATATCTAGAGATATGCTTTCTAAACCAACAAACTTAAAAATGTATTCAACATTATTAAGTATAAAAAATATAACAGAAACATTTGATAATCAAAAAAGAAATACAGAAGAAGTAAAGACTATAAGTATAATTAATAGTAAGTTAAGGAAAAAAGTTGATGACCAAAAAGTAAAAAAAATGATTGATGATTTAGATGCTAATATGATTAATGATGAAAAAATGTTGTTAAATCATTTTTGTGGTGGAGCATTTAAGCGTTTGAAAGAAATGAATGATTATTCTAAGATAGCTGTAATAACTAAAGATAATATAAAAGATATAGGGCTTTCACAAAAATTATTACCAAGAACAATTTCAATTATTATTCAAGAAAGAAATGGTAAATATATATATTATTTAACAAATCCAATGATTGTTGATTCTTATAAAGAAGACCTAAAATCGTATAAAAAAATAAAAGTATATACATTTAATTTTTTAGAATTTTTAAACAGTGGTGGTAAATTAAGGATATAATATGACAAAACAAGAAAGAATACAAAAAATAACAGAAGAAACAAATAGGTTGAAAGAATATGATAATAATATTTCTAGTGTAATTTTAGGAATAGATGAAGTTGGTAGAGGTCCTTTAGCAGGGCCTGTTGTTGTTACAGGGGTTATTATGAAAGCAGATAGCTGTATAATAGGAGTTAGAGATTCTAAAAAAACAACAGAAAAACAAAGAAAAGAATTGTTTGCAAAGATAAAAGAAGATATAGTTCATAGTCATACAGTATTTATATCACCTGAAGAAATAGATCACCTTAATATAGAAAAAGCAACTAAAAAAGGAATGGAAGAAGTAATTAGTGTATTAGGAAAAAAAGCAGAAGTAATTTTAGTAGATGGAAATGATAAGTTAAATATAACTGATGCAGAAATTATACCTAAAGTAAGAAGCATAGTTAAAGGAGATGATAATTCATATACAATAGCATGTGCATCAATATATGCAAAAGTTATAAGAGATGAATATATGAGAAAACAAGACACTTTATACAATGGGTATGAATTTAGTGCACATAAAGGATATGGAACTAAAAAACATATAGAAGCAATACAAAAATTAGGGCCGTGTAAGTTACATAGAAAAACATTTATAAAAAATTTTGTAGGAGGTTTAAAGTAAAATGGAAGGGATATTTATTACAGTTGAAGGAAATGAAGGTAGTGGTAAAACAACAGCAGTAGCATTACTTAAAGAAAAATTAGTTGAGTTAAGAGATGAAAATAAGATTGAATATAATGTATGTCTAACAAGAGAACCTGGAGGAATAAAAATTTCAGAAGAGATAAGAAAAATTATATTAGATACTGAGAATACAAATATGGACTTAGAATGTGAAGCATTACTATATGCAGCAGCAAGAGCGCAAAATGTACATGAAGTTTTAATACCTAAGTTAAAAGAAAAAAATATAGTGTTATGTGATAGATATTTAGATAGTTCACTTGTATATCAAGGATATGCGAGAGGAATAGGAATCGATGAAGTATATGAATTAAATAAATTCGCAATAAAAGGATATTTACCAAATTTAACATTTCTACTTAAAATTCCACATGAAAAAGGAATAGAAAGAATAAGAAAAAGGAAAGAAATAAATAGATTAGATAAAGAAAGTTTAGATTTTCATAAAAAAGTAGAAGAAGGTTATGATATCATTGCAAAAAAATATAGTGATAGAATTATAATTATAGATGCAGAACAAACTACTAATGAAATAGTAGAAGAAATGTTAGGATACATTTTAAAATATATAGAAAATAATAGAAAATAATAAAATAATATTTTAAGAGGAAATATGGATATAATAAATATAATAGCAAAAAAAAGAGATGGCTTAGAACTAACAGAAGCAGAAATAGAATATTTTATATCAAAATATACTAATGAAGAAATAACTGATTATCAAGCAAGTGCACTAATAATGGCAATATATATAAATGGAATGACAGATTTAGAAACATATTATATGACTAAAAGTATGATAAAGTCAGGGAAAACAGTTTCATTTGATATAGCTGAAACAGTTGTTGATAAACATTCAACAGGAGGTGTTGGAGATAAATTAACACTTATACTTATGCCAATAATTGTAGCATTTGGTTTTAAAGTAGGAAAAATGAGTGGTAGAGGACTTGGAATAACAGGAGGAACAGCTGATAAATTAGAATCAATTCCTAATATAGATATAGAATTAAAAGAAGAAGAATTTAAAGAATTAGTAAGAAAATATGGATTTTCATTGATTACACAAAGTAGAGAAATAGCACCAGCAGATAAAAAAATATATGCATTAAGAGATACAATAGCTTGTACAGAATCAATACCATTAATAGCTTCAAGTATTATGAGTAAAAAGAAAGCATCAGGAGCAGACACAATTTTATTAGATGTTACATATGGAAGTGGAGCATTTATGAAAACATATGATAGTGCAGAACGATTAAAACAAATGCTTGAAAGCCTAGGTGAAAAATTGAATATGAATGTTTTTAGTATCATAACATCTATGGAAACGCCACTTGGATATTCAGTAGGGAATAGTTTAGAAATATTAGAAACATTAGAATTTTTAAGTGATATAGATAAAGCGAAAAATAATAGTAGAATATATGATATTGTAATAGAATATTTATCATTTTTATTAAAAGAAATTAATAAAGATGAAATTAGAAAAAAAGTTGATAAAATAATAGAAGAAAAAATAGCATATAATATATTTTTAGATATGGTAAAAAGACAAGGTGGAGATATAGAAAGATTTTTAAAATATGCAAATAAATATAATAATAAAGAGAATGCGATTGTATTAAAATCAGACTTTGAAGGAAAAATAAAAAAGATAGATGCAATGCATATTGCAAAAGCGGCATTTATTGCAGGAAGTGGTAGACTTACAAAAATAGACAAAATAGATTACTTTGCAGGAATACAATTAAATAAATTAGAAGGAGAAGAAATACAAAAAGGAGATATATTAGCATATATTTATTTAGGTAAAAATAGTGAGAAAAAAGATATATCTAAAATCTTAGAAGAAGTAAAAGCAGCATATGAAATAATTAAAACATAATTTAATATTAAAAAGATTAAAAAAGTTCAAAAAAGTATTGCAAAAAAAAGAATAACATGGT
>JBQMXM010000014.1:0-22022 GCA_052174015.1 Clostridium sp.
ATTAAATTATATTATATTAAAATTAATATATTTTTTATACTTGTATTTATGTCTATTGTTTTAGTTTTCATTTTTTCATCTAATAGCATTATTTCTTTTAGTATGTATTTTATTTTATTCTTACTATTTTTTCTTGCCATTTCTATATACTTATTTATTAAGAATTTTTGATTTGGTTTTAAATCTAAAATAGTTAATAAGTTTTTTTCTTGTTTTTCTTCTAATGCTAATATTGTCAAATATATATTTCTAAAATACTTATATATATATCCTATCAGCATTAATTCTTGTCCTTTAAATCCATCTACAAGTTCTAAAACTCTATCCTTATTTTGCTTAATTATTGCATCAGATATTTCAAATATTTTAGATTCATCTGTTTTTATACAAATTTCATCAATATCTTGAATAAGTATTTTTTCTCCATTTATTCCCTTATTTGTCATCATTATCTTATTAAATTCTTGTATACTTACAAATGTATCATCAGAAATATTATCTAACATATATCCAATTGTATTATAGTCTATATTTACATTATTTTTTTTAGCTAAATCTAAAAAATATTTTTGCTTTTCTATTTTTGTTTTTTTAGTACAATTATATATATTAAAATGATTCTGCTTATTTTTTAAAAAAAGTTTATACATACTACTTTTTTCTATATCTTTTATTTTTTCTTTTTCTTCTATAAATAATATATGTATTCCTTCTAATAGGTATAATTCTTCATTATCTATTAATTTTCTAAAATACTTATATAATCTGTATCCTTCATCTACTTTTGTTTTAATATCTTTTTTTGAATTTGATTCATTTTTTAATTCTTTTTCATATATTTTTTCATAATCCTTATTTAAAAAAACTCTACTATTATATATATTTACACACTTATTTGCACCTAAAAAAGGTGGTAAAGCTAATTCATCAATTATATCATCTATTTCTGAAGATTCCATATTAACATTATTTATATTATCTAAAACTCCTGAATTTTTTCGTATATTTTTTAATGTTTCACTTAATATATATATATCTTCTCCATATATCAAATTGACTGTTCTTGACATTTTCCACCTTTTCTTATTTACATATATTTACTTAATAATTTAGAACTGTTTTGTGTATGTGCATGACATATTGCAATTGCTATACTATCTGTTACATCATCTAATTTTGGGATTTTTTCTGCATTTAATATTGTTTTTACCATTTGCTTTATTTGAGATTTATTAGCTCTACCATATCCTACAACCCCTTGTTTTACTTGAAGTGGAGTATATTCTGCAATTTCTAAACCTCTTTGTTTTGCCATAAGTAGTAACACACCACGTGCTTCTGCAACTTTTATAGCTGTTTTAATATTTTGATTAAAAAATAAATCTTCAATTGCCATATGTTCAGGTTTAAATACATCTATTATTTCTCCCAAAGACTTATATATATCTACAAGTCTTTGATTAAATTCTGAATTCGGCTTTGTTTGTATTGCTCCTGCAGTTATAAGTTTAAAATTATTATTTGTATATTCAATTACACTATATCCTGTAATACCATATCCTGGATCTATTCCTAATATTCTCATTATACCTCTATTTAAACAATATACATATAATTGCCGCTACACTCCATGCTTGTGTAATTGTTCCATTCATTTCATATGGAAATACTGAATTACAAATTTCAGATATTCCATTTATACATGGTCTTTGTGTTAATGCTTTTTGATATGTATCATATGTTTTTTCTTTAAATTGTTTTAATTTTTCTTCTGTTTGTTTATCTCCTAAAATACTATTTAGCTTCTCAAGTCCTCTACTATACAGTATTAATAACCATGGCCATGTTATACCTTGATGATAACTTAAATCTCTTTTTTCTGCATTTCCTGAATATTCATCATAATATAGTTCATTTCCTTTGGCTAGTGTTTTTAATCCATATCTATTTAATAGCTTTTTCTCAACTATATTTAATATATCTTTTATAATTTCTACATCATCTATAACATTATGTGATAATGCTATTGCAAATAATTGATTTGGCCTTATTTTATCATCTGTTGTTAAATCTTTTAATCCACCTAATTTTGATACAAATGAATTTTTAAATTCTTGTTTTATATTATTAGCTAAATTATTTACTTCTACTTGTAAATTATATTCCTTATATTCTTTTGATAAATCTTCTAATATCCTTAAAGCATTATACCATAGAGCATTAATTTCTACTGCATATCCATTTCTTGGTGTTACTACAACATCACCTATTTTTGCATCCATCCAAGTATTTTGAATTTCAGGTGTTCCACTATGTAATAATCCATTTTCTCCAATATATATATTATTACCAGATAGATTTGTTCCATCACTATAACATGTATATATTTCTTTTAATTTAGGATATATTTCTTTCTCTATAAACTTATAGTCTCCGAGTATATTCTAAATATTTTTGTACTGCTTCAAATAATAGTAATGAAGCATCTGCTGAATTATAATATGGTAATGATGTATTTTCATCATATGCATTTGGTACAAGACCTTCTGATATATCATGTGTATAAAATTTTAATAGTTTTTTTGCATCCTCATACCTATTTGTTTTTAATAACAATCCTTCAAAAGATATTAGAGAATCTCGTCCCCAATCTAAAAACCAATGATATCCTGCAATTATACTTGTATATTGATCTCTTTTAACTATAAATTGGTCTGCGCTTTGTATTATCATTTCCTTAAATGTTTCAAGCTTCTTATACTCTGTTTTATCATTTAAGATTATATCTTTTTCATATTCATATTCTAAATCTGCTGTATCATATAAATTTTTAAGCCTATTTTTTTCTAATTTTAAAATATTATCAAAATTATTTTCTTTAAATACATTATATATTTCTGCATCACTCATATCATCTTGAATAATATTATCTGCTGATATATTAACAAAAACTTCCTTAATTACATTTTTTGGAATCTCTATTTCAAAAGTTCCTTTAATTAATAGGTTTTCTGTTGAATCAAACCCTCTTTCATCTTCTCTAACATAATACATATTTTCAAAATAGTTTGATGTATATGGTATATATTTAGCATCATTTACTAAAATTGTTAATGCATTTTCTTTTTCTTTGGTAGAATCTGAATATATATATTTTAATCCCATTATTCCATTTGTTTTATCATTATATATTTTTTCAGTTTTAAATATTTTTTGTAATTTTTCTTTTTCTATTTCATCTAAATTATTGCTATTTAAATAATGAAAATTTCTTCTAGTAAGTAGAGGTGTTAAATTTAATTTAACTGGTTGATTACTATTTTTAATAGTATATTTTAATCCTACTATATTTGATTCGTGTTTCATTATAATCTCTTTAGTAATCTTAACTCCACAAATCTCATATGTAATTTTAGGATAAATAGTATATTCCACTACTTGCATATGATTAAATCCATTTGAAATATAGTTATTAGAAATATTAGTATACAATGGATATTCTTCATCATTTATAATTATGCTTTCATCTACTTTAGATACTAATACTTCTCTTAATCCAGGTGAATTTTGTGCTTTAACTAATAATCCATGATATCTTCTAGTATTCATAGATGATATTGTTTGACTTGCATATCCACCTAATCCATTTGTTAATATATATTCTTTATCTGTTATTTCTTTTAAACTTAAATTTAATTTATATATTTTCATATTTTTCCTTATTCTTTATCTTTTGTTTTTGCTTTTGTTTTTCTCTTTTGTTCTCTAACTTCTTCTAATTTTTTTAATTCTTGTAATAATTCTTCTGCTAATTCTTTTTCTTTTTGTTTTTTAGTTTTTCTTTTTGGTTTTGGCTTTTCTTTTACTTCTTTTACTTCTTTTGCTTCTTCTTTAATTTCTGATTCCATATCTATATCTAGCTTTTTAGTAGTTTTAGTTTTCTTTTCTTTAACTTCTGGCTCTACTTTAACTGATATCTTAGTTTTAGGTTTTGCTTCTATTTTTATTCTCACCTTATTTGATTCTTTGTCTATATCATTTTCTTGTTTTTCTTCTTGTTTTAATACATCAACTTTTACTTGCTTTTCTTGTCTTTCTTGTCTTTCTTTTAATTTATCTATTTGAGAATATGCATCTTGAACTTTTATTGTTCTAATCTTTTGTGTTGAGAATTTAACATCTGATGTATTATCAGTATCATTAATAGTACTATTTTCTTGTACTTTTTGTAATTCCTCTATATTCTCTAATTTTAATTCTGTATCTGCATCTTTTAATTTTTTATGTTTTTTTTCTAATATTTTTTTAAAATTTGAATCATAATCTTTTTTTGTATTACTATCTTCATTATTATCTTCACTAATATTTTCATTGCTATCTTCATAATTGAAATAGTCTAAATATATATCATTTAATTCTTTTTGTTTTTCTTTTTGTTTAACTTTTTCTGTCAATTTTTTCTTATCTCTAAAAAAATTTTTAAACATCTTTTTTTCTTCTTTAATTGTTTTTTCATCTACTTCTGTAATTGTTTTAAGTCTTTCTTCGTACTTTTCTTTAAACTTACTATCACCTTTTCTTCTTCTTTTTTGTCTTTCAGATTCTAATATACTTTTTTTGATTTCTTCTTCAATCTTCTTACTATCAATTTCTTTTCCGTTATATCTTTTTTTAGCTCTTTTTAATTGTTTTTCTCTTTGTTTTTGTTGTTTTCTATGTTCTTTTAATACTGTTTCTAATGTTGTAACTTGTAATTTAGAGCTATCATCTGCATATTTAATTTCTGCTAAAACTATTTGCATAAGTGTTAATGCTATGGCATTTGAATCATGTCTAATTTTACCATTTTCTACTTTAGATAAATCTTGTTTCAATAATTTGATTCCTAATTTTTTAACTTCATCTTCATCTACTGTTAATATATCTGTTCCTTTTTTATGATACATTCTTACATATTCTGGAACAATTTCACCAGTGTCTGCTATACAGAAATCAAATATATTTTCTCCAACATGTTCATTTATAGCTAATAAATGGTCTGATAGAGTATATCCATCTGTTTGTCCTTCATCTGTCATAATATTTGCTACATATACCTTTTTAGCTTTAGAATTTTTAATCGCACTAGTAATATTTTTAAC
The DNA here is from genome assembly GCA_052174015.1 of Clostridium sp. Lineage (GTDB taxonomy): Bacteria > Bacillota > Clostridia > TANB77 > CAG-508 > JABCPO02. Next base: position 5,142 of record JBQMXM010000014.1, read on the forward strand.
TAATAAATTAGGGATTATTTCTGTATATAGGCTACCTGGAGCAACCACAATAATGTCTGCTTCTTCTATTGCTTCTAATACTCTAGGTGTAGGCCTTACATTTGAAGGTTCTAAAAACACTCTTTTTACTGTTTCTAATCTTGTCATAACTTCATTTGGTATATTTTCCTTATTTTTAATAATACTACCATCTGTAAGTTCTGCACATATAGTTATATCATCAATTGTTGCAGGTACAATTTCACCTTTAATATCTAATACCTCTGTTGCTTTTTTGATTGATGTTGATATATTTCCAAATAGTTCTTGCATTGATAATAAGTATATATCTCCAAAATTATGTCCTTCTAAAAACTTAGATGTGAATTTATGCTGTAATGTTTTTTTCATAAGTTCTTCATCATTTGATAATGCCGCTATATTTAAATGTATATCATTATATTTTGGTATACTAGTATTTGTAATGCTACTAATATTTTGAATATTATCTTCTAATGTTAACACCACAGTAATATTATTAGTATAGTTTTTAACCCCTTTTACTAATGAGTTTAATCCACTTCCTCCACCTATTACTACTACTTTTGGTCCATTTTCATATATATTTTTATCAAATATTAATGAATCCATACTAATATTTTGTTTTTTTAGTTTTTTGGTACTTACACCATTAGCTTCTATAAATATTTCTAATGTTCTTTTTTGTATTGAAATTATACCATAGATTATTATTAATATTCCTGCCATAAATTCTAATATTATAAATAATACCTCTTTAAAATCTATAACTTCTACTTTCATTAATTGTGCCATTGAATAACAAATTATCATTATACCTAAAAGTATAAAAAATAACCATCTTTTTAATCTTGCACTGTTTTTTAACCATCCACTTATACTCATATTTATTCCTTTTTACTTTACATAATATTATATGTTTTTACATATATTTTCATAATCATTATATAGCTTTTAAAAGTTTTTTGCAAGTAAAACTACACTAATTTAAAGCCATTATAATATAAATAAAATCTTCTAATTATACATAATATATATCTTAACTCTATTGATGATATTATGTAAATTAATGTGAGTTAATATACTTAATTTGAGTATTCTTTTAGCAAATATAATCTCCTGCTATTATTATCAGATATGCTTTCTGTACATGTCTTTAATATAATTGAATTCGTACTACTTAAAGGTATATTAACATTTTCTTTCCCTTCTATATATTCATATACAGAATCAAATATATATTTAGTTATCTTTTTACCATTATATACATAAAATATATGTTTAATATCTTTATCATTTTTTATATCATTTTGTAACATATTTTCAAGTCTACCAAAAGCTTTACCATTTTGCATATTATGACCACAAATTGTTAAAATATTAGATGTTGAAGCTTGTTGTATATATAATGTGCCTTCTACACTATATTCTCCTTTTAAATTTCTTCTTAAATATTTTTCATCATAACTACTTTTAACTATAGGTGCATCTAGAATGTGTTTTGAATATATATACATATATACCTCATTTTGTTCTTTTTTACACATATTAAACTCATTTATAATATAATTATTTATCTTGATTTCATCTTCTATACTCACATTATATTTATTATCTTTTAAATCATCAGAAAATAATTTATCTTTTTCATTTACACATATCTCATTATTTTCAATAAATTCTTTAACATTATAATTAGCAATATTATATATTACTATTACAACATTTATTAATATGCAAATACATATTACTATTTTATATACATCTATATACTTATTTAATTTTTTTCTACTAGTTTTTTTCATATATTCCTTTCTAACATTTTAAATATTTAAAATATATTAAAATATATTTTTTAAGGCTCAATGTCAAGGATGGGGGTATAAATCTATCTAAAATATATATTTATATATTCATATATTTATACAAATATACAATGAAAAAAGAAGAAAAGTTATTCCTTTTCTTCTTTTTGACATTTTCACAATTTTAACATTTAACATTTTATTTAATATTTAATATTTTTACATATCATATATTATATATTTCATATATCATTTTTAATTATTAATATTGTCTACCCCATATAACCATTGTTTTAGCTGGTTTTCCACAGTATACACATTTATCTCCAACTATTTCTTGATTTAAAGGTATACATCTTGATTTTGTTCCTGTTTCCTCATAAATTTTATCTTCACAGTCACTGCAACCACACCACATTGTTTTAATCATTCCTTGATTATTTTCCATAATTTCATTAAATTCTTGCATGTTGTTTGCAATACTTGTTTTTTCTTCCATTCTTTTTAAACAAATATTAAACATATTTTGTTGTATTTCTTCTAATAGATTTTTAATTTCTGTTTCTATATTGTCTAAACTTACTACTTTCTTTTCATGTGTATCTCTTCTAACTAAAATGCATGAATTATTTTCTATATCTTTTGGACCTATTTCTAATCTAATTGGTACTCCTCTCATTTCCCAATCATTAAACTTATATCCTGCTGAATATTGGTCTCTATCATCTATTTTAACGCGAACATCTGCTTTTTTAAGTCTTTCAAATAGTTTATCTGAATTCTCTAAAACACCTTCTTTATGTTGTGCTATTGGAATAATAACTGTTTGTATTGGTGCGATTCTAGGAGGCAATCTAAGCCCACGATTATCTCCATGCCCCATTATGATTGCACCAATTAATCTTGTAGAAATTCCCCAAGAAGTTTGATAAGCAAGTTCTTCTTTTCCTTCTCTATTTTGGAATTTAATATCAAATGCTTTAGCAAAGTTTTGTCCTAAATAATGTGATGTTCCTGCTTGTAATGCTTTACCATCATGCATTAATGTTTCTACTGTATATGTTTTTACAGCTCCTGCAAATTTTTCTGATTCTGTCTTATTACCTTTAATTACAGGTAATGCTAAATAGTTTTCTATAATATCTGCATATACTTCAAACATTTGAATCGTTCTTTCCATTGCTTCTGCTTCTGTTTCATGTATAGTATGTCCTTCTTGCCATAAGAATTCTCTACTTCTTAAAAATGGTCTAGTTTCTTTTTCCCATCTTAATACATTACACCATTGGTTATATACAAATGGTAAATCTCTCCATGAACTTAACCATTTTGCATACATTTTTGATATTGTTGTTTCAGATGTAGGCCTTATAAATAGTCTTTCATCTAATTTTTGATCTCCTGCATGTGTTACCCATGCAACTTCAGGAGCAAAACCTTCAACATGGTCTTTTTCTTTTTCTAAAAAACTTTCGGGGATTAATAGTGGGAATGATGCATTTTCTACACCTGTTTCTTTAAATTTTTTATCTGTATATTCTTGTATTTTTTCCCATATTGCATATCCATATGGTCTTATAACGATACATCCTTTTGTATCACTATAATCTGCAAGCTCTGCTTTTAATACTATATCTGTATACCACTGTGCAAAGTCTTTATCTATATCTGTTATTTCTTTTACGTAATTTTCTTTCATTTTTCCACCTTAATCCTTTTTATTTTTTATTTTTATTTAGTATAAGTATTATTATACATCATTTAGCAATAAAAAACAAGAATAAGCACTGTATTATGTAATCTATTATGCTTTTTCTTGTTTATATTTATTTCTGTGTTTTGATATTTTTCGTTTTTTATTTAAATCGTTAAATATTAATTAAATATTTTCTTTTCTTACAACTTCTATTATATCTTGTCTACTAATTTTCTTTTTAGCGTATAATGTTGAAATTAATGTTATTACTATGATTATAAATATTGCTGCTATTAATGATTTTAGTGATATAAAGTCAAACACTGCTAGCACATCTAATTGCTGTTCTTTATATATTCCAAATTTTAATAATCCATATATTATTACTAATGATATTACTATACCATATATTATTGATTTGATTGATAATATATAGTTTTCATATCTTAACATTTGTCCTAAATTCTTTTTAGTCATTCCTATTGATTGTAATATTGCTAATTCTTTACTTCTTAAAAGTATATTTATACTTATATTTGCAAAAATATTAATTATAGCCATTAAAATCATAAGTATTAAAAATCCAAATATTAATATTCTAAATACAAATGTTAATATTTTAAAAATATCTATAATTTGTTGCATATCCATAACTTGTTCTAAAATTATATTTCCATCTTTGGTTGTATATTCTATTGGTGACTTTTTAATATTTTCTGATACTTCTTTTAATTGTTCTGTTTTAGTCTTACTTCCATCATTCTTATTTTTAATAACTATTAATACTTGTGATGATTTTGTCCTATTATTTATTATATTATTATATACTTCATTATTTACATATATTGTAATTGATGGCAATATTTCTGAGTTTTCTGAACTATTTTCAATAAGATTTGCATTTATATCATCAATAAATTCAACTTTATTTTTTTGTATTTTAGTAGTTTTTAATTTTTTGTTACTAGCACTAAAATTAATTAATTCAAAATTATTTTGTCTTTTTAATACTGTATATTCTTTATCTAGTTTTTTATCATTTATTGTTACTTTATCTGCTATCTTTATTTCATCATTTTTTAAATCTTTTAAATTATACTTATTTTTAAATTCTTCTGTAAGCGTGTCTGTATTTATATATCCTATATTAACTTTCTTATTTTCTATCTTTTCTTTATATTTATCATATGCTAATACAGTTTCTAAATTTTTGTTATTTATTTTTGATGTAAGTACATTTATAGCTTTAAGTTTTGGACTTGTTAATTCTTCTGTAAAGTCTTGCTCTTTATCATTTTTAACTTCTTCTCTTGCTTTTTCAACTGATGATTGTTTTTGTGCTATTATTCTTTGCTTATTTTTTTCAACAAATTTTAAATATGATTGATTAAATATTTCTGTTTCTTTTCCTTCTAATATATCATTATATGCATATTCTAATAATATGTTTCCTGATATTTTTCTATTTAAATCTTTTTCTAACTTTGTTTTAGTTTTGTCTATTATGCCTTTTGTATCTACTTCATTTTCTTTATCTGAAGTAATTACACTTCCAATTAAATTTTCATCATTACCTAAGAATGATTGTGTTTTTTTAGATATCTTATTAATTTGTGTATTTAGCATAAAATTAATTGTACCTATTGTAAATATTAATATAAATGAGACTGTAAGTGATATTGTTGCTATCCTAAACTTACTTTTTACTCTTTTCATATTCTTTCTTGCTAAGTCAAACTTATATCCAAATATTTTTTTAGATACCTTAGAAGTTTTAACTTTTCTTGTTTTAATCTTATAATCATCTATACCTTTTATTACATCTATAGCACTTGTTTTACTTGCTCTTATTGCAGGTATTAATGATGAAATAATTATTAATATAAATGTTGCAATTAAAACTATAATTATTGCATTTAAATTAATTGAAAATATTAAACTAAAAGTTTCATATCCACCTAGCAATTTAAATAACTCTTCAATCTTATTATTTATTATCTTAATAGTTACATAATCTCCTAAAATTCCAAATAATAAACCTAATATTATTCCAAATACTGCAAGAATCATCGCTTCTTTTACTACCATTACATATATTTGTTTTTTAGTCATACCTATTGATTTTAATATCCCATATTGTTTTTTCTTTTCCACGACTGACATATTAAATCCATTGTACACAATTATACTTGCAAGTACTCCTACTATGATGATTAATGCATTTCTAATTATTAATATAAAATTAAATTCTTTATGTTTTGAACCAAGTTTACCACGATTTGCTTCTTTTAATTCTAATAATGTATCATTTATTTCTACTTTTCCATTTAGTACATCATAATTTTCTTTTTCTGCTTCTTTTTTATCTGTATTTTCATGTTCTGTATCTTTGTCTTTAATTACATATCCTAATTTTGATAATGCTTTTTTTGTTTGAGTTAAAATTGGTTCTTTCTTTACATTAATATATTTAGCTATAAACATTTTATTATATTTTTTACTACTATTTTGTACATTAGTTATAGCAACAATACCATCTGTCTGTTTACCTAATTTTTCCTTAAATATTCCTACTATTTTAAATTTCTTTTTATCATTCCCGTCTTGAATTGTAATTGTATCATTAATATTAAACTCTCTCTTATATATAAAATTAGAGTCATTTATTATGATTTCATTTTCATTTTTTGGATATCTTCCACTAAGTAATTCTGCTCCATTTAATTTTTGATTTTCATCTACATTATTTATACCATATAATGTAAATTGAGCTTTACTAAGTACACTTTCTTTTAAATTTTTAGTTTTATCTGTTCTAGCTTTATTTATATATTTTTTATCTATTTTTTGTTTTGTATTTTCATCTTCTTTATATAATGTATAATCTATAATATTATACATATTTTGATTTTCTAATATAAATTTTAATGTTTCTATACTTGCAATTTTTTCTGTTTCTTCATCCTTATTTTTTATATTTTTAATCTTATTATATTCTGCTAATTGTTTTTCACTCTCTTTTGAGCTAATTACATCATACATTTCTATATCTTTAAATACATCTAATTTTTCTATATCTTTTTTAGTATATTTAGAATCTAAATCTTTTACCTTTACATCAAAATCTCCACTTGTATTTACAATACTATTTTGTATACCTTTCATACCACTTTCATACATTACTGCAATTCCTGTAAATGTTGCAACAATGACTATAATCATTAATATAGTTGTAAATGTTCTTTCCTTATTTAAAAACAAACTTTTAAATATCAACTTATTATTAGTTTTCATTATCTATTTTCCTTTCATCTGAAACTATTTTTCCGTCTTCAATTGTAATAATCCTATTTGCTCTTTTAGATAGTTCTGTATCATGTGTTATCATTACAATAGTTTGATTTAATTCCCTATTTGCTTTTTCTAATAATTTAATAATTTCTTCTGCATTTTTTGAATCTAAATTACCTGTTGGTTCATCTGCTAGTATTATTGCAGGGGAATTAATCAAAGCACGCCCTATCGATACTCTTTGTTGTTGTCCTCCCGATAATTGATTAGGTAATTTTTTTCTATGTTCTTTAATTCTAATATATCTAATAATTTTTCTAATCTTTCTTTAAATTCTTTTGTATGCTTTCTTCCATCTATATCTGTTGGTAATACTATATTTTCTGCTACATTCAGTACTGGTAATAAATTAAAAAATTGATATACTATACCTACATTTCTTCTTCTAAATTTAGATAATTTATCATTATTAAACTTATATATTTCATGTCCATTAACAATTACTTTACCACTTGTTGGTTTATCTACACCACCTATTAAATGTAATAATGTTGACTTTCCTGAGCCACTTTTCCCAATAATTGATATAAATTCTCCTTCTTCTACTATTAAATCTACTCCATTTAAGGCTATTGTTTTATTATCTTTTTTTCCATATTCTTTAACTAATTTTTCTACTTTTATTATTTCCATATTCATATTCCTTTCTACAATATATTATACCATTACATTTTGCTTTTTCAATATAATTAAATTAATATTAAATTAAATTAAATTAAATTACATTAGGTTAGGTTGGGTTAATTTAGTTTCTTAATTTAAAACATTTCTTAATTAAATAATTAAAACAACCTTAAATTCAATATAAATTTAAGGTTGTTTTTTCTATTATATAAATTATGTATATAAATTATTATGCATTTATGGGTTTCATATGTTGTTGTATATATTTAACTACTCCTAATATATATTCTTTTGATACTTCATTAAATTCTATGTCATTTTCTTTTAGTATATATTGTGTTTGTTTTGAATCTATTTTTACAATATTATTTCTATCCATATTACTATACATTGTAATATAGTTTATTATTCCATAGTATTTTTCTGGATTTTTTGATATTTTTTGAACATATTCTTCAATTGGAGTATATTTAATATCTATTGATGCTTCTTTTAATATTCCTATTACTTTTTCTAATGTTATATATTTTGTATTTTGTACATGATATATATTTAATGTTTTTTGTTTTTTAAGCATAACTAAATTCATAATTATATTAGCTAATTTATCTACAGGTGCAAATTCTATATTATCACCTACTATTTCTTTTGGTGTTTCTTTTAATTCTAATAATGATTTTATCCTATTTGTAAATGCATTTTCTGACATATTTTCTTGGAATTTACAATCTGTTTCTCTATTAGTTATATTTCCAACTCTATATATACTTGCAATAATATCTCCTTTTTCTACTGCATCAATTATATTTTTTTCACTTTCAAATTTTGTTCTAACATATATGTTATCCATATATTTTTGTCCAACATATAGTGTATTTTCTGTAAATGTTGCATCTTTTGTTTGTACCATCCCATATCCACTTACAGTTAGTGTTGATACATAGTTTAAAGGTATTTTAAATTCTTTTGCAAATGCAATCATTTTATTTGTTCCTTCTATATTTGTTTTTATAAATAATTCCTCATCCCCAAAATGTTTTACAATTGCAGCTGTTGATATTATTTGTCTTACACCTTTAGCTAGTCTATTATATTCTCTTTTATTTAATCCAAAGTTTTCTTTTAATATATCTCCATTAAAAACTTCTATTCTATCTAAATATTCTTTTGTTAATTCTTCACTAAAATAGTATTTTAATTTCTGATTTAATCTTTCTTTACTATTTAATCCTTCTTTTTCTCTAATTATTACATTGATATCATATTTCGTATTAACTAAGAATTCTTTTAATATATGCATTCCTAAAAATCCTGTTGATCCAAATATTATTATCTTATTGTTTTTTTCTAAATTTTCAAGTTGTTCTAAATATTCTTCATTAATATTCTTTTTAGCATATGAGATATCTGTATATTTTTCTAAATTAGTATCTATATGGTCATCATAATTATTTTCTTCTATGTATTTACATATATTTTGTATTGTTTGTAAGTTATATATTTTTTGTGTTGGTATATTTATTCCTTTTTTAACTAATTGCATTTGCATATTAATTATGTCTAATGAGTCTATACCATATTTTAATATATTTTCATCAATACTTATTTCTATTTGCTTTGATATCTTTTTAAGTTCTTCTGCTACTATTTTTTCTAATTCTGTTTGTGGTAAAATTATTTTCTTTGATATTTCTATTGTATTTGGATTTGGTAAACATTTTTTATCTATCTTACCATTAATAGTTAATGGCATTTTTTCTAATAATATGTATTTTTCTGGTATCATATATGGCATTAAATATTTTTGTAAATGCTGTTTTATATTATTTTCTATTTCTTGTTCTGTTATTTTCTTTTTATTATATTGTTTATGTACAGCTTCTGTTACTGTATAATATACTACTATCTGCTTTTTATTTGTACTTTTTTCTTCATGTACCATTACATAACATTCTAATATATCTTTAAATTTTAATAATTGTGCTGATATTTCTCCAAGTTCAATCCTATATCCATTTATTTTAACTTGAAAATCTTTTCTACCTATATATTCCATTATTAGATTATTATGTATTAAAGCTATATCTCCTGTTAAATACATCATATTATTTGTATATTTTGATTTTTTTCTAGTTGCTTTTGTTTTTTCTTCTAAATTTACATATCCATCAAAAATTGATTTTGTTTCAATTACCATTTCTCCAAATGTTTCTAGTGGTAATATTCTACCATATTGATTAACTATATATATCATACTTTCTTTAGCAGGTACACCTATTGGTACTGAATCATATTTTTCATCTCTTTTACTATATATATGTTTCATTATACCTACAGTTGTTTCTGTTGGACCATATTCATTAAAAATCTTTAATCCTTGTATCTTACTACATATACTATTACATAATACATTTGATAATATATCTCCACCTAATATCATCTTTTTAATTGTTGTATTTTTTAATAATTCTGGTTCAAACATATTTACTAATTTTAAATGTGCTGGTGTTAGTTTTAATATATCTAAATCTCTATTTTGCATCATTGATTTTAATGTATTTAATATATCTTTTTTATCATATATATACATTGTATTTTTACTATATATTGGTGTAAATATTGATGTTACTGTTAAATCAAATGATATTGATGAATATAGTGGGAAATTTGTTTTTTCATTTTTTACATATTCTTCTTTTGCCCATGTAATATATTTATATAGTGATTGATTAGAAATTGTAACTCCTTTTGGATTTGATGTTGATCCTGATGTATATATTATATATGCAAGTGAATCTCCTAATCTCTCTAAATTTTTAATTAATTTTGATACTTGTCTTCTCTTACTTCGTATATTAATATCTTTTGAATTTTGTATTTTAAAATCATCTATTTCTAATATTATCTTAGAACTATTTATATTTTTTAATTCTAATTCTTGTACTTTTTCTAATTTTGTAATTATTGCTTTTGCATTTGAATCTTCTAAAATATATATAATTCTTTCTTTAGGATAATTTTCGTCTATTGGAATATATGTTGCACCAATAACTAATACTGCTAAAATATTAATAACTGTATATATATTTGCATCTGCAATTATTACTACTTTATCTTTAGCTTTAATACCTTTGGAAGTTAATTCTTCTGCTCTTTTTAGTACTGCATCCATTATTTGCAAATATGTATATTTTTGTGTTCCATTTATTACATTATCAACTATACACAACTTATTTCTTAACCTATAACTATTATAGTTTTTTAAGAAATCAATCATTAAGTTTTCAGCTCTATTAATTCTAAGATTTTTAATCTTATGATTTTCTTTAATTCCCCATCCTTTATTAATATAGCTATATTTATTATATTTTTTTAATATATCTTCTCTTTCAGATTTTGTAGTTACTTCTACTTCATCTATTTTTTCATATTTTTTATCTAAAATGTTTTCAGACATTTCAATAACCCTATTATGTAATGCAATTATATCTGATTTAGTAAATTTTGCTAATTGATAGTCATATGCTATCTCAAAATTATCTCCTCCATCTATATCATATATATGAATATCTAATTCATCTGCATTATATGTTGAATGTATCCATTCTGCATCATAATTTTCTACATAAATATCTGAATTTTCTCTTTTAGTAATTTGATATGAAAGTAGTATATTATATATATTAGAATTTGTATTTTGAACCTTATTAGATTCCTTTAAAATCATATTATATGGATATTTTTGATGTCTTAATATTTTTGAAAGCCCTAATTTTACGTCTTTTAAATATTCAACTATTTTCTGTTCTCCATTAATATCAGCTATATATGGTAATGTTGAAACAAACATTCCTGGAATTTTTCTTTCTTCTCTATTTGCCCTATTTAACACAGGTGTTCCTAAAGCAAATTTGTTTTCCATTGTCATATGTGATGTATATATTGCATATATTGCCATAAAAAAGTTAAATGGTGATATATTTTGCTCTTTACAATACTTATGTAACTTATTTAAATATCTATTATTTAATGAAAATTGAAGTCTTGATGCTTTTAATAATTCTGCTGTATTTTGTTCTTTTTTCTTTTTACTTAATGATACTATTTTAGGTTGTTTTGAAATTTGATTTTTCCAATATTCTTCGTCTTTTTTAAATCTTTCACTTTCTTTGTATTCTTCTTCTTTTTCTAATTGATTAACATATTTTGGAACCGATATTATATCTGATATTTCTATCTTTTTACCTAAGTTTTCTAATAATGTTTTCTCAACTTTTTTATCATAATATATTTCAAATATATCTAATAATATTTTATCATCTATTGAAATTATTTTCTCTATACACTCTTTTTTGCTATCTACTTTTAGATTCTTTAAATTAAGATTCATGTATTTATCACTATTTATACTTTTTAAATATTGTATATATACATCTACTGCTTTTAATGCTCTCTTAATATTTGATTCATATTCTTCTTTTGTTTTATTTTCCCTATTTAATCCTGCATTAGAAAATTTTCTAATTAATCCATTAGTATATAATATATTTGTATATATTTTAAGCAAGAATTCATAAAATCTAAATATAGTATCTGAAACTAGATATTGTGAAAACCCATCATTTACTATATGATGATATGCTCCAACATATCCTTTTTTTCCATTTTTACACATAAATACTGATGCTCTTATCATATATTTTGATATATCAAATGGTTTATCTATTACTTCTTGTAAATAAGCTTTTAATTCTTTTTCTGTTTCTAAATATACTATTGGTATATCTATATTTTCTAATACTTTATCATCAAAAACTTGATAAAATTCTCCATTTTCTTCTAAAATCCTTATTTTAAAAACATCATACCTATTATATGTTAAATATATTGCTTTTTTTAACAATTCTGGAATGAACCCTTTATTTACTCCTAATTTAGTACCTACATTATTTACTTGACTTATATTATAGTACTGTTCTGTGAGCAGTATTGATTTTTGTGGCCATGTAAGCCTATATTTTTTAAACATTTTTCCCTCCAAAAAAAGAAACAATAACAGACAATAACAATATTGCCCAATTGTTTCTTTTTACATACATATTATATTATTTAACATTATCCTATTTAATAATATTATATTCATTTTTATTCTTCTTTCGTTATACTTAATTTTAATTATAGTTTAATTATAGCATAATTTTAGCTAAAAGTAAATAATATTTTACAAATTATGTTAACTTTTTGTAACGAAAAGTATATACAAATTAAATATTTTAACAAAAATTTCATAAAAGTCGTCTAAGTAGTCATTTTTTTCATAGCATATCATATACACTTATATACTTTTAAAAAATAAAGAATATATAAAAAAATATATATAATATAAAAAATAGAGAGATTTCTCTCCCTATTTAATATTTAATATTTGACATTTAAATGTATATCTTTTAATTAAATTATTCAATTATTGAAGATACGATTCCTGAACCTACAGTTCTTCCACCTTCACGGATAGCGAATCTTAATCCTTCTTCAATAGCGATTGGTGTAATTAATTCAATAGTCATTTTAATATTATCTCCAGGCATTACCATTTCTGTTCCTTCTGGTAATTCAATAATTCCTGTAACATCAGTTGTTCTGAAGAAGAATTGTGGTCTATATCCTTTAAAGAATGGAGTATGTCTTCCACCTTCTTCTTTAGTTAATACATAAACTTCTGCTGTAAATTTAGTATGTGGATTGATTGTTCCTGGTTTTGCAAGAACTTGTCCTCTCTTAATATCAGTTTTGTTGATTCCTCTTAATAAGATTCCTGCATTATCTCCTGCTTCAGCTGTATCTAATATTTTTCTAAACATTTCTACACCTGTAACTACAGATTTCTTTCTTTCTGTGCTTAATCCTACGATTTCAATTTCATCACCTACAGAAATTGTTCCTCTTTCAACTTTACCAGTTGCAACTGTTCCACGTCCTGTGATTGAGAAAATATCTTCTACAGGCATTAAGAATGGTTTGTCTGTTGGTCTTTCTGGTGTTGGTATGTAAGAATCAATAGCTGCTACTAATTCTTTCATTGGTGCATATACTGCATCATCTGGATTAGTTGAAGTTGATTCTAATACTTTTAATGATGAACCTTTAACGATTGGAATTTCATCACCTGGAAAATCATATTCGCTTAATAAGTCTCTAACTTCCATTTCTACTAATTCTAATAATTCTTCGTCGTCTACCATATCTGTTTTGTTTAAGTAAACTACTATATATTTAACTCCAACTTGTCTTGCTAAAAGAATGTGTTCTCTAGTTTGAGGCATTGGACCATCTGCTGCTGATACTACTAATACTGCTCCATCCATTTGAGCTGCACCTGTAATCATGTTTTTTACATAGTCAGCGTGACCTGGACAGTCAACGTGTGCATAGTGTCTGCTTTCTGATTCATATTCAACGTGTGCTGTGTTGATTGTGATTCCTCTTTCTCTTTCTTCTGGTGCACCATCAATTGCATCATAAGCACTATAATCTGCTCTACCTAAAAGGTGTAAGTATTTAGTTATAGCTGCTGTTGTTGTTGTTTTTCCGTGGTCTACGTGACCAATTGTTCCTATATTAACATGTGGTTTAGTTCTTTCATATTTATCTTTTGCCATGTTATGTAATCCTCCTAATTTATATTTATATTTTTATTGTATACTATTTATTTAATATTTTCAAGTATATTATTATTTTTCTTTAGATAATTGTTCTAATATGTTTTTTGGTACTTCTTCATAGTGTGAAGATTCCATAGAATATGTTCCTCTTCCTTGTGTTTTAGAACGTAAGTCTGTTGCATAATTGAACATTTCTGATAATGGAATTAATCCACGTATAACTTGTGCTCCAGCTTGTGCTTCCATTCCTTCCATTCTTCCACGTCTTGAGTTCATATCTCCAATTACATCTCCCATATATTCTTCTGGTACTGTAATTTCTACTTTCATAATTGGTTCTAATATTACAGGGCTAGCCTTTTTAGATCCTTCTTTAAATGCCATTGAACCTGCAATCTTAAACGCCATTTCTGATGAGTCAACATCATGGTAAGAACCATCTACTAATGTTGCTTTAAAGTCTATTACTGGATATCCTCCAAGCACACCTGATTCTGCTGCTTCTTTAATACCTTCTTCTACAGGTTTAATATATTCTTTTGGTACAACTCCTCCAACTATTTTGTTTTCAAATTGGAATCCTGTTCCTGGTTCTAATGGTGATAATTCTAACCATACATGTCCGTATTGTCCTCTACCACCAGATTGTCTTACAAATTTTCCTTCAACTTTTACTTGTTTTCTAATAGTTTCTTTGTACGCAACTTGTGGTTTACCTACACTACATTCTACTTTAAATTCTTCTTTTAATCTACTTACTATAACTTCTAAGTGTAATTCACCCATTCCGGCAATAACTACTTGTCCTGTTTCTTGGTTAGTATGTATTCTAAAAGTTGGATCTTCTTCTGCTAATTTTGCAAGTGCAAGTCCCATTTTTTCTTGTGCATCTTTATCTTTTGGTTCTATTGCAACTTCTATAACTGGTTCTGCAAAGTCCATATCTTGTAATAATACTGGATTATTTAAATCTGTTAATGTATTACCTGTTGTTACTTCTTTAAATCCAATTGCAGCTGCGATATCTCCTGCCATTGCTTGTTTAATTTCTTCTCTCTTATTAGCATGCATTTGTAGGATTCTTCCTACTCTTTCTTTTTTACCTTTTGATGCATTTAATACATATGTTCCTGATTCTACAACTCCAGAATAAACTCTAAAGAAGCATAATCTTCCAACAAATGGATCTGTAGCAATTTTAAATGCTAATGCAGCAAATGGTTCATCATCAGAAGTTTTTCTTACTACTTCATTTCCTTCTAAATCTTTACCAATAATATCTGGAATATCAATTGGTGCTGGTAAGAATTCTATAATATAATCTAATAATTTTTGTAATCCTTTATTTTTATATGCTGAACCACAACATACAAGTGTCATATTATTTTCTAAAGTTCCTTTTCTTAATGCTCTTTTAAGTTCAGCAACTTCAATTTCTTCACCTTCTAAGAATTTAATCATTAATTCATCATCTTGTTCTGCTGCAGCTTCTAATAATTTCATTCTGTATTCTTCTGCAACTTCTTTTAAATCTTGAGGTATTTCTCTTACTTCAATATTTTTTCCTTCTTCATCTAAATAATATAATGCTTCCATTGTAATTAAGTCAATTACACCTTCAAATGTATCATATGCTCCGATTGGAATTTGCATTGCTACAGGGTTACAACGTAATCTTGCATCTAATTGTTTTAAACAATTAAAGAAGTCTGCTCCCATCATATCCATTTTGTTTACAAATACCATTCTTGGCACCTTATATTTATCTGCTTGTCTCCAAACAGTTTCAGATTGTGGTTGTACTGCATCTTTTGATGATAAGATACATACAGCTCCATCTAATACTCTTAAAGATCTTTCAACTTCTACTGTAAAGTCTACGTGTCCTGGAGTATCAATAATATTGATTTTGTGATTATTCCAATGACATACTGTTGCAGCAGATGTGATAGTGATTCCTCTTTCCTTTTCATCTTTCATCCAATCCATTTGAGAAGCACCATCATGAGTTTCTCCTATTTTATGAATCTTTCCTGAATAGAAAAGTAATCTTTCTGTTACAGTTGTTTTCCCTGCATCAATATGAGCCATTATTCCTATATTTCTTATTTTATCTAATGGAAAATCTCTTTTTGCCATACTTTTCTCCTTTTATTAATATCTATAATGTGCAAATGCTTTGTTTGCTTCTGCCATTTTATGTACATCTTCTTTTTTCTTGTATGCTGCACCATTTTGATTTAATGCATCCATAATTTCTCCTGCAAGTCTATCTGACATTGTTTTTTCATGTCTTTTTCTTGCATATCCTACTAACCATCTTAATCCTAAAGTTTGTCTTCTATCTGCTCTAATTTCTAATGGAACTTGGTAAGTTGCTCCACCTACTCTTCTAGCTTTAACTTCTAGTACAGGTTTAATATTTTCTAATGCGTCTTCAAATACTTCTAATGCTGGTCTACCTATTTGTTTTTCTACTTTTTCAAATGCTGTATATACAACTTTTTGTGCAGTAGTTTTTTTACCATCAAGCATTACATTATTTAGTAATTTTGTAACTAGTTTACTATTATATTTTGGATCTGCTAGTACATCTCTTTTTACTATATGTCCTTTTCTTGGCACTTTTCTTCCCTCCTTAAATATTTTTAATTTTTAATTTAAGTAATTTTTAAAATATATATATATTTTAAAAGGTACTCTAAAAATTTATTATTTCCAGATG
>JBQMXM010000015.1:0-21244 GCA_052174015.1 Clostridium sp.
TATCCAATTTAATAAAACTATAATTATTAATATTAATAGCACAATTATTTTTTTATTAAAAGATATATTTTTAATAAAATCATTTAATTTTTCTTTCTTTTCTTCATTAAATTCTAAATATATATATAATATAATATACATTAAAATTCCTAAAAATATAGGAATTCCAAGTAAGTTGTATTTCAAACTTTCTCTAAATTCTAATTTTGAAATCAAACCAAATGAACGTGTAAGTCCACATCCAGGGCATGGTATCCCAAAAATATGATAAAATATACATATTCTATATTTTAATATTGAAAATATTAAAATTGTTATTATTATTAAAATTAATAGTAATAAATTTTGCTTTTTCATTTACTAAAGCACCATATTAATATTTGCAAAATTTAATTGTTTAACTTTTTTTGATATTGTAAACCAATCTATTATAGTTAATATTCCGCATAAACCACCAGTGCAAAGTTTTAAAATACCCATACCAACATCACCGATCATAAATCTATCTATTCCTAAACAACCTACTAAAATAGATATTATTAATATAACTGTTGGATCTTTTAGTTCTACAGCTTGAAGAGTTATATAATCATCATCAGATAATTTTTCTAATTTTTGTCTTATAACCGGAATTGAGGCTGTTTCAAAATACTTGCTATTTGCTGATAAATACATATCAATGTTTCTTTTTTCCATAATATTTCTCCTTTTAAATTTATTATATATATATTATATATATTATTTTCATTAATTGTCAATGTTTTTTAAAGATTTAAAACTTAAAATCAAGCTTATCTTCTTTTTTATTATATGAAACATTTAAAGTTGATGAATATTTAAACTTGTTTTCAAGTATCATATCTGCTATTGGGTCCTCTATGAATTTTTGTACAGCTATTTTAAGAGGTCTTTCTCCATGTTTTAAGTCTGTTCCATTGTCTATTAAATATTCTTTTGCTTCTTCTGTTATGTTTAATTTAATTTCATATTTTTCAACAAAAGGATTGGTATAATTTTTTATTTAGGCTATCTACCACCCATACCTCCTCCACCGAAGCCTCCGCCTCCGCCAGAAGAGAATGAACCTCCTCCACCTGAGTAGTTTGCGCTTGCAATTGAATTATATGTTTTTGTTAAACTATCATTTAATACTGAATTTATTAATACTACATTTGTAAATGTTGTCATTTCATCTGTATCTAAATTTTGATTAATTTGAATATTTTTAAACTGTTTTAATACCTTAGTTGCTATTCCAAATAGTGTAGCATAAACTAAGTATTTTTCCCATAAAATCAATTCTGGAATATCTTTTTCTCCCATAAGTCCAAAATCATTCATGTACTTTTTAAGTCCTTTTAATTTTTCCCCTTCTTCCATTCCTGCTCTTGTTAATGCATTATAGTTTTGGGCTGCATATATATCTACAACTACCATAACTATATTAAGTACAATTAAAATTGGGATATATAGTGTGAATTTTGTTGGTACTTGTAATACAAATGCTATAGCAAATATTTCAAATAATATTTTTAGAATCATAAAGCTAATTACTTTCACCCTATTTTTTTCTTCTTTCTTTTCGTAATATCCTTTTTCTTCTAATCTACCCTTTATTCTTTCATTTTCATAATTAAGTATTTCATCAAAATTATCTTTAATCATTTCAGTGAAATCATCTTCCATTATGTATTTACTAAATGATTGTGATGTTTTTGTTTCATTTTCAAGAAGCACCCTATTTTCTAACATACTTCTATCTTGTTTTTCACTCAATTCAGATATATTTTTCGATTTACTATTAAGTAAGTTTAATATTCTTTTTTCTTTATCTGATAATTTAAATTCATCTTTAATTTCCACATTTTCTTTTAAAACTATAGCATATTTTTTCTTGTTTTCTTCTGATACATATATATCTATAAGTTTTAAATATTTAAAATTTAAAAGATATGCTGAAAATTGTTGTTTTGGATCCATAAGTGAGTTTGAATATAGGAAATGTAGTGTCATGTTATCTTCTAATGACAAACCATTTCCTTCATCTGGAAAATCTGAATAGTATTCTAACTTTTCTGGTCTTTTTTCTTCATAGTATTTTTTGGATTTAAAATATTTTAAAACTGAAAGAATTAAAAATACTCCTGTTAATCCTAAAAGCATAATTTTTAATACTTTAAACATTTGTACTTTTCTTTCTTCTGCTCTAGCCCAGTTTTCTTCTTCCTCTAATATTTCTTTTAGAGATTGTCCACTAGTTTCCACTATATTAGTTAACTTTTCTGGTCTTTCAATTATTCCCCTTACTTCAAAAAATTTCTTTTTCTCTAAATTTGTACCTTGTGCTACAATATATAATCCATTTTCTTTTGAAACATTTGCAGATAACTGACCATGTCCAAATACTCTAAGTTTAGAATCTTCTACTGCTTTTGGTAGTTTTAATCTTAAACTTATCTCTTTTACCGGTATAGCATTTGTTCTATCTATTGGCATAAAATATATTTGACTATACTCTTTTGTCTCTGTTACAAAATTTGGCATATCATATTCAATAATGTATTTTTTAGTATATGTACTGTTTTTTCCACCAGTTCCCCATCCAACTTCCATTTTTCCATCTGGATTTTTTGCATAATAATATTCATTATTATTCATATGTTCTACATATTTATTTATATCTCTAAATGGTATCATATCACTACCACTTACTTCATACACCTTAACATTTTCAAGCCCCTTATTATATGTTTTGAATAATGTTCCTGTTTTTTCAATTTTAATATTCCATTTTTCTTTAATATGTGCTACACCTTCAGAATTTACTGAAACTTCAAAATCAAGTTTCTTCAATTCTTGACTTCTTTCACTTTCTGCTCGCACATTTCCAAAACTTAAAAACAAACATAAAATAAGTAACGATATTAATATTTTAAAAATGAATTTAGTTTCTATTTTTGCTTCTTTTATCATATACACCTCCATATCTCCATATATTAATATATTATTAAATTCATTTTAAAATTACAATATTAATTACAATACATATTAATCGCAAAATACCTTTTTAAAATTAAAATATTCTGATATAAATGAATATAGAGATTTTTCTCCATCATTATATATATCAGAATATAAATTATAACTATTTTAAGCTTTTTTGACTTTAAAAAATATTTTGCACCATTTAACTTTTTACATAGTATTTTTAACTAATATTTTTAAATCAAAAGCATAATATATTAAAAAACTCATCATACTTAATTTTACTATAGCTTATTCTACAAGTTTTATGGAGGTAGTTATATTTTCTTTTTAACTTCTAAATGTTTTTTAGGTATATTTTATAAATCAACTTCTAAAAATCTAATTAGTTTTTTTGAATGTTCTAATAATTTAAAGTTTATTTATAATCATTTGGTAAAATTTCTTTTTTGTTTCATCTTCTATTAATAGTTTTTTAGCAGTAACAAAAGCTTTTTCTAGTTTTTCTTTATTTACCTCACTATATATTATTAATCTTCTTTGCTACCTTCTTCGCCTATCTTTGATACCTCTTTTAATCCAAAGTTTTGGTAGAATTCTTTTTTGTATGTTCCGAATCTATCTTCTTCTATTGCTTTTTGTATTTCTTTTGATAAATTAAGTAAAAAATATATATTATGATATGTTAACATTCTCATTCCTAACATCTCATTTGTATTTATTAAATGTCTTAAATATGCTCTTTTATAGTTTTTGCATACATCACAATCACAATTTGGATCTAATGCTGTTTGATCTTCTCTGTATTTTGCATTTCTAATTGTTAATTTCCCTTCACTTGTAAGTGCTTGTCCATGTCTTGCAATTCTTGATGGATATACACAATCAAACATATCTATCCCTCTTTCTACAGATTCAAAAATATAGTCTGGTGTTCCAATTCCCATATTATATCTTGGTTTATCTATTGGTAAGGCTTTACATGTATATTCTAAAACTTCACACATTTTTTCAAGTGGTTCTCCTACACTTAATCCACCTATACTATATCCATCAAAATCCATATCTACTAATTGTTTAGCACATTCTAATCTTAAATCTTTATACATTCCACCTTGAACTATTCCAAAAAGTGCTTGGTCTTTTCTACTCTTTTTTTCAAGTCCTCTTTTAGCCCAACGAATAGTTCTTTGTGTTGAATTTTTAGTATATTCATATGTTGATGGGTATGGTATACATTCATCAAAAGACATTATTATATCTGCACCTAAATTTTCTTGTATTTCAATTGATTTTTCAGGAGAAATAAATAACTTACTTCCATCTAAATGTGATTTAAAACTTGCTCCTTCTTCAGTTATATTTCTAGTTTTTGCTAAACTAAATACTTGGAATCCACCACTATCTGTAAGAATTGGTCTATCCCAATTCATAAACTCATGTAATCCACCACATTTAGCTATTGTTTCTGATGTTGGTCTTAAATTTAAATGATATGTATTTGATAATATTATTTGTGCCCCTATTTCTTTTAACTCATCTTTAGTTAATCCTTTAACTGTTGCAAGTGTTCCGACAGGCATAAATATTGGTGTTTGTATATCTCCGTGAGGAGTATGAATTACTCCTCGTCTTGCTCCTGTTTGTTTACATACATGTAATAGTTCATAACTAAATCCATTACATCTTTTATTGTTTTGCATATATTTCTCCTATCTTTTACTTTTTTTATCATATAGTAGCATTGCATCTCCAAAACTAAAAAACTTGTATTTTTCACTTACTGCATGATTATATGCTCTAAGTATATTTTCTTTACTTGAGAATGCTGATACTAACATAAGTAATGTTGATTCTGGTAAATGAAAATTTGTAATTAATCCATCTATACATTTAAACTTATATCCTGGATATATAAATATGTTTGTTGAACCACTTTGTGGATATACTACTCCATTTTCATCTGTTACTGTTTCAAGTGTTCTACAACTTGTTGTTCCAACTGCAATTACTTTTTTTCCGTTTCTTTTAGTTTCATTAATTATTCTTGCCGCTTCTTCTGATACAACATATTCTTCTGTATGCATTTTATGTTCTAATATGTTTTGAACTTTAACTGGTCTAAATGTTCCTATACCTACATGTAATGTAATCTTTACAATATTTACATTTTTTTCTTCTAACTTTTTAAGTAATTCTTTTGTAAAATGAAGTCCTGCTGTAGGTGCTGCTGATGAGCCTAAATTTTTAGCATATACAGTTTGATATGCTTCTTGTTCTTCTAATTTTTCAGTTATATATGGTGGTAATGGCATAACTCCTATTTCATCTAATATCTGATTAAATATACCTGTATATGTAAATTTAACCTTACGTAATCCATCTTCTAATATTTCTAAAACTTCTGCTTTAAGTAATGGGGTATTGTATAATGTATCTGATTGTAAATCACCAAAATATACAACAGCACCCACTTTGACTTTATTACCTGGTCTAACCATAACTTCCCATATATCTTTTTCAACTTCTTTTAGTAACAACATCTCTATAAGTGCACCTGTTTGTTTTTTTCCATAAATTCTTGCAGGTAATACTTTAGTTTCGTTTAAGACTAAACAATCTCCTTCATCTATATATTCTAATATATCTTTAAATATTTTATCTTCATATTCTCCACTTTCTCTATCTATTACTAAAAGACGAGCTTCATCTCTTTTTAAATATGGAGTTTGTGCTATTAATTCTTCTGGTAATTCATAACTAAATTCACTTAGTTCCATTATTCCTCCTGTTTTCACTTACCAAATATGCATATATAAATGGGGATATGTTTCCATCCATTACTGAATATACATTTCCAACTTCTGTATTTGTCCTATGATCTTTTACTAATGAATATGGATGAAATACATATGACCTAATCTGACTTCCCCATGCTATTTGTGATTCTTTTCCTTTTAATTCTTTCTTTTTTTCTTTTTCTATCTCTAATTGTCTATTATATAGTCTAGATTTAAGTACTTTCATTGCCTTTTCTCTATTTTTTATTTGAGACCTTTCATTTTGACAATTAACTACTATTCCTGTTGGTATATGTACTATTCTAACAGCAGATTCTGTCTTGTTTACATGTTGACCACCTGCTCCACTACTTCTAAATACATCTACTCTAATATCATCTGGTGATATTTCTATATCTATTTCGTCGTTTAATTCAGGTAATACTTCTACAGATGCAAATGATGTATGTCTTCTTTTAGATGAATCAAATGGTGAAATTCTAACTAATCTATGTACTCCCATTTCTCCTTTTAATAATTCTGATGCGTACTCTCCTTTAATAATAATAGTAATGCTTTTAAAACCTACAATGTCTCCTGGTTGTATATCTATAACTTCTATATCATACCCTTTATCATTTGCCCATCTTGTATACATTCTGTAAAGCATAGATGCCCAATCACAACTTTCGGTACCACCTGCTCCTGAATGTAACATTAGTATTGCATTTAAGTTTTCTTTATCTCCAAGCAATTCTAGCATTTCAGCATCTTCAAGTTCTTTATTTACTTTATGTATTTTAGATTCAATTTCTGATTCAAGTTCTGCATCAGCACCTAAATCTTTTAACAATTCTATACCATATTTAATATCAGATATTTCTGCTTTTATATTTACCATACAACTTATTTTACTATTTATTTGTTTTAGATTTTTTAAAACTTTTTCTTGATTTGTATTTTCATTCCAAAAATCAGGCTTAGACATAATTTCTTCTAAGTCCTGTTTTTTTTGTTCTAATTCTTCTAAAACTATATATTCTTGTATATTAATTAATTTTTTTTCTATCTTTTTTAATTCTAATTGTAATTGATTACTATCTAACATAACTACCTTTCTTGATATATTATACCATATTTTTGAGCAAAAACAACAATAATATTCCCTATATAATTTTAAATATTTAAAGCATTAGAGTTAATTATACTTTAACAATGTTTCAAATATGTTATATATTATTGTTTGATATATAAATTATAGTAGTATAAATATATAATTTATATAATATAGATATTACATTATAAATATTAATATTTTAAATTTAAGTAAAGGAGAATATATGAATTTTAAACAATGGGATAAATTTATTTCTGGTATTTGGACTGATGAAATTAATGTTCGTGATTTTATTCAAAAAAATTACACTCCATATACAGGAAATGATAGTTTTTTAGCAAATGCTACAGATAGAACAAAAAATTTATGGAATAAAGTTCTAAAACTATATGAAGAAGAAAAAGAATCTGGAGGTGTTTTAAAAGTATCTACAGACATACCTTCTACAATTGTTTCACATAGGGAAGGATATATTGATAAAGATTTAGAACTTATTGTTGGATTACAAACAGATGAACCTTTAAAAAGAGCAATTATGCCAAATGGTGGAATTAGAATTGTTGAAACATCTTGTGATTCTGCTAATGTTAAGTTAGATGATAATATTAAAGAAATATTTACAAAATACAGAAAAACACATAATGATGGTGTATTTTCAGCATATACTGATGAAATTAGAACTGCTCGCTCAAACCATTTAATAACTGGGCTTCCTGATGGATATGGTCGTGGTAGAATTATTGGAGACTATAGGCGTGTTGCTTTGTATGGTGTTGATGCACTTATCCAAGATAAAATTAATCAATATAATGAAACTGTAGAAGAAGATTTAATGGATGATGTTATTAGACTTAGAGAAGAATTATCAATGCAAATTAAAGCATTACATGAGCTTAAAGAAATGGCCTCGTTTTATGGATATGATATCTCACTTCCTGCTTCTAATACTCGTGAAGCTATACAATGGACATATTTTGGATATTTAGCAGCTATAAAGGAACAAAATGGAGCTGCAATGAGTTTAGGTAGAACATCTACATTTTTTGATATATATATTGAAAGAGATTTAAAACAAGGATTAATTACAGAAGAACAAGTTCAAGAACTTTTTGATGATTTTGTTATAAAGTTAAGATTAGTAAGGTTTTTACGTACTCCTGAATATGATGCACTATTTTCAGGTGACCCTGTATGGGTAACTGAATCTATTGGTGGTATGGGTATTGATGGTAGAACATTAGTAACAAAATCTTCTTTTAGAATATTACATACATTAAATACAATTGGACCTGCTCCTGAACCTAATTTAACTGTTTTATGGAGTACACGTCTTCCTATTGGATTTAAAAAATTCTGTTCTAAAACTTCTATTGCTACAAGTTCTATACAATATGAAAATGATGACCTTATGAGAGAATATTGGGGTGATGATTATGGTATAGCATGTTGTGTTTCTGCTATGAGAATTGGTAAACAAATGCAATTTTTTGGTGCTAGATGCAACTTAGCTAAATCACTACTTTATGCAATAAATGGTGGTGTTGATGAAATGACTTTTAATCAAGTTATTCCTAAATTTGAAAAAATATCTAGTGAGTACTTGTCATATGATGAAGTTATGTATAAGTTTAATTTAGTATTAGATTATGTAGCTAAACAATATATTAATGCTTTAAATACAATCCACTATATGCATGATAAATATGCTTATGAAAATATAGAAATGGCTCTTCATGACAGAGATATATTAAGAACTATGGCATGTGGTATTGCAGGACTTTCTGTTGTTGCTGATTCTCTTTCTGCAATTAAATATGCTAAGGTTAAACCTATTCGCAATAATGAAGGTATTGCTATAGATTTTGAAATTGAAGGTGATTTTCCAAAATATGGTAATGATGATGATAGAGTTGATAATATTGCAAAAGATATTACTATCTCATTTATGAAAAAATTAAAAACTCATCGTACATATAGGAATTCAAAAACAACACTTTCAATATTAACAATTACTTCAAATGTTGTTTATGGTGAAAATACAGGTTCAACTCCTGATGGTAGAAAAAAAGGTGAGCCTTTTGGACCAGGTGCAAATCCACTTCACGGGCGTGATACTAATGGTGCTTTAGCTGTTCTTAACTCTATAACTAAGTTACCTTATGAATATGCTGAAGATGGTATTTCATATACTTTTGCTATCACTCCAAACACACTTGGAAATACAGAAGAAATTAAAACTTCTAATTTAGTTTCACTACTTGATGGATATTTTGGACAATCTGCTCATCATATTAATGTTAATGTATTTAATAGACAACTACTTTTAGATGCTATGGAACATCCTGAAAATTATCCACAATTAACTATTCGTGTTTCTGGTTATGCTGTACACTTTACAAAATTAACTAGAAAACAACAACTTGATGTAATTAATAGGACTATACATGAACAAATATAATGATACTCTAGGATATATCCATTCTTATGAAACTTTTGGAACTTTAGATGGTCCAGGAATTCGTTTTGTAGTATTCCTGCAAGGTTGTAAACTTGCTTGTAAGTATTGTCATAATCGTGATACTTGGACTCAAAATACTGGTAAACAACTTTCTGTTTCAGAAGTTTCTAATAAGATTTTAAAATATCTATCATATTTTAAAGCTTCAAATGGTGGAGTTACTCTTTCAGGTGGTGAACCATTATTACAACAAGAATTCACACTTGCATTATTAAAAGAATTAAAATATCATAATATTCATACTGCTATTGATACTTCTGGTATGTTTGAAATCACAGACAACATAAAAGAAATTTTAAAATATACTGATTTAGTATTATTAGATATTAAACATATTGATAGTCAAAAATGCAAAGAATTATGTGGATATCCAAATACTTTAGAACTTGAATTTGCTAAATATCTAAATTCAATTAACAAACCTGTGTGGATTAGGCAAGTATTAGTTCCTACATTAACAGATGATGAAAATGATTTATTAAAATTAAAAGAATTTTTATCTACATTGCATAATATACAAAAGATAGAATTATTACCATATACTGATTTAGGTAAGTCTAAATGGGAAAATTTAAATATTAAATATCCATTGTCTCATATACGAAACGCTACAAATGATGACATCATTCGTGCAAAACAAATTTTAGGGTTAGATTAAAATACAAAAAATTTAACAATAACATATATATCAAAAATATAAAAAAGTATAAAGTATAAAGAAAAAAGATATAATAATATATAAATACTATTATATCTTTTTATTTTTACTGAATATTGTTTATTCTCTGAATTTCTGAGTTTGCTTTTCCAAATGCTTTATCCATTTCTCTTGTAACTCTATAATTCCATAGACCAGCATTTGATGGACAATATGTTCTACTCACCTTATACACGGTGTCTTTTTTTCTTGGTAAGTAATATTTTGAAGTTTTCATAAAGTTACCAAACCCTATAATAGAGTCATATTGACTTTTATAACGTATTCTTCCTACAGAAAAATAATTATTTAAGCGTCTCATTCTTTTTGAAGCTGCTACTCCGCCACCTGTTTCAACAATACTAACTGCTGCTGCAAAGAATGGATTAATTCCACTCTTTGTTTGCATTTCCAAAAATGCTTTTGGGTCATTTTCCATCATAGTCTTTTTTCCCCTAATGCATCCTTTAAACGCACTTCTAAAAATTTCTACACTTCTTGGATCATTTGGATCCAAAGAATTTGTACTATTTGCAAGCACTTTATTGTCATTCCTAAGGAACGAAATATTATTTGCTGCAAAACCTTCTGTTGTTATTGACATTAAAATTACTACTGCCAATACAATTGTTACTAACTTACTTTTAAAATTTACCATTTTTACCTCCCAACCTACTAAAATATAGTAGATTTTATATAATTTTTTTACCAAAATATTATAACATGAATTTTAAATTATGTAAAGTCCTGATTAAAGTTATTATATAAATTTGTGTAGAAAACACTAATACAAATACAATATACATACAAATATAAATAAAAAGAAATAAATATAAATATAAATAAATAAATAAAAATAACAACCAAAATTTGGTTGTTATTTTAAATCTAATCTAGAATTATTTTTTTGTTATAGCTATTATAATGCAAAAATTTTAATAAATAACTATTATAATTCTTTTTACTTTTCTTAATTTTAACACTTCTATCCACATATTCTTTTACGCCTATTGTATATAACAGAGACATTAATATGGAATCGTTTGCAAAAATGTTTGCATTAGAGGAGTTAAAATGCCCTCTTACATTATATGCTGTTAATATCAAAGCTAGATTATTATAGCTATAAGGCTTAATTTGAAAATCACTTTCAATTTCACTTTCAATTAGAGAAAGAAATTTAATAATAAGCAATTGTTCGCTTTCTAAGTTATCTTTCAATTCTTCTGATTTAGAAGAATCAAAACTTTTAAATAGTTGCTTAAATAACTTAAGTTTAGCATACATTAAATTTGCATATTCATTTAATATCTCTCTATATTCCTGATTTTCTATATGGTTTCTAGTCATATTTATACACCATATATTAGTTGAAAATTCTTCAAGAAATTCTTGACAAAAGTTTTTTTCTATTTCTGCCATACTATGAGAAATTAAACTATTAGAGCTTTTACCCTTCCTATAATTCACATTTTCTTTCCGGTTAAAGTAAGTGATTACTGAATGTAAACCTTTGATATCTTCATCAATTGATGAAAATTCTAAATACTCCTTCATTATTTTTTCCTCCTTTTATCAAACTATAGTATAGATTGACTTAATATATTAATTTATCATATCTTAATTATACCCTTTTCTGCTAATTATGTCAACTAAAATCTTAGTAGAAATACTTAATAATTGTAGAAAGTTCAAACATATTTGACAGAAATATATTAAAAAAGACATAACTCATAATTTAAGTTATGTCTTTTTTATACTTTAATTAATTTTTTCTATATTAAATCAGTATTTAAAACTTATTTTCTATCAACTTACTATTTAAATAGTTTAGCATTCCTTCCATTATATAATGAATTTCAAAAGAATTTTTTGGAAACTCTATATTATATTGTTGCATAATTGACTGCAAGCTATTATGTGCTTTAATTTCATCAAAAATAATTGATGGCATAAATTGTCCATGAAATAATTTTAAATATAGTAATTGATTATTAAGAATTGTTTTTAAAGTTTTTTCATAGCCTTGACCATCTCTTTGATAGGTACTCATATAAATTATAATTTTCCTTTGATATTTTAATTCAGTTAAATACTTTTTTAAAACCTTCATATCATCATAATTAACTATTCTTGAGCCCTTATTACTTTTAAGTACCTTTCTAATTTTTTTGAATTTACTGATTAATCTTTCAATTTCATCTAGAAATTCTAGATAAAAATTTTTTTCTATTTCTTTATTAGATTCTCCCTTTGAAAATAGATCAATTAATAATTTACTATCATTAATTATAATATTTTGAATTTCTATATTATTTTTCATATAAATTACCTCCTTACCTTATTAAAATATAATAAGGTTTATTTTTTTTAGTTATAATAACTATTGTTAAAAAGTATAACATAATTTATAAATTTTGTAAAATTTCACAAAAATTATAAATTTAAATTAAAAAAAGTAACAACCAAATTTTGGTTGTTACTTTTTATATGATTATTTAAACAATCTGTTAAATATTCTCTTAATTAGCTTTTCTTTGCCTAAACCATTTGATATTAGATAATCTAAAATCCCATCAGTTATATAATCTATCTGAAATACATTTTCTGGAAACTCTATATTATATTCTTGCATAATTATATGTAGCATATTGTTAGATGCAATCTTATCTATAGAAACTTCTATAGATAGTTGATTATATAACAAATTCAAATACACAAGTTGTCTATCAGATATTTCATTTAAAACTTCTATAAAATTCTCACTTTCATCCTTATATCTATACATACTTAATAGGATTTGATTTTTAAGTTTTAATTCTTGGATGTATCTTTCAAGCTCTTCCAGATTTACACATTTTATATTTAAAGGCCGATTACTAATCTCATAAATTTCTTGAAATTTTTTTATTAATCTTTCTAATTCTTCAATAAATTCCACATAGAATTTATTATCAAAATTAGCAGCAAATAATTTTACTAATGTTTTTGAATCATTTGCTATAATTGTTTTTGTTAACACTTTTTTCATATAGCATCTCCTTTCATCTTATTAAAAAATAATAAGATTTATATTATTAAAATATATGATGTCTAAAGTATAACACTTATTATATTTTTTGTAAAACAATAGAAAAAATAACAACCAAATTTTGGTTGTTATTTTATACTAAATAAATATTAGCAACATTATTATTTTCTAAGTTTCTTTTAATAAAGATATTATAGCTTTAAAAATATAATCAGCATTTAAAATTTTTAATTTTTGATCATGTAAAAAATTCATAGCGACCATATAAAGAATTATTCTATTTTCTTCTGCCTGAACATCTTTAATTTTAAAATCATTATTAAATAATAACTGTCTAATATTAGCATTCTGAGCTATAAACAGGTTTCTTAATTTTTTAATATCTTCTTGATTAATTTCATTAGTTTTAAATAATCTTTCAATAATTTTGATTTTAATTGTTATTTGTTCATAATATTTATTTATGACTTCTAGATTTTCATCTGATATCTTCTCCTTAAAAGAATTATCTTTATTAATCATATCATTTACTTCTTCTTGAAATTTCTTCATTTCGGAAATAATTATTGATTTTAAATGTTTATTAACATTATCTGATATAACTAATTCTTTTATTATTGTTGCATCTTGATTTGGTATACTGAAACTCGCCATTTTTTTCTCCAATCAGCAATACTAAATTATACCTCTATAATCTTAGCTGATTTAATCACATAAAATATATTTACATAAATAGTATAGCATAATTCACTTTTTTTGTAAATAATATCTATTTATAGAAAACTTAAACATGCAGAAAATATAAAGATATGTAGAAATAAATATTTATTTATATTTATATTTATAAATAAAAAAATAACAACCAAATTTTGGTTGTTATTTTAAAGAATTAATAATTGCTTTTAGTTTTAGAAGAGATTCATTAGTTTTAATACTCCCAATAGTATATAATCGTTGTTGAAATACTCAATGTTATTATTCACTGGATGCTTTGAAGCATTAACATATCTTTTCACAATATAGTCTAAGTAATTATCATATAGTATCCCTTCTAGTCTTTCTTTTGGAAGACTGTTCGCAAAATTTAATATTATTCTTCTTTCTTCTAATAGATTTAGTTTCAGTTTACCTAGAGCTGCATTATTGCAATTCATATTGGAAAAACTTTCTTCTATTAAGTCTATTACTTTTTCAGCCAAACTAGCATAGTTTTCTAAACACCTTATCCCCTTATTTGAAAGTACATTAGAACCACATTCATGCATATCAATTACATTTCTAATAATATACAGAGACCGTTTAAGTTCTGCTAAGAAAAGTTCATAAAACTCTTCATCTACTCTTCTTTCTGATAAATATTTTATCAAGTTACTATCTTCTGCTATTGTTGCAGATTCTGGAGTTAATTTTCTTAATTCCATATGTTTTCCCCTCCTTAATTACACTAAATTATAGTGTAATTTAATTAATATTTATATATCAACATCAGTATTAATATTGATATGTATGTAATTATTATAGCACCTTTAACATTTTATGTCAACTAAGAATTTGTACATAAAATATATTCATATAAAAAATAACAACCAAATTTTGGTTGTTATTTTAAAAAATTTAAGATCTTTTTAACCTTGAAAGAATAGATAATAATATATAATCATTATTAAAATGATATATATTATTAAAAGTTGGATTTTCTATGAATAAAGTATCTATACCATATTTATTCATAAGTGCTCCAAAGTTATTTTTTGGTTTAATCTCTTCTTTAGCAACACGCTTTAAAAAGATATTAATTATCTCCATCTCTCTTTTATAGTCTTCTCTTAAAGACTCAAAGTCAAATCGCTTAGTATAAAACATTCTAGAAATATTTGTAACCCTACTTTCTATTAAATCTAAATATTGAGCTAATAATATTTCCTCCTTAGGATAAAGTTCACAATTGTATCTCCTAGGATGATCTAGCATGTTTTTAATTAAAAATTGTACCTGCTTCATTCCTTGTAGGAACTCTTCATAAAAGCTAATTGATACACCAGATGTAGCTAATTTTATTAGCATCTCCTTATCTTCTTCAAATGTAGCAGAACTACAAAACCTTTCACTTTGGTAAGTGTTTACCATATTAATCACTCCTTATGTTTTTTATTAATAAATTCACTTTCTATAAAATTTAAAAAATTTATATAATGAATTTATTTACATCACAGTCTAACTTAAGTCCCATTTTAGTCATGATTCCATATAGAATGTAATCAGATGCAAAATATTCTTCTTCTTTGTCATACTCAACTTTTGTTAGCTGCATATACAGACACAAACGATTCATATGTGGGTTTATATCTTTCAATTCCCAGCCTTGAATCTTCAAAATATCTTCTATAAGCTTATTCTGCCTTTCAAAGATATTTTTTAGCATTGCTCTGTCTGCCGCTGTGATATCTCCCTTTTTAAATAAAGCTAATAACAGCTTTATTTTATCTACAACAGATTCATAATATGATTTGATTATTCTCATAACATCAACAGGGATTTTTTTACTACTATTAATATTTTTATTGATTTTAAATATCAACTCTTTTTCAAGCCTCTTGATTTCTAAGATAAACAACTGCCTTATATTTGGATCAATTTCATCCATATATACAATAGACTCAATTACTGCCAAATCGTTTCTTGGCTCACTTAATGATGTTTCATAAAATTTTTTCATACTTTTTCTCCAGTCAACAATACTGAGTATATGCCGCCATATCCTAAGTTGACTTTATTTAATCAAATTTAAAACATTTACATAAGTAGTGTAACATAATTTAAGACTTTTGTAAAGACTAATTATTCTTATGCTTATAATACAAGTATAGAAATCTGAGTCCACATGAAAATAATGCTAATCCTAATCCTGTATAAAAAAAGCTAAAAAAACTAATTGGTAATAAATTACTTTTTCTTAATACAATCCCAAATGACATCATTACTACCATTATAATATAACTCTTTTTATCAAAAAATTGCCATACTTTCATTTTATCATTAATATTACTTATAATTCTTTCTTCATGTTTTTTAACTAATTTACTAAAAACTTGTAAGTAAAATATTATATATATTGCAACTGCTAATACATCAATTAATAATGAATTAAACAATAACCATGATTTAATTCCTGTATTTATTACCATGCTTCCTGCTAAACACCATACTAATCCTACAATTATAAATAACTTCTTTTTTTCTATCATATCTTTTCCTTCTTTTCACTTATTCCTTATTTTGTATAATCATACCTAATAACTGCCCAAAAATACTAATTACTGCATATATAAATGCATAAATTGTTGCACTATCATTTAATATAATTATATTTGGTAACCATAATACACCAACTATTACTGAAAAATACCACTTAAATCCTTGTTTTTTTGAGAAAAATATTGATATAAAAAAAACTATAATTGGTATTAATAATAGTAAAACAAAGATTCCACTTCCTGTATCTATTGCAAGAAAAGTTGGCATTAAATAATATATTAATGCTATTACTATATATGGTATATATTTTTTTATATTATCTTTATTCATAACTTTTCTCCATTTCATATATTTCTAATTTTATTCCTTTTTTTCGTAAATTTTCTAAACATTCTACTAAATATTCATTATCATGTTCTTTATAAATTGGGCTATCAATAATTTTTTCTTCAAGATTATAGTAATTCTCTGCTTTCTTTCCCCTATAATTTTTATCTCTCCATTCTATAGAAACTTTGTAACCTCTTTTTTCCATTTCATCCATAACTAATGAATGATAAATAAATAAGTGATATGGAGAATATAAAAATACATAATCTACTGTTTTATGTTTCTTTTTCCATCCATTTCCCCTAAGTGCACAACATTCTCTATGTTGACCAAGAAGTTGGTTTTTAGGTAATATATTAATTATTTGTTCATGCCATAGTCTCATCTTATTCTCCTGTTAATAATTAAATTCTTGCTTTATTTTAAATACTTTATTTTAACACTTATATATTAATTGACATTAAATTTGGAAAATAATGCTATACATTCCACATGGTTTGTATTTGGAAACATATCTATAATACTAATATTATTATCTAAAACATATTTTTCTTTTAAATATGATATATCACGAGCTAAAGTAACTGGATTACATGATACATATATAATATTTTGTATGTTAGAATTTAGTATCTGTGATATTTCTTGTTTACTAATCCCTTTTCTTGGTGGGTCTACTATTAATATATCATAATCATTAATATATTTATCTATTAATTTTTTAGCATCTCCACTTTTAAAGTTTACATTATTAACTTTATTTATTTTAGCATTTTCTTTACTTAATTGTTCTGCTTTTTGGTTAATTTCTATACCTAAAATATTTTTAACATATTTAGCTAAATATATAGTTATTGTTCCAACTCCTGAATATAGTTCTAAAACTTTTTTATCTTTATAATTATCAATTGTTAACATTTTTTTGATTACTTCATCATATAACTTATATGTCATAAAATCATTTACTTGAAAAAAATTACTTGTATCTAATTTAAATATATATTTTCCAATCTTCATTTTAAATTCATATTCTTTATCTGATATATACTTAATTTTATCATTTATTGATATTCTATGTATATTATTTTTTAAAAGTTTTATTTCTATCTTTTTATCTATATTATTTTCTATATCATTTTTCACATCATCTTTTATATTATCTTTATCTAGCTTAAAATTAATATCTATTTCACCTAAATAGTTTTCTCTAATCATTATTCTACTTAAATTTAGTATTTCTTTTTTAGTTAATATATCTGAAATTATATCATATATATTTTTAATAACTCTATTAATATTATTTTTTGTAAGTATACATTCATCTATTTTTAATATATTTTTATTATACTCATTTTTTGATATACTTTTTCCTATATTATTCACATAACCACATATATTATTTTGACTATCATAAGTTAATTCTATCTTATTCCTATATTTAAATATATTTTCGTCTGAAACTATAGTTACATTTAATTTATCTAATTCTTCTTTAGTTAACTTACCTTGTTTTTTTAATGCTTGTATTACTATATTTTGTTTTAATTCTAATTGATATATATATTTAATTGGCATTAATGGACAATTATTACACATATTATTTTTAAAACATTTAGGTAAGATATTTTTTTCTGTTATTTCTACTTTTAATATATCTTGATTTTCTTCATTGATATATACTATATTGCCTATTTGTATTTTATTTGATTTTAAAAAATATACCTTACCTAGATTATCTTTTGCTATTTTATCTCCATTTATTGCTATATCTATAACTTCTAATTTAATCATTGTTTTTCCTTATCCATTTAATACAATTAATGTTTTTTATATACCTTATATATATGAATATTTAAATTTTTAGTAATTGCTTTCATACCTTCTTCTTTTGTTACTCGTACTTTTCGTATTTCTTTTAACCTATATGTATATTTAGACATATCTAATAGTACTTGTGATGATATGTCCATACCAAGTGGTAAAGTTTTATTTAGATTATTATAGAAGAATATATTTGATAAGAATAATGCTTTAAATTCTGAGCTAAGTTCCAAATGAAATAAATTAAATGAACTGTCTTCTTCTTTTATATTTTTTAATTCTTCATTTATATCTAAATTATATATATCATATACGTCTTCTTTTATTTTTAAACTCCAATTTCCTATCTTATATATATCTATATTTTTATTTATAACTATTTTTTCTATTGAACTTTCTAATATTTTTAGACATTCATACATTTTTTCTATAATATCTAATTTTTGAATTTCTTTAGTATATTTTAATATTTGAAATTTATTCCTATCTGTTTCTCTAAAACTTTTATCTTTGATATATCTTATTTTTTGATCTTTTGATATATTACCAAATATATCATATTCTGCTCCACTTTTTTCTACATATTCTTCATATTCTTTTTGTAGTGTTTTTAAATATAATTCTAGACTTTCTTCATTAATATTTTGTTGTTTTACCATATTAATATATTTAAGCATACCATTTATTGCTAAATATATTCCATTAATTTCATCTTCTGTTAA
This sequence comes from Clostridium sp., assembly GCA_052174015.1. Lineage (GTDB taxonomy): Bacteria > Bacillota > Clostridia > TANB77 > CAG-508 > JABCPO02. Next base: position 19,257 of record JBQMXM010000015.1, read on the forward strand.
ATTTTCTCTATTTTGTGAATCTATATTTTCTCCAAATATACTATAATCTAATTCAAAATTAAATGTTTTTAACTTACTTGTCCCATTATTATTTTCAATCTGATTTATATTTGTATTTTCAACTTCTAATGTTTGTTTTAATTTCATTAAATTATCTTTATTAGTATATTTTAAAAATCCAATAAGACTTTTCTTTTCCATTGATATTTCTGTAATATATTTTATTGCATTTGTAACATTATATTCTAAATTAGTTATTATTGGTGTAATTGATTCTATATCTTTAATATTATTTCCATATTCTTTTCTTTGTTTTAAGTATTCTTCATATATATTTAAAAATTCTTCAATTGTACAAAAATTTCCTTTTAGTTGATATTTTTCTTTAAAATTTAATTCTGCTTCTATTTCTTTTTGTTTCTTTTCTTCTACTTGTTTTAATTCCTTATTTGCTTCTAACTCTAATACTTTTTCATCGCCTATCTTAGTTTTAATTTCTTTTTCTACTTGTTTTAAAGGGTCTTTTTTAAACATATATGATACTTTTGAAAATATATTTTTCTTTGAATTTTGAAACATTAATATATTATTTTGTAATATATTTAATTTTTCTTCTAATCTTTCTTTTTTCCCCTCTAATATATTATATCTTACATCTGTTTCTTGCTTTTTTTCTGCAAATACTAATAATTCATTATATATTTGGTCATATTTTAAAAATAGAAATTCAGGTAAATCTTCAAAGGTAAATACATTTTCTTCATATGTGAATTCTAAACCTGCTTTTTTAGATATAACTGGACTAAAAGTTAAATATTTATCTGTTTTCTTTTCTAATATTGCAAGTGCTTTAATTAATTTTAAAAATTGTAATGCTTCTTCTCTACTTTTAAATTTTAACCTATATGTACTTAATAATCCATTATATATATCTATCTTTCCATATACTACTAATGATAAGTTTTGCTTCAAATCATATAATTCATAAGTCATCGGCCATGATTTAGTAAAATACCATAACTCATCTTCAAGTTCTAAAATTTCATTACTTTTTAATATTGTTTCACTATATTCTACTTGTGATATTGGTGTATAAATATATTCTTCTAGTTGTGTTTTACTCCACTGTATTTTTTTTCGTATTACATAATATAGCTCATTAAACTCTATTTCATCACTACAAATAAGTAATACATATCTTCCTGTTTCTTTTACATAATAAATCTCAAAGAAATGTGCTCTAGGGTATGAAATTTGAAATGGTTCATTTTTTTGAAAACTTTGTTGTATCTCCTCAATCTCTTTAATTTTAGAAGAGGACATTGTTTCAAGCATCTTTAAAAACACCATATGTTCTTTAATTTCTTCTATATTTATATTTTCTGAGTCTAATTTTTTTTCTATCTTGTGAGCTAATTTTTCATCTGCTATTTCTTCTGTTTCTAAAATATTTTCTATATCTTGTATTTCTTTATCTTTTATAGTATTTTCTTGTTTTTCATCTACATTTACATTTGATATATCAAATGTAGTAAATTCTTCAAAATTTATATTTTTTTCTGTAGAAACATTATCTAAATTATCTACATTATCTGCATTATAATTATCATTTAATATTGGTGTTATATATTTAACAATTGATTTTGCATGTTTTATCTTATCTTTTAATTTATCATCACGACTTCTAGAAGTAATTAATATATCTAATTTTGATATTGGTACATATCTATATATTTTTCTATCTTGTGATTCTATAATTCCATTTAAATTTATTGTTGCTTCATTACTTTTATTAAATGCTTTATCTATTATTTGTAATATTTCTGTCTTTGATTTATTTAAGTTTATTCCTAAATACATATATCTTTTGTTTTTCTCATTTTCTTTTATCAACGTAATATTTCTCCTTAATGTATTAAATTAAATTAAATTATATTATATTATATTAAAATTAATATATTTTTTATACTTGTATTTATGTCTATTGT
>JBQMXM010000016.1:0-20552 GCA_052174015.1 Clostridium sp.
GTGTGTGTTTTGTTATCCATTTTTTTAATGCTATTTGTACCCAGAATCCATAAATTCCAAAAGTAATAATAGTTAATAATAACCATTTTATCCAATTTCCAAATAATTGCATTCCTGTACCATCAAATTCTAATCTTTTACCTTCTATTACTGTATGTTTTGCTTCCCATTCATAAATCATACATAAAGCCCAAGGAAATCCTAATCCTAGAGTAAATAATGTAATTATACATCCTACAATTTTCCAAACTATTAATTCTAATAATCCACCATCAAAATATGAGTCTTCCATTTTAATTTCTCCTTTTATATAAGTATTGTTATTTATATAAAAATTTTATATTATTAGTAATACTTTGTCAATTTTTGTTTCAGATTTTTAATATATAAAAAGATAAACTCACTAAAATATGAGTCTATCCTTAAATAATACTAACTAAATTATTTTATTTCTCATTGATTACATCATTATTATTGCTTATGAACAAGGTTATAAATATGTAAATTAATAAGCTAATTATCTACACTCTAAAGACTTATTTTCTATTTTAGTTTGCAATCCATAAACAGTATAATGTTTCTGTAATTTCTACATCTTCTGGTGTAAATATTGTTTGCATTGTTTCTTGCACTTTCATATCAAATCCTGCACCATATATTGACTGTTCATCTTGCATATACACATCATTACTATTTAATAAACTTCTTGATATAACTTTTTCTTCAAATGGTCTAAAGTCTGTTTTTACACATTCTTTTAATTCTTTTCCAGCAGCTCTCGCAATTGTTTCCGCTTTATCTTTTGCTTGATTATATGCTTCTACAAGAACTTCATTTTTACATTTTTTAATATCCTTAACATTAAATACTAAACGATATTTAGGAGAGTTTTCTAGTTTACTTACATTAGCCATAAATTCAGCAATAGTATTCATTGAATAATCAAATTTAATAATTGCTTCTTGGGCATAAGCATATCCTAAATTCAAATATCTTTTTTTATCATAATCATATTGGCTTTCTTCATATACTCTAAAACTTCTTGTTTTCATAATTTCTTTATTAAAATTCATTTTTTCTAGTACATCTTTTATAAAGATTTCAACATCTTTTGTTCCTCTTTCTAATGCACTATCATAAGAATCAGCTATTGTATAAAAAGCAATATCAATTTCAACTTCATCTGGAGTATATAATTTTTTTCCAACTCCTTCTACAATTATATCCATAATCATTTCTCCTTTATTTTTTATTTTAAATACATTATACTTGACTAAGATTTGGTATCTATTTGTATATAAGTTTTGTATAATTTTTATAAAACTATTTAACTATAAGTTATTTTTTTGTCTTTCCTTTAGTAAGACATCTATCATTTCATCTTGAATATCCTTTGGTGATTTCAATAATATTTCTGGATTATTAATAGCAATAACTCTACCATTTTCATTAAACCTAAAATAATCTAAATATGTTTGATTGCAATATTCACACTGCGGAATTGTATTATCTAATGTTAAATCTTTTCTTGGATCCATATGTCCTTGTTGTAATTTAACTTTTTTTCCTGTTCTCCAATCCATTTTTTCTTCTTCTACACCACATGTTGCACATCTATTATCATATACATATTTCAATTCAATAAAATTTTTAGCTGAATTTCTGTTAGCTCTTTTAAAAGCCATTTTAATTGATTTTGGATTAGGTATTTCGATTGATACTAAATAATTATACCCCGAAGGAACAATTTCTTCAGTATCTGGAACCCTCGCTCCTTTGTTTAAGATATACCAATAATATTGTGTTCCTAAATGTCTTACTTGCTGATCTAATCCTGCATTTGGTTTATGCATTCTCACAAATTCTGATACTAAATCTTTATGCACAAAACAATTTTTATATTTATATAGAAAAATTATTTGCAATTCTTTATCATTCATATTTTTTATATCAGATTTAGAAATTTTAATATCTTGAAATGATTCTTTCCATAATGGTTTCACACCATAAACCTTTAAGTTATTAATAAAAGTATTTATTAATTTATAATGAATTTCTATAATTTCTTGATCAGAAATATAAGATGATGTGTTATTTTTATTTATTTTTTTTATTCCCATATTAGATTAAACCTCCTCTTCAGGATAATATTTAAAAATCCAACTAATAACATCTGCTGTCCATGCATTTCCAATCATTTTATATCTTTGAGTATCACTTACACCTTCAGTATAATTATCTGGTAAATTTTGCAATCTTTCACATTCGACTGGAGTTAGTTTTCTTAAAATATATTTTCCATCTTCTAATTTTGTATTATAAATATTATCATTGTAATTAATTTTTCCATTTTGAACTTCATATTTACCATCAACATCGTCCTTTACAAATATTGTAGTAGCACAGGATGATGTTACCATACTCCCTAAAGATAAAGTTGGAGATTTATCTGTAATTTTCTTTGAATTATAAGCATTAAACATATTTGGAATATAACCATATTTTTTTTGTAATTTTGGTAGTGATCTTTGAACTGTTAAAGCATTCCCAATATTTTCATATTTTTCTTCTTCATTAAGAATAGATTCTAGTAAAATATTACAATCCTTAGGATGACCTTTAACAGGTAAGTTAGTCCAATATAATCTTTTTCTATTTTGTGCTGATAATAATGATGAATTAATTATTATAGGTTCAACACCAAGAGCATTTGTAATAACTTTTTCCCATTTTTTAATCATATTTACATTTTCTAATAAAAAATATTTTGGTTTTATATCTTTTAATAACCTAACATATTCCCAAAACAAGTATGAATATCCATTAAATTTAATACCTTTTTCTTTAGCTTCTATATAATCTTCCAAAGTTAATATATCTTTTTTTATTCCATTCTCTTCTATTGACATTCCATCCATGTATCCTATAAAAGAAAATGATTGACACGGACTACCTCCTATAAGAAAATCTATTTTTTCTTCTATCATTTCCTTATTTAAATATCTAACATCTCCTAATTCAATAGTATCAGGATAATTTTTTTTAGCAATTTTTATAGCATATTCATTTATTTCACTAGCATAATACTTGTTGATTTTGAGATTTGCTTTTTTCATAGCCAATCTACCACATGAAATCCCATCAAATAATGATAATACATTTAATTTTTTCATATAATTTATCCCCTTTCTGATAATTGACAATATCATCTATATTACAATTTAATACTTTATATATTTTAACTAATATTTTTATCTGTACCACTTCATTTTTTCAAACATATCATTAATTATTTTATTTATTATATCATATAAAAAGACAAGCTATATAGTTTGTCTTAAATTTATTAATAATATATTATTTGAAGAATAAAGAATAAAATATTCAAACTTGGATTGTAGGATTATTTATAAAACTTTATTAAATCCTTCTATTTTCAGTTTTTCTTCTAGATTAGGATTTTTAATCTTTTAACTTTATTATTATTTATTCCAACCAAATCTGTATACAAAAAATGCAACAATTAAACCTACTAATAGTCCTATTAACACTTCTATAAATATTTTAAATAGTTTGTTTTCTTCTTTTTTTCTTTGATTATTGCTACCTATTATTGATTTATTTATTTTATTATTATCTCCTATATTAATTCTCATTTTTATTACCTACTATACTATTTTCAATATAATTATTATTTCCCATTTCAACAGAATTATCATTATAAACAATCAAGCTTATTTCTTTAATAACTATATCTTTTTTTGAAGAATCTGAAAAATCTATATATAAACTATCTAAATTTCCATAATTTCTTTCCAACACTTTAAATATTTCTATAAGTTTAGATTTAATCATTTCTAAAATATTATTATAAGTATATATACTCAATTTTCTATGTGCGCGAATAACATAACCCTTAATTGCTTTATATTTATTAACTAAAAGGGGATTTACCTCTAAAACTAATGAGTGACTTTCTGTTTCTTGTTCTGCTTTTGATATCTGTATTATTGTAGAAACAGGCTCTATAATATCAAACTTTGTAAAAAACTCTAATGATTTTAAATCTGAAATAGGAATATTAACATTTTTATATATGCAATATCCTACTTGTAAATCTCCTTCTAAGGTTGTGGTAGCTCTTCTATAGTTAGGAAGAGCATCCCCATTTTTATATCCATTTATTTCACTATTTACCCATTTTTTTATTTCTTTCTCATCAATATCTTCTAACATTAAATCTAAACTTTGCATCGCTTGCGAAACATTGATATTATCCATAATTAATTCTTTTATGATTTTACTTCGATTCTTCTTTTGCATACTAATCTCCTTTTAGTATAACCATATTTTTAAACTTTCTTTTTCTTTGTTATATAAATTCTTTCTAGCTATTATAAATACTACTATTTCCCACAACAATTCTTGTATTTCTTACCACTACCACATGGACACTTATCATTTCTTCCAACCTTTATTTCACTATTTACTATTGGTGTATGTTTTTCTGTTTTTGCTTTTGGTGGGTTGTTGTCTATCTTAACATTTTCTGGTATTCCATGTTTTGTTTCAGTTATTTCAACTGTAGTTGTTCTTTCTGCTTTTTCTTCTTTATATACATGCATAATTAATTTTACTACATCTAATTTAATTTCTGTAATCATTTCATCAAATATTTTAGAACCTTCTACTCTGTATTGAACAACTGGATCTTTTTGTGCATATCCTCTAAGACCAATACCATTTTTTAAGTCTTCCATATTATCTAAGTGTTCCATCCACTTATCATCAACTATTTTTAATAATATTACTCTTTCTAATTCTGAGAATTCTTCTCCTATTTGTTCTTTTTTTGCTTCTAATAGTTCTAATGTTTTATCAGTTAATTGTTGTATTAATACATCTATATCTATTATTTGCTTATTTTTGTTTTTCTTAGATTTAGCATCTGATTCTGTTATATTTTCTTTTACAAGTTTTGCTTTTTCTTCAATATATCTTTCTAATTCTGGTACTGTATCTATTGTTAGATAGTTAATTAATTCTTGTTTAAATACTTCTACATTTAATTCATTTTCTAACATTTCTTGTTGATATGTATATACTATTTCAAGTACTGTATCTTCACACATTTTAATAATATATGGATGAATATCTTCTCCGTCTAATACTGATTGTCTTTGTTCATATATTTTTTCTCTTTGTGCATTCATAACATCATCATAATTTAATGTTCTTTTTCTTGAGTCAAAGTTAATTCCTTCTACTCTTTTTTGTGCATTTTCAAGTGATGAAGCTATTATTCTTGATTGTATAGGCATATTTTCATCTGCACCTAGTTTTCCATATACTCTTGAAACCATTTCTCCACCAAAGATTTTCATTAGGTTATCTTCTAGTGATAGGAAGAATATAGATTCTCCTGGATCTCCTTGTCTTCCTGATCTTCCTCTTAACTGATTATCAATTCTTCTTGAATCATGTCTTTCAGTTCCAATTATTTTTAAACCACCGGCTTCTATTACTTTTTCTTTTTCTGATTCTATTGCTTTTTTGTATTTTTCATTAAATTCTTTAAATTCTTTTCTTAATTCTAAAATATATTCATCTTCTGTGTCATAATATGCTGTTGCTTCTTGAATTTCTGCTTCTGTACGACCATTTCTTTTCATGTCTTCAATTGCTAAAAATTCACTATTTCCACCAAGCATAATGTCTGTTCCACGACCTGCCATATTTGTTGCAATTGTTATTGCTCCATATTTACCAGCTTGTGCTACTATTTCTGCTTCTTTTTCATGATTTTTTGCATTTAAAACTTCATGTTTTAGCCCTTCTTTTTTAAGCATCTTACTTATTTTTTCTGAATTTTCAATTGATACTGTACCTACTAATACTGGTTGTCCTTTTTCATGTGCTTCTTTTATTTCTTCTAATATTGCATTAAATTTTGCATCTTCAGTTTTGTATATTGTATCTGTTTTATCAATTCTTGCTATTGGTAAGTTTGTTGGTACTTCTACTACATCAAGATTATATATTTCTTTAAATTCTTTATCTTCTGTCATTGCTGTACCTGTCATACCAGATAATTTTTCATAGATTCTAAAGAAATTTTGGAATGTTATTGTTGCAAGTGTCTTTGATTCGTCAGCAATTTTAACCCCTTCTTTTGCTTCTATCGCTTGATGTAATCCGTTTGAATATCTTCTACCTTCCATAATACGCCCAGTAAATTCGTCAACTATTAATACTTCTCCATCTTTTACTATATATTCAATATCTTTTCTCATTATACCATGTGCTTGTAATGCTTGATTAATATTATGTACAATATCAGAGTTTTCTAATTCATTTAAGTTTTCAAGTCCAAAATATGCTTCTGCTTTTTTTGCACCTTTTTCTGTAAGTGTTGCTGCTTTTGATTTTAAATCTACTACATAATCATAGTTTTCTATTTCTTCTACTTGTTCTTTATCTTTAGCATCTTCTTGTATAACTTCTTTTTTTACTAATGTTAATACAAAATTATTAGCTTTTTCATAAAGATCTGTTGATTTTGTACTTCTTCCAGATATGATTAATGGTGTTCTTGATTCATCTATTAATATTGAATCAATTTCATCAATGATTGCATAGTTTAATTTTTTTTGCACCATATCTTCCTTGTATATTACCATGTTATCTCTTAAATAATCAAAACCTAATTCATTATTTGTTGTATACATTATATCACAAGCATATTGTTTTCTTTTTTGTGCTGCTGTCATTTGATTTAAATTTAATCCAACAGTAAGTCCTAAAAATTTAAATATTTTACTCATCCATTCACTATCACGTTTTGCTAAGTATTCATTTACTGTGATAATATGAACTCCTTCTCCTGTTAATGCATTTAAATATGCAGGTAATGTTTCTACTAATGTTTTACCTTCTCCTGTTCTCATTTCAGCAATTCTTCCTTGATGTAGGATTATTCCACCAATTAATTGAACATCAAAATGTCTAAGTCCTAATACTCTTTTTGAAGTTTCTCTAACTACTGCAAATGCTTCTGGTAAAATATCATCTAATGTTTTACCTTTATCTAATTCTGCTTTTAAAATTTCTGTTTGTCCTGCAAGTTCTTTGTCTTGCATTGCACTATATTTTGCTTCTAATTCATTTATTTTTTTTACTAATGGTTGTATTCTTTTTATCTCTCTATCACTATATGATTTAAATATTTTATTTACTATTTTCATTTCTCATCCTTTCAACAAAACTAACTATTAACTATAATACCATATGTATTTTTATTTTTCTACTAATTTAATATAATTTACTAATATTTATTTAATTTTATTATTATTTACTATTATTTTTTATTTTTTAATAACATTTTAAAATATAATTCTACATCATACTTTAAAATAGTTCTTAAAATTTTATCTTTAAAACTGTTAATTGGTAGATATCTATATATTTTAGTATCTTGTATTTTTTTCTTATACTCCTTATATAGTCTATCTATTTCTTCTGCTTCTTTTTTAGCTTCTGCTTTATACATATTATTTGATTCTTTTTTTCTTTCTAATTTTTCTTGTTTTTCAACATATTTTAAATAAAGTTTTAAAAGTATATCTATTATTCCTTTTGTATATATTTCTTTTAATAATTTTGAGGTTTTTGCAGATATATTTTTTAAATTTTCTTGTTTCTCTATTTGTAATAATGAAACATTATATATAAATAATATATCTTCTATTTGTTTAAACATTTTATTATTTTCTTTTGTACTATCTTTTTCTTGCTCTATTTCTACATAATTATATAATGTTTCTTCTCTAGAGATAACATTTGTTGCAAGTGCTACAATTATTGGTAAAGTCCCATAATCTTCATAATATCTACCTCTTTCAAATTGAAAATTATGATGTAAATAGAAATCTGTCCTATATATATATGATGATGCACAATATATCATGTTATCTGTAAACCCTATTTGTTTTAATGCATTTTCTCCATTTAAATTTTCAAATTCTGTTGTCCTATTTCTTGAAATTAACTCTTCAAATTTATTTACTGTTTTTGTATTAAATTTAATTAAATCTAATTCTTTTTTTTCTACCTCATCTACTATTTTTTGTGATTCAGTAGTTTCCCATTGCATAATTATCTTATTTAAGATTTTAATTGCATCTTGATCAATATAATCTCGTACATTTTGAAACATAAAATATTTTGTTTTTACTTTTTTTACAGCTATATTTCTACTATCTGCTAATCCTGTATTAGTTTTTTCTATATATTTTATTTTTAAATTCCCTTTGTATTTTTCAATTAGATTTTTAATTTTTTCTCCTGTACTATCTGTTGAACCATCATTTACAATAATTACTTTAAATTTTAAATCATCTTGTTCTGATAGATTTTCTATTGTTTTTTCTATATATTTTTCTTCATTATATGCACATATTATAATCGTTATATATTCCATTATTTCCCCTTATATTCATCTAAAAAAGTATATCTTTTGTTTTTGTATTTCCATGCTATACTTGCATCTAAATTAATATTTTCTGCACTTTTAAATATTCTTTTTTCTATTGCTGGATTTGTTTTTTTAAGCATTTTTATTAAGTTTTTTATCTCATCTCTTTTTGAATGTTCTTCTTCATGATTTGCAATTTTGAAATCAGATATAGGGCAAGCACAGTGTATAAAATTTAAATTAAACTCGTTTCTCCACCTTATTATATCATCTTCATGTATCAAAAACATTGGTCTAATTAATTCAAGTCCTTTAAAATTATCACTTTTTAATTTAGGCATCATAGTTTTAAATTCACTACCATAAAATATATTCATAAGTGTTGTTACTACTACATCTGTAAAGTGATGTCCTAGAGCAATCTTATTACATTTAGATTTTTCTGCTATTTCATATAATGCTCCTCTTCTCATTTTAGCACATAAATAGCATGCTCCTTTTTTCTGTGTCTGTACAATATTAAAAATATTTGTATTATAGTATTCTAATTCTAATCCTAATCTTTTAGCTAAACTATCAATTATATTTAGTGTTTCATTACTATAACCAGGATTCATACAAATAAATTTAAGTTCAATCTTTTTATTACCATATTTTTGAATATGTTGCATTAGTTTAGCAAGTAGAAATGAGTCTTTGCCTCCTGATATGCAAACTGCAATTTTATCACCTTCTTCTAGTAATTCATATTTATCCAGTGCTTTACAAAATGGTCTAAATATCTTTTTCCTATATTTAGTAAGTATTGCTCTTTCTATTTGAAATTGTTCTGTTTTTTTAAATTTTTGTTTTTGTGCTTTTTCTTGTTCTATCTCTTCTTTCTCTATTTCTTCCATTATTTTCCTTTACTTTATCTTCTAATTAAAATATCTTCCATATTTAATACTATAGTTTAATAAGTATATAATTTTAGCTGTAATACTAGTCATATTTAATATTCCTATATATCTATATTTTTCTATAGATTTTAGATTATTAATATATATATTATTCTTTTTTTGATAAAATTTAGGTGCTAATTTTCTAACTAATATAATTGATTCTTTTACTGCTTTTATATATATTGCTCTATTTCTAGTTTTAGCAACTGAATCTAAAAACAAATATATGATATATTTTAATATTAGATATTCTACTATATCTGGGTCTTTTTCATACATTTTTTCTGTTTTAGCATATTCATTAATTTGTGATATTCCTTTAAGAATACTAGTATAATAACTATACTCATATATTATTTCATCATACAATATATTAATTGAATTTCTTTTTACTACTGCTATTGAATTAATTAATTTCATCAACTTGAAATTCAAAAATATATCTATTGATTCTTTAGATATATCTTGATTATCCATAATTTTATCTATTATTTCTTTTTTTATCACCTTATTATTAAAATTTGTATACATTTTAGCAAGTAATATATTTTTGTATTCTATCTCAATATTTTGAATATTACTATCAATATTTGATGAAATTGTTCTAAGTAACTTATTATTTTTATCTACTAAATTAATATCTGATACTATAATATCATATGAGTATTCTTCTGTTTTTTTAAGCATATTATTATACAATTTATTTGATACATAATTATAGTTATCAATAAATGTTATATACTTACCATTTGCATACATATTTCCTATTAGTTTTGTATTTGCTCTCTTATTTAGTTTTATAAATGTAATGTTATTATTGGTTTTTAATATTTCATACATATATTCAGATATTTGACTATATATATTATTCTCCATATTATCTATAACAACTATAATTTCATAATCTAAATATGTTTGCTCTAATATATTTTTGATACAGTTTTTAGTAGAAAATATAATATCTGTATATATCAAGTTTTCATTTGATTTCTTCATACCTTTATTCATATTTTTAGAATATTTCTTTTTATACTGTATTAATTTCCTATTAGTTATATTTAATACAATACTTAAACTTACATCTCTTTTTTCATGATGTATAACATCATATCTAGCTATATTTCCTACTTTTTTAACTGTTGTTTTAGCTACTTCTTTTATATTTCTATTTTTACTCTTACTTTTCTTCTTCATCTTCATCAATCTAATTCCGCTTTTCTAGTATTTTTTATCATTAATATATTATTAATCTTTATTAAAATATTTATTCATTTGATTTAAATATATCTAGCTTATCTAATGCTGGTATTTGATTTTGTATACTCTCTATATTTTGAGTTTGGTTTTGATTTTCACGAATAGTTTGTGATTTTTTAGCATTAGATATTACAAAATATATTACTATTATAACTGATATTATACCTACTATTGATATAATTAATAATAGTTTTGCTAATTGTTTAATATCCATTTTCATTAATAATTTATCAAGTGTATCCATTTTATCTCCTGTATTTTAAGTTATTATTTAACTTATTAATTATTTAACTTATTAAATTTTAGTTCTTTCACCTATTGTTTTTTCCATTATTTCTTTAAATTCTTCTTCTTTTATAGTTTCTTTTTCTAATAATGTTTGTGCTAATAAATGTAATGTATCTATATTTTCTAATAATAGTTTTTTAGCTGTTATGAATGCTTTTTCTACTTTTTCTTTTACTTCTACTCCTATTTCTTTTGTTAGGTCTTGTCCGTAGAAATTTAATTCATATGGGTCTTCTACTTCAAGTGAGATTGGCCCTATTTTTTCACTCATTCCATAATATATTATCATATTTCTTGCAATCTTTGTTGCTCTTGAAATATCATTTGAAGCTCCAGTAGTTATATCTTTAATAATTATATCTTCTGCTGCTCTTCCTCCCATTAATCCTATCATATCTTCTTCTAATTGTCTCTTAGATATATATGATTTATCTTCAGTTGTCTTATACATTGTATATCCACCTGCCATACCTCTTGGGATTATAGTTACTTCTTTTACATCTTCTTGTGTTGGTAATAGATAGCTAACAATTGCATGTCCTGATTCATGATATGCAGTTATTTTCTTTTCATGTTCTGATATAACCTTATTTTGTTTTTCAAGTCCTATCATTACTTTTTTAAGCGCTTCTTCTATATCTTCTTTTGTTATTGTTTCAGTCCTATTTTTTGTTGCAATTATTGCTGCTTCATTTAATATGTTAGATAATTCTGCTCCTGTATATCCTGCTGTATTTTGTGCTATATCATCAAAATTAACATCTTCTGATATTTTCTTACTTTCAGCATGTAATTTTAAAATTTCTTTTCTTCCTTTTACATCTGGTGCAGGTATGATTATTTGTCTATCAAACCTTCCTGGTCTTAATAATGCTTTATCTAATGTTTCAGGCCTATTTGTAGCCGCGAGCACTATAACCTTATGATTTGTATTAAATCCATCCATTTCTACTAATAATTGATTTAATGTTTGATTATTTTCACTCTCGTTTGCATTTCCACTTCTTCTTGTTCCTACTGCATCAATTTCATCAATAAATATTATTGAAGGTGAAAGTTGTCTTGCTTTTTCAAATAATTTTCTTACTCTTTGTGCTCCAAGTCCTACAAACATTTCTACAAATTCTGAACCTGATACTGATATAAATGGAACTCCAGCTTCTCCAGCTATTGCTTTTGCAATTAATGTCTTACCTGTTCCAGGTTGTCCATAAAGTAATATTCCAGCAGGTATTTTAGCTCCCATTTTTTCATATTTTTCTGGATTTTTTAAAAAGTCTACTATTTCTAATAATTGTTCTTTTTCTTCATTTAATCCTGCCACATCTTTAAATTTAATTTTTGTCATTTTACCTTCATCTGGTTCAATAACCTTACCTGTTTTTCCACCCATTTGCATTTTAAATAATAATACTAAAAATATTATTATTAATATTGTTGGTAATATTGCAAAAAATCTATCTAACATTTTTGCAAATGTATCTGCGTCTTTTACATTAAATTCTACATTTTTACCTTCAGTTATTTTAGATTGTATTATTTCTGTAAAACTATCTAATGTTGGTACATTTACTTTTTTAGTTCTTTTTTCTAATTCTTCTTTTTGTGATAAATATTTTTGTGGATTTTCTTTCTTGTTTTTTTCTAATTCTTCTTTTTGTGCTTTTTTTAGATTTGTAATTTCCTCTATTTGTTTTTTTCTATCATCTTTAAATTTTGATATAATTTCTGCTTCTTGTTTCATTTCTTCTTCAGTTTTTAAAACTATACTTGCAACTTTTGTACCTTGCCTTATATCAATTTTAGAAATTTTATCATTATTTAATTCTTGTATGAATTTTGTATATGTATAATTTTTATCATTATCCTTATTTAATTTTAAGAAGTTTGAAATTACTTTTCCATTTCCTGTAAGTATTAATATTAGTACTGCAAGTATTAAAAATATACCTATAGCTACATTAAAACTAATTATTAAATCTGTTAAAATATTTTTCTTGTTTTGGTTTTTATTCCTAATTTTTAATTTATTATCTTTTTGCTTTTTATCTTCTATCTTTTCTGTATCTATCACTTCTTTCTTTTCAGATACATCATTTTCAGATTTAATATTTTCAGTATCATTATCATTAATATTATTACTTACTTTTTCTCTTTCCTTTTCTTTTTCATATTCTCCATCATAAATATTATCAGGATTTATTTCATATTCATTATCAACTATTTCTTCGTCTTTCATCTTATTCCTTTCTATAGTTTAATAATTATTATTATAGTATTATATTATTATACTATTAATATTTATTTAATTTATTATTTTTTTCTTTAATATATTCTTCATCTTCTTTTGTAAGTGGTATATATTTATGTATCATTGCAAACAGTATAATATATATTACATATATAATCATTGATGTATATATTGAATATCTTGATACATTTAGTATTTCTTTTGTAGGTATTACTGCATAAATTACATTTGATGATAAATTTATACATAAAAACATTAATGGTAAGGTCAAACTATATGTTAATATATTCTTAATATTTATTGTATTTAAATTAAATATCTTAAATACTACTAATACTTTTAAAACTATTTCTCCAAATAATTTTGCAATCCATAGATATATTGTTAATATCAAATACATAAACACATATAATAGTATCATAAATATGAATATTGTCATTATTTTAATTGTATTTGAATTAAATCCTGCAATTACCATTTCTTTAGTTATAATATTTTGTGTATAATTTTTAGCTCCATGTCTACCTATTTCACTAAGAGTTTTTGCATCTAATGAATATGGCATATTTGAATATGGAAAAAATACATTTATCACTTCTTTCTGTATAACTAAATTTACATTATTAGTATTATCTTTTAATTGTTTATTTAATCTTTCACTTTGTTTTTTATATATTATTTTTGATATTTTTTCATTTATTGATATTTTTGATAAATCTGAATTTAATTCTTCAATATATGTTTTTTTGTATAAATCATCTAAAGTCTTCAAAGATATATTATTTTTTTCTAGTAATTTAGAATTGTCTTCAGATATTTTTCTAATATATACATATTTTAAATTATTAGAATTATCAATTATTTGCCTTTTATCTACTTCACCTTCTAATATCTCATCTAAGTTTGTATCTTTAGATATTTTTGAATCTTTTTTTTCTTTATCTACTTTTTTATCTTTATTTATTTCTTTTTGTTTATCTTGAGATACATTATTAATATCATTTAAAGCTTTTTGTATAATTTCTTGTTCTTTTTTCTTATTATTTAAAGCCTCAAATTGTCTATCAATATCTATATCTCCATTTTTAATTATTAGTTCTGGAAAGGTTTTATCTGATACACTTTTATTAAGTATGTTTATTAATGTTGTATATAATTGAATACTTAAAATTAATACCATTATCAATAATACTAATGATTTTAATTTTCTGATATATCTTTTGCTTTCTTTAGAATATATTTCTAAATCTTTTCTAATATTTTTAGGTGATATAATTATATCTCTAACTTTTTTTAATATTTTAAACCTATTTCCAGGTTCTACTTTTACTGTGTTTTTTTCTATATTATCCATATTATCCATATCAAATTCTTTCTTTTATCCTTATATTTCTTTTATCATTATATATTTATTTCAATTAATGTTTTTGTACAGGCTTTTTAAAAATTTTTCTGATTATATCTATTATAGCATATCCTGTATTACTTATTTTACCTCCAAGTATATAATCTAATTTTTGAAAAGTCATTAATGTATGATATCTAAAAGGTTTATATGCAATATATATTTGCCCTATAAATTCTGTGAAATCTGCTCCAAAATTCTTTTTAAATCTATATAATCCATATTCTGGGTGATTTTTCTCATTATCAAGTACTCCTGGCACACCTTGGAAATCATAAATATCTGCTCCAACTTTAAGCGCTTGCTTTATTCCATACCATTGCATTAAATAGTTTGGCATTAATTTTCTCTTTGTATTTGAACTTGCTCCATATACATACCATACTTTATTACCATAGAAAACTAATAACATTCCTGATAAATAGTCTTCTTCATGTTTTGTAAGAATTAACTTAATATGTCCTTGCATTTCATCATACATTTTTTCAAAATATTCAAGTGGCCTTATACCAAAATTATCTCTTTTTCCTGTTTCTTCCATTAACTTATAGAAAATTTTTAAATCTTCCCTATTTCCTTCAACTACTTCCACTCCCTTTTTTATAGCATATCTCACATTATATCTTGTTTTAGAATGAAAGTTTGCAAATACTTCATCTTCCGTTTTTCCTTTTAGATTTAATCTAAATACATATTTAGGATTAATTTGCTCAGAAAAATCTTTTAAATTTCCTTTAATGCTATATCCTAATTTTAATATATTTTCTCTAAATTTCATATCTGTTGAAAGCATATCTGGCTCAAGTAATAATGCTATTGCATTTTTTTCTTTAGCAATCTCTCTTATTTGATTAGTAATATCTTCTAATGCTTCAAAGTTATCTGATTCTACTACAGGTCCACGTGATACATATATTAATGTTCCAAAAGGTTTTATTGTTCTAATCCATAATAATGCTCCACCACGAATTTTCCCTAATTTGTTTCTTGATACAACTAACCTTTTTTCCCAAAAAGTCTTTACTCTTCCCCATTCTATTGATTGTTGAAAATTACATTTTAATGTTGTATTTAAAAACTCTTTATATTCTTGTTCTAACTCTTCATCTACTTCTTGTTTTTGCATTTCTATACCTTTCTTTAATAAGTAACTTAATTTTTTTGTAGTTTAGTTCCTTCTTTTGAATCTATAACTGTATATCCCATATTTTGTAATTTTGTTCTAATTTCATCTGATAATGCATAATCTTTATTTTTTCTTGCTCTGTCTCTCTCATTTACAAGTTTTTGTACATTTTCTTCTAATTCTACCAATTCTAATTCATTATTTTCATTTGATATAAGCTCATTATATATTTTTTCATTATCTAAATCTAAGCCTAATACTTCATCAAACTTTTTAAGTACTATATAAATTTCTGTATTATCTTCTAATTTAGCTATTTTCCATAATTGAGAAAGTGCTATAGGCATATTTAAATCATTAAGTATTGCTTTTTCAAACTCTACTTGAACTTCTTGTATAATATCTAATGTTTCTTTACTTAGATTTTCTTTTCCATTTTTTGAATTTTTATGCTTAAAATATAGTTTTCTTAATTTTTTTAATGCTTCTTGTGCAGTTTTTAATGAATTAAATGTAAAATTCACTTTTGTTTTGTAATGTGCATTTAATGTTAAATATTTGAAATCTAATCCACTATATCCCATTTTTTCTAAATCTGATATTGTATATGTGTTTCCTAGACTTTTACTCATTTTTCCACCATCTACTTGTAAGAATTCTGAGTGCATCCAAAAGTTTGCTGGATTTTTACCACAATACCCCTTGCTTTGAGCTATTTCATTTTCATGATGTATTTGAATATGATCTGCTCCACCTGTATGAATATCAAATACTTCTCCTAAATACTTCTTACTCATTGCACTACATTCAATATGCCATCCTGGATATGATAACCCAAAAAATGAATCCCATTTCATAATATGATTTTCAGGTGCTTTAATCCAAAGTGCAAAATCAGTTATATTTTTCTTCCTATTATCAAATTCTACCCTTGCACCTTTTTCTTGATTTTCTAGATTTTTACCTGATAAAATACCATAATCTTTTAATTTAGAAGTATCAAAATATA
This sequence comes from Clostridium sp., assembly GCA_052174015.1. GTDB lineage: Bacteria > Bacillota > Clostridia > TANB77 > CAG-508 > JABCPO02. The sequence continues at coordinate 16,751 of JBQMXM010000016.1, forward strand.
TTGTATCAGAAGTTTCATATGCATATCCATTTTTAATTATTCCTTGTACATATTCTTCCATTTCTTTAATATTTTCTGTTGCACGAACAATTTTTTCTGGAAAATCTATATTAACTTTCTTTAAATCAGTTATAAAGGCTTTTTCATAAAATTTAGCTATTTCCCAAGGTGATTTTTGCTCTCTTCTTGCCGCTTTTATCATCTTATCTTCACCTTCATCTGCATCTGATACAAGATGTCCTACATCAGTTATATTCATTACATGATTTAATGTATATCCTGCATATTTTAAAACTCTTCTTAGATTATCAACAAAAAGGAAATAGCGAAAATTTCCAATATGTGCATAATCATATACTGTAGGTCCACAACTATACATACTACATATACCTTTTTTTATAGTTTTAAACTCTTCTTTTTGTTTAGTTAATGTATTGTATATATATATTTGTTTTAGATCTTTTTCTCCCATATTCTTCTCCTTACTATCCCTTTTTATTTTATTTAATTTAATTTTATTTTATTTTTAATTTTTATTTTATTATTTTAGTTTTATTTTCTTTTATTCTAATGCAGCAAGTTTAGCTTCTGCAGAAGTAAGTTTAGATACATTAGTTACCTTTTGCTTTTGCTCAGATTTTAAAGCATTGTATTTACTCCTTGCTTTCTTAACTGCAGCATTTGCAACAGCCTTATTATCTTTCGTTATTTTTTCAGGTATATTTGCAATTAATGCAATTACAGCTTCTACTTCTTTATCTGCTACATTTTCTTCTGCTGGTTTTTCTTCTTTATTAATTCTTTTTTGAATTACTGAAATAATTCCTTTTTCTTCTCCTGTTAATTCTCCTTTTTGAGCACTAGACAAAGAATTATATTTACTAAGTATTGCTTTTAATCTACTAAGCGATGTTGATTCTACATTTGAAATTGAACTAAGTTCTTCTTTTAATGCTTTTAGATTTTTTTCGCCTTCTAATTCTTTATCTGATTTACCTTCACAATTACATTTTTCTGTTGGCACCCTATATTTTGCATCTGTTGTACTACTAGAATCTTGTTTAATAAATACTTTTTCTGTTTTGTCTTCTGCTCTACATTTATCAGACGCTAATTTTCCAGTTTTCTTACAAACTTCTGCTTGTATATGTGTTTCACATTTTGAATTTGGTTCTGTTCCTTTTACAAATACTTCCCTATATACTTGACTTCCTCTTTGGTCTTTAGAACATAATTCTGTTGGTAATTTACCTGATACTCTACAAACATCTTTTTCAATTATATCATTAGGTCTTTCAAATTTTTCACCTTTTTCTTTTTTATGTATTTCTTTCATTACAGCTGACCATATTTGACCTGCTGGATTTATTCCATAATAGTTTATATCTTCTTTTTCGTCATATCCAAACCATACACCCATTGTATATTTATTAGTAAATCCACATAGCCATCTATCATTGTTATCATTTGATGTACCAGTTTTTGCTGCTGTATCAAATCCACGAACTCTGCAATATGTACATGTTCCTTCACGACCTACTACTGCTTCTCTTAATATATCTTTAAGTATATATGCATTACTTCTAGACATCATTTGTTTCTTTTTCTCTTTATTTTTAAATACTTCTTCTCCTTTAGCATTTAATACTTTATTAATAAATGTTGGTCTAATATATTGTCCATCATTTGCAATCATTGCATATGCTCCTGTCATATCTTTTACAGTTACACCTTCTGTTAATCCTCCAAGTGCAAGTGCTCCAATATTTTTATCTCCATCTACTAAAGGTAAATCCATATCTTTTAAGAATTTAAATGATGCATCTACTCCTATTTGTTGAATAGCTCTCAACATTGGTATATTTTCAGAAACTTCTATTGCTTTTCTAATATTCATCCATCCTCTATAATTACCATTATAGTTTCTGAAATTTCCTTTTCCTTCACCTATTTTAAGTGGTGAATCATTAAATGATGTAGCTGCAGTTAATACTCCTTTTTCAAGTCCTGGTGCTACTACTCCAACTGGTTTCATAACTGAACCTGTTTGTCTCTTAGTTCTAGTAACTCTGTTCCAATCTCCTTGTTTTAATGTTGTTTGTTTTCCAAGTCCTCCAACTGCGGCAACTACTTCCCCTGTCTTATGATTCATTACTACAGATGCTGCTTGTGTTGTTTTGCCTTTGTGTTTTGTTGAAGCAAATCTATATTTTCTAAGTTGCATTTCTTCTTCTAATGTTTTTTGAATTTTAGTATCTTGACTCACATAAATCTTATATCCACCATTGTATACTGCAAGGGATGCCACTTCTCTTTGTATATTTTTTTCGTCTTTAATTTTATCAATTAATTCATTTATTGCTGCATCTACTAAATGTGAATATTCTTGTGTTGCATATGATGATGTACCTTCTTTAAATTTAATTCCTTCTTTAACCTCTTTTATTGCTGCATCATATTCTTTTTGGTCAATGTCTCCTAGTTCTTTCATTTTATTTAAAACTACAATTGTCCTATTATTAATTTCTTCTAATTTAGCTTCACGTCTTTTTTTGAATTCTTTATCACTTTCTCCATCTAATTTTTTAACAAATGGGTCATATGCAGCTGGTTTATGATTTATTCCAGCCATAAATGCTGATTCTACAAGTGATAAATCTTTTGGATTTTTACTAAAATAGTAATCTGAACCTAAAGCTATTCCATGTATATTTTTACCACCAACATAGATTATATTTAGATATAGTTCTAATATTTGTTGTTTAGACATTTTCTTCTCTATTTGATATGCTCTAGTTATTTCACGAACTTTTCTTTGCCAATCTTGTTCATCATCTCTAGTCAAGTTTTTAACTAATTGTTGTGTAATTGTAGAACCACCATAAGATGAATTTCCTTTAAATATATATTTAGCACTTGCTCCTAATGTTCTTTTTGGATCTACTCCACTATGTTTATAGAATCTTTGATCTTCTATAGCTATATATGCTTTTGGAATATATTTAGACATTTCTGAAATATTAATAATTTTTCTTTTTTCATCTTTTGCAAGTGTTGCAATATGTTCTCCATTCCTATCATATATTTCTGAATTTTGATTAGTAAGTAACATTTCTGTTTCTGTTAATGCTAAATCTTGTTTAAATACATTATATATTAAAGCTATTCCTATACCTATTAAAATTAAGAATAATAATAGCCCAGATATAAATAAATATTTGAATATTCTTTTCATTTTACCTTTAAATGATAATTCTTTAAATGGTACTTTTTTTCCTTTTTTTCTTTTTCTACTCATATTATTTTCTTTAATTTGTTCTTCTTCTTTAAATTTAGAAAAGAACCCTTTCTTTTTACCAAAATTTTTATAAGATGTACTCTTATTGGGATTATTAGTATAAATTGTATTATTAACAATTTCTTCTCTAATTTTTCTTTCTTCTTCTCTTTTTTTAATTCTATCTTCTCTTAAATTTCTTCTTCTTTGTCTTTCTTCACGGGATATTCTTTGATGTGAATCTCCTTTTTTTATTGAAGAAGATTTCTTATTTTTTTCTTCTTCCAATTCTTTTCTTACATCATCTAAAAAACTCAATTTTTTCTCCAATCTATATATATTTCATATATCTAAATTATATTATATTTTAGGATAAAAATAAAGGTTTTTTTAACATTTTACATATTTATTATTAATACAAAAAAATAAATTGAGTAAAACACATATTTACTCAATTTATTTTTATTTATTATTTTTATTTTTGTTCAAATTTTAATATAATATTGGATTAAATATATTCCTTAT
>JBQMXM010000017.1:0-18604 GCA_052174015.1 Clostridium sp.
TGGCGGAGAGTGAGGGATTCGAACCCTCGCGGCAGAACAATCCACCCTACAGGTTTAGCAAACCCGCCCCTTCAGCCTCTTGGGTAACTCTCCAAAACAAGTATAATTAAATATTACCAAACATCTTATACTTTTGTCAATATAAAAAAGTAATTTTGTAAATTAATTTTAAAATTATTTAAGTTAATTTTGAGTTTCTTACTGTCATTCTTACTGTCAATTTTAAAAAAACTTAATATATCAAAGGTTAAGATAAATATATTAAGATAGAAAGATGCTTTAACTATTGATATAAAAAATACTTAGTTGATTTTCTAAACTACTTTGCTCGCATTTTATTAACTCTTTAAATAACTATAAAATTATTAATTAAATAGTTATTTAATATATTGCAAAATGTTTATAAAAAATATATAATATGAGTATAAATGTAGGATTAAAATTACATAAAATATAAAAATGTAAATTTTAGTTTACTGGGGGTTAAAATGAATACTAAAGAAAAGAAATGGATATTAATATTATTAATAATAGCAGGAATAGTTATAGGTGGATTAATAGGCGAAATGAGTGATAATAAGTGGTTAAATTATGGACAAAAATTTGGTTTAACAAGTCCTATTAATATAGATTTTAAAGTTTTATCTATAACTTTTGGTTTTTTAATTAATATAAATGTTGCAAGTATAATTGGTATATTATTAGCGATATTAGTATATTTAAAAATTAAATAAAAATAATAAAATAATGATTAAATAAAAAATAAATTAATTACAAATTATATTTAAATCTTAGGGGTAGAAAGAGGATGTTATTAAAATACAAGAATTACCCATAAGCGAAAAACCTTATGAAAAAACAATACAATATGGTATTAGTTCTTTATCAGATGCAGAATTAATATCATTAATAATTAGGACAGGTTCAAAAAAAGAAAATTCAATACAAGTAGCACAAAAGATTATGTGCCTTGCAGATAAAAAATTAAAAGATGTATTTTTTAAAAATATATCAGAATTAATACAAATAGACGGTGTTGGTAAAGTTAAAGCAATACAATTACAAGCGATAGGTGAAATAATAAAAAGGGTTGAACATAATATATATGATGAGAAAAAATACATATATAATACCAAAGATGTATTTAATTTATTAATGCCTGAAATGAGATATTTAAAAAAAGAAGAATTACATGTACTGTATTTATCTAATTCTAATATGTTAATAAAAATAAAAAGATATGCAAATAACAATATTGGAAATATTAAAATAGATCCAAATATAATTTTAAAAGATGTAATTAAAGAAGATATTCCAAGAATTATATTAGTACATAATCATCCAAGTGGAAATAGTAATCCAAGTAAACAAGATAAAGAATTTACAAAATATTTAAATAAGATAGCACTTATTATGGGAGTTGAATTACTTGAACATATAGTGATTGCAAATGATAAATATTCTACGATAGAATTTTAATTATAATAATTTAATTAGAGATAATAAAGGTGGTAAATGAAAAAAAATAAACAAACACATTTAATAGGTACAATATTAACTTTAATAGTATTAGGAATCTTATTGTTTATTTCAAGCCTTAATTCTTATGAATTAAGGTTTTTTAGTAGTATTCAAAATGGAATACAAAAAACAATTAATAAGATTCAAATATCTAAAGATAATGAAATACTTGCAAAACAACAAGGAAAAGATATAAGAACAATAGAAAAAGAAAACTTAGACCTATTAAGAGAAAATCAAGAACTTAAACTTAAAATGAGAGAATTAGAAGTTATAAAGGCTAAAAATTTTGAGCTTGAAGAAATGTTAGAATTAAAAAAGAAATATGTTAATTTTGAAGGAGTTGTTGCAAAAGTCATTAATAGAAGTATAAATGATTTAGAACATACAGTTACAATTGATGTTGGGAAAAAACATGGTGTAGAAGAAGATATGGCTGTAGTACATGCAAATGGACTATATGGAAAAGTAATTAGTGTAACTGAAGATACTTCTAAAGTTCAAATAATAACAGACCCTGCAAGTAAAATTTCTGTACAAGTAGGTAATGAAATAGATAGAATAGTAGCAAAAGGAGATTTAGCAAAAGGAGTAATTTTAAAAATGTTACCAATACCACCCAAAGTTGTTTCAGGACAAGATATATTTACATCAGGTATAGCGAGTATATTTCCTAAAGGTATATATATTGGTACAATTAATACTGTTAATATAACTCAAAACAATATAGATTCTTATGCAACTATTAATTTACCAAGTTCTTTAAATAATATAACTAAAGTAATGGTATTAAAAAAAGAAAATAAGAAATAAATAAAAATAAAAATTAAGAATATTTAAGAACATTTAACAATATAAAGAAAGGAATAAATATGAAAAAAATATTAATAAATTTAGCAATATTATTATCTGTATATATAATAACATTATTAGAAGTTATATTTTTTAAACAAATTAGTATTTTATCAATTGTTCCAAACTTTTTAATAATAGTCATGATATTTTTAATTGATTATTTAGATAGATTTACATATATGAGTATGTTAGTTTTAATTGGTATATATATTGATATAGTGTTTTCAATGAATATAGGGTTTACATCAGCATCATTACTAATATGTGCATTTATAGATGAGATTATAGATAATATATTATATCAAGACAATAGAGTTATATATATTATAAGGATATTAATATTAACATTCATATTTAATATAAGTTACTATATGCTGAGAGTTGTATTATATAATTTAGATATTCAATTTATACAATTATTAATACAAACAACAACAGTTGCAATTTTAAATATATTATTAGGGATAGTGATATATAGACCTTTAAAATATGTAGGATTAAAAATAGAAAAATTCTATAAGAAAAGCAATATATTAACAAGATATTTTTAGAAAAGGTATGGAGATTTATGAAAATACTAGATAAATTAAAATTTAATAGAGATAAGAAAAAAACAAATAGAATATATCGTAAAAATTTAGATAAGAATAATAATGAGATAAACAATGTAAAAAATAGTAAACAAATTCAAAAAGAACAAAAATCTTTAAATATTAGGTACAATCTAATTATTATCACACTATATATTGCAGCAGCAATACTACTTATTCAATTATTTAATATGCAAATATTAAATGGACTTAACTATAGAGAACAATCAAATACTAGATTAACAAAAGAGGTAAGTATAGAGCCTACACGTGGAACAATAATGGATAGAACAGGAATACCATATGCAAGTACAGAGCTAAACTATAGTGTAGAATTACATAAATTAAAATCAGATGATGAAGTGTTAAATAAGTTAGGAAAGACTTTAATAGGTATATTAAAAAAGAATAATGAAGAATATGATATATCATTACCTTTAGATTTAAAAAATATGAAATACAAACAAATGTCAGGAGAAGATTTAAGAAAGTGGAAATTAAAAAATAAAGTACCAGAACAAGCAAGTCCACAAGAAGCTTTTGATATATTAAAACAAAACTATAGAGTAGAAGAAACAGATAAAGAAATTGCATCAAATATATTAGAATTTAGAGACTTACTTAATGAAAGAAAATATAACAATTTTGAAGCGTTGAAAATTGCTAAAAATATAAAAAAAGATACAGCAATTGAAATTTCAGAAAAATCATATAAACTACCAGGTATAAATATAATATCTAAGCCAAAAAGAAACTATTTAAAAGGAGAAGAAGCTTCTCATATTATAGGGTATATAGGTAAGATAAACGAAAAAGAATATGAATCTAAACAAGAAGCTAAAAATACAGAATACAGAAATGACGATTTTATAGGTAAAACAGGTATAGAAAAAACATTTGAAAAAGTATTAAAAGGAGTTAGAGGAAAAAAACAAATAGATATTAATATACAAGGTGGAGTAACAGGTGAATACACTATAAAAGAAGCAGTAGGTGGAGCATCAGTAGTATTAACAATAGATTCAAAACTACAAAAAGTTACAGAACAATCATTAGAAAGAACAATAAAAAAACTTCGTCAAGGTGGATTTGAAAACAAAAAACAGAATGCCAAAGGAGGTTCAACAGTTGTTATGAATGTAAAAACTGGAGAAATCTTAGCAATGGCAAGCTATCCACAATATGATGTAAATAGGTTTAAAGATGGTATATCAAATAAGGATTGGAATGAATATGCCAATAATCCACTTGCACCACTTGTAAATAGATCAATATCTACAATATATGCACCAGGTTCAACATTTAAGATGATAACAGCACTTACAGGACTTAATGAAGGTAAAATTGGATTAAGAGAAATAATAAATGATACAGGAATATATCCTAAAGCACATAGACCAAAATGTTGGATTTATCTTTATCATGGTATAGGTCATGGGCGACTTAATGTAATTGGAGCTATAAAGAATTCATGTAACTATTTCTTTTATGAAGTAGGAAACAGAGTAGGTTCAGATAAAATATCAGAATATGCAAAATATTTTGGATTAGGAGTAAAAACAGGAGTAGAATTAGAAGGCGAAAAAACAGGAGAGCTTGCAAATAAGCAAACTGCAGAAAAAAGAGGAGAAGTTTGGACACAAGGAGGAGAATTATCTGCAGCTATAGGACAATCATACAACTCATTTACACCAATTCAAATGGCTAAATATATATCAATGATAGCAAATGGTGGTAAAGTAATACACCCAACTTTAATAAAAAGTATAAAACAAGCAAATGGGACATCACTATCCCAAGAAGAGATAGATAAAATATTAGAAGAAACATTAGGATACAAAAAAGAAAAAATAGAAGATAAACAAATTAAAAAAGAATATATAGATGCAGTACTTGAAGGAATGAGAGCTGTTACAGGAGAAAGTGGTGGTACAGCATACTCTGTATTTAGAAATTTCAAAGTAGAAGTAGGTGGAAAAACAGGTACAGCCCAAGTAGGACAAAATAGGACAGATGGACTTTTTGTTGGATTTGCACCTTTTGATTCACCAGAAATAGGTATAGTAACTGTAATAGAAAATGCAGGAGAAGGACATTATACTGCAGAAGTTGTAAGAGATATTATGAAAGAATATTTTGGAATGAATATTAAACACATAAAAGAAAATATGAATCTAAACAAAGAAGGTGAGTTCATAATATAGTTAAAAAGAAAAAATATACAAAGGAGTAACTATGGATAAATTATTAAAATGTGCATGTTGTAGTAATTTTACTATTGAAGATGAATATGATACTTGTCATATTTGTAATTGGCAAAAAGATTTAGTACAAGAGAAAGATCCTAACTTTTGGGGAGGAGCTAATAAAATGAGTTTAAACCAAGCGAAAGAAGCGTATAAAAAAGGATTACCTATTGAATAAAATAAAACAACTTGAGAAATTCAAGTTGTTTTTAAAGGCTCTATACTTTTAATGGGGGTATAAATTTATCTAAAATATAAAAATTTAGATAAAAAAAGTGCATAAGTTAATAAATTGTAGTATCCTTAAAAAAACCAATAGAAAGGACTACGTTTTAACTTATGCAAGATAATAATATAACAATTAGATATAAAATACAAGAGGTTAAGATAATAAAACAAGAATTTGTGTAGAAAGTTCAAACATATTTGACAGAAATATATTAAAAAGAAATAGTTCTAACATTTTTATAATATTCTTCAACCATTTGATTTGTTGCAAAAGAAAAAATAATAATATATATATAATGGAAAAAGAGAGTTTTTAAACTCTATATATATTTTTTTTTATTAAACTAGTATTCCCACCAATAACCAGAATTTTCTTTAATCATTAATTTTTTAATTTTCCATAATTGTATACATTGATTTCTTTTTACAGGATTAGTGATACTATTACTAATCAAGGTTTGATTATATTTATTGTGTTTTTTGTAAAGACATCTTTCCAATTCATAATTAGATTCTTTTAAATTTAATAAATAATCGTATTTTTTTTGTATATCTTTTGTAACTGCACCATATGAATTTCTTAAAAGACTGCTTTTCATAGTAAAAAACAATCTATCAGTTTTTGGATACCAAGTATACTCATCATTCTCAGTTAGTCGTTTATTAATAAAATCTTCTGAATTTTCAAAATTTTCTTCTACTTCTTCAAATTCATTTTTGGACTTACTAAATAATAAAAATTGTCGCCCATCTTCTGTTTCATACAAAATAAAATTTCCATAGTGCCATTTTTTAAATAATTGTAAAAACTCTCCATTTTCTACAGTATATAGGGTGATTGGAAAAGAAATCACTTTTAGACATTCCCTAAAAAATGATAAAATTAAAACAATTAAATAAAATATTGCAAAAAAGATATAAAATATTAATTTTAATAAAAAATATATTGCTTTTAAAATTTTATATATTATACGAATAATAATACTTTTTCTAAATTGTGTTCTAATTTTTCGTTTAATTAAATATAATTTTGTTTTAAACTTTATTTTTTTCTTTTTTTGTTCTTCCATTTGTTACCACCTTATATAATAAATGGATATCTTATCCCTTTTTGAATCTATATTATACTCAAACAAATTAAAATGAAATTACAATAGTAGAGTATGGTTTAAATCCACATATATAAATTATATGCACAAGCATCTACAGAAGCTCTTATAGCATAATCACATGCTATATCTTTTTTTAATTCCCCTGTTTTCTCATATTCTTTAAATCTTTGAATGTATTCTTGAGAATGCTTTCCTTTCATTAAACTTTCTATTACTTTTTTTTCATACTCTTTTATGGTCAAATCCTTTTTTCTATTCACCTTTGATACTCCCATCTCTAACTTCACATACTTTATCATAGTCTAAAGGCTTAATATTAGCTTTAAAATTATGATATTCTGATATTATTATTTATTTATTATTTTATTACCTGTATATTTAAAAAATATATTTTCTGGGTTATCTTTGTTCATTCTCCATTCTTTAGGTGCAAACTCTTCATTAAATTTAGTATAACTTAAATGGGTAATTCATATATAGTATATTTTATTCTTAGTTACAACATGAAATTACATCACTCCCAAACCATACCTGTGTTTAATTGTATTTTATATATGTTTAGTTACAATATGAAATTACATCACTCCCAAACTACGGTATCCGAAACGACTAAAATAACTATGTTTAGTTACAATATGAAATTACATCACTCCCAAACCTCAAACTTAAAATAAAGTTAGGTTTAGGATACAGACACCACACCTGTTGAGTAATTAAATATTGATATAAACTAAAGTTTGTAATTTCTATATTTATGATATAATCTTTTGACTATAATGTCAATAATTATTATATGTTATATAAATATATTGAAGAGTATTAAAATAAGTGATAATATGATAGTATAAATACTAATATATTGAGGTAAATATGAATAATAAATTTAAAGAAAAACAATTAAAAAATAAGAAAAAATTAGAAAGTAGAAAAAATCAAGACTATTATCTTGGGTTTGATATTGGTACTAACTCTGTTGGTTGGGCAGTTACAGATGAAAGGTATAATGTATTAAAATTTAATGGTAAAAGAATGTGGGGTTCAAGATTGTTTTCAGAAGGTCAAACTGCATTAAATAGGAGAACACATAGAAGTAATAGAAGAAGACTTCAAAGAAGAAAAAACAGATTAGAATTATTAGAAGAAATATTTGCAGAAGAAATATTTAAAATAGATCCTGAATTCTTCATAAGATTAAAAGAAAGTAAATATCATTTAGAAGATAAAAGTATAAGTAATAAGAGTATATTATTTAATGATGATATTTTAAAAGATACTGAGTTTTTTGATAAATACCCAACAATTTATCATTTGAGAAATGAATTAATGGTTAATATTGAAAAACATGATATTAGAGAAATATTTTTAGCATGTCATCATATTCTTAAATATAGGGGGCATTTCCTTATAAATGGTGAATTAGATGAAAATTCTAATAATATAGATTCTATTTTAGAAAGAGTAATAACAGAATTATATTTCCAATTATCTAAAGAAGTTCCTAAAATAGAATATGAAAAAATTAAAACTATATTATTTAATAAAACTTTAAATTTAAAAGAAAAAGTAAAAGAATTTAAAAATATTTATCCTACTGAACTTAATTTAGTAGAATTATTATCGTTAATTGTAGGTAGCACAGTAAAATTCAATAAATTGTTTAACGAAAATGATATAGGGGAATTAGAAAAAGATGTTGAATCAATTTGTTTTAAAAAATGTGAATATGAAGAAGAAAGAGAAATGTATGAAGAGGCAATATTAGATAAAATTAAAGTTATAGATGGAGCTAAAGAAATATATAACTTAATTGTTTTATCAAGTATAAAACCACAAGGAATAAGTCTTTCTCAATCTAAAATTCAAATATATGAAAAACATAAAAATGATTTAAAAAAATTAAAACAATTATTAAAACCGTTTAAAGAAGAGTATTTTAAAATTTTGAAGGAAGATAAAGATAAAGGTACTAACTATATTAATTATATTAAAGCAAGCAAAGTAGGAAAAAGTTGTAGTAGAGAAGATTTTTATAAGTATTTAAAAGCTTCGTTAGGAAGATTAAGTGATTTAGATAATGAACAAGAAATACTAAAAAAAGAGATAGAAACAGAAATAGAATTAGAAGAATTTTTACCATTACAAAGAATAAAAGAAAATGGAGTAATACCTTATCAAATACATAAAGCAGAATTAAAAAGAATATTAAATAACGCTTCTATTTATTATACTTTTTTAAATGAAACAGATGGAAAATTTACTAATTTAGAAAAAATAATAAAATTAATAGAATTTAGAATTCCATATTATGTAGGACCATTAAATAATTATCATAATGATAAAAATAATGGTTTTGCATGGATAGTTAAAAAGAAAAATGAAAAAATAACTCCATGGAATTATGATGAAGTTGTAGATGAAGCTAAAAGTGCAGAAAAATTTATAACTAGAATGACTAACAAATGTACATACTTAGTAGGAGAAGATGTTATTCCTAAAAATTCATTATTATATACTGAATTCAGTCTTTTAAATGAATTAAATAATATAAAATATAATGGAGTAAAATTAGATCCAAATATAAAAATGGAGTTTGTAGATATATTAAAAAGAGAAAAGAAAAAAATATCTAAAAAATTCATATTAGAACATTTAAAATTACAAGGATATTGTGATGGTAAAGGTGAAATAACAGGTATAGATAATTTTATAAAAACTGATTTAAAATCATATAGAGAATTAAAATCAATATTAGGTGAAAAATTTGAATATACTATGTCTGAAAATATAATCAAATGGCTAACTTTATTTGCTGGAGAGCATAAAATATTAGAATCAAAGATGAAGAGTGGGGAAGAATATCTAGAAAGTTGTTAGCAGAACTATATAGTGATAATATAAATCCGAGTACAGGTGAATTTCTTAATATAATAACAGCAATGCAAATAACTACTAACAATTTAATGGAATTATTATCAGAAAAATTTGATTTTATTGAGAAAATTAGAGCTTTTAATGAATCAAAAGTTGTAGAGATAGAAGAAACATATGAAATTTTAGATGATTTATATGTATCACCTGCAGTTAAGAAAAGTTTGTGGCAAACTATATTAATATCAAAAGAAATAAAGAAAATTATGGGAAAAGAACCTAAAAAAATATTTATAGAATTAACAAGAACAAATGCCCAAAAGAATAGTGGAGCTAAAGATTCAAGGAAAAAACAATTAGAAGCATTATATAAAAATATAAAGGAAGATTATGGAGAGTTATTCCGCAAACTTCAAAATACAGAAGAATTAGAATTTAGATCTAAAAAACTATACCTATATTATACACAATTAGGAAAATGTATGTATTCAGGACAATCTATAACTTTAGAAGAATTATTTGATAAAGAAAAATATGATCTAGATCATATTTATCCAAGAAGTAAGAAAAAAGATGATAGTTTAGATAATTTAGTTTTAGTAAACTATAAATATAATAGAGAAAAATCAGATAAACCAATAGATATTGAAACCCAAAATAGGATGATGAATCATTGGAATTTATTATATAAGAAAAAATTAATAAGTGAAGAAAAGTATAACAGATTAACAAGAAAAGGTGATTTTACAGATGAAGAATTATCAGGATTTATTGCAAGACAATTAGTAGAAACATCTCAATCTGCAAAAGCAACAGCTGAATTATTAGCAAAATTAAATAAAAATTCTAAAGTAGTATATGTTAAAGCAGAAAATGTTAGTCAATTTAGAAAAGATGAAAAATTTACAAAATTAAGAGAATTGAATGATTTTCATCATGCAAAAGATGCTTATTTAAATATAGTTGTTGGGAATGTATACTATGAAAAATTTACAAATTCGCCACGAAATTATATAAAAAATACAAATAGTAGTGAAAAAAATAGCGAAAAAGCTGGCAGAAATTATAGTTTAAATAAATTATTTGAATTTAATCTTATAAAAGGTGATAATATTGTTTGGGAAAGAAAAAATGATATATTAACTGTTAAAAAACAAATGTATTCAAACGATGTAAGAATAACAAAAAAACCAGAATATATAAATAAAGGAGAACTTTTTGACGCTACATTATATAAAGCAAGTATTGCAAAAACAGAATCATATTTTCCTATTAAATCAAGTGACGAAAAATTAAGAGATGTAACAAAATATGGTGGATTTACTAAAATAAAAATAGCATATTATACATTAATATCATATATAGATTCAAAAGGTAAAAAACAAAATAGAGTTATAGCTATTCCTGTATATTTAAATGATAATATTCAAAAAATTAATGAATATATAGAAAATAAACTAAATAGTGAGAAAATATATGATTTTAAAATAGAAGTAAGCAAGATATATTTAAATACATTAATTGAAACAAATGGATTTAAATATTTTGTTGGTGGAAAAACTGCTAATTATTTTTATATTGATTCTGCGATACCTATAGTATTAGAAGATAAATATGTTAAATATTTAAAGAAAATCTCAAATATATTTAACAATGATAATGAAGTATATAAGTACAAGTTATGTAGAGATAAATTAAAGCCAGAAGAAAATTTAGAAGTTTATGAAGAATTTATTAAAAAAATGACTTCTAGTATATTGAAAAAGCATAAAAGAGATAAAACAGATGAATTTATTAAACATAGAGATACCTTTATTAAATTATCAAGTTTTGACCAAGCAAATATATTAATTAAAATATTAAATATATTAACAGATAAAACAGTAACTGCTATAGAATTTAATTTAACTAATTTAATTAAAGATGATAAAACTAATAAAGATAAAATTGTTAAAGAAAATGTAAGTGCTATAAAATTTACTAGATCTAAACTTTCTATGGATTTAAAAGATGATTTGAAAATAATTAATCAATCTATTACAGGATTATATGAAAATGAAATTATAATAAGGGGAGAAGAATGAGTTGGAGAACAGTTTTAATAACTAACAGGTCAAAATTAGATTATAAGATGAATTATATGACTGTAAGAAGCAATGAAGAAGTTAAAAAAGTATTTATTGATGAAATATATATGTTGATAATAGAATCTACAGCTGTATCTATAACAGGTGTACTTCTTAATGAATTAATAAAGAAAAAAGTAAAGATTATATTTTGTGATGAAAAAAGAAATCCTGCTTCAGAATTAGTTGGATATTATGGGAGTCATGATACAAGTGCTAAATATAGGAACCAAATGGAATGGCAAAAATCAATCAAAGAAACAGTATGGACAGAAATAGTAAAACAAAAAATTAAAAACCAATCTCAGCTTTTAAAAATGAATAAAAAAGAAGAGTATAAAAAGTTAAATGAATACTATAATCAAGTGGAATATAATGATGTTACAAATAGAGAAGGACATTCTGCAAAAGTATATTTTAATGCTCTCTTTGGCAAAGACTTTAGTAGGTCAAATCCTTGTAATATAAATTCTGCATTAGATTATGGGTATGCTATATTATTATCTATGATAAATAGAGAAATTATTTCTATGGGATATATGACGCAATTTGGACTATTTCATGATAATATGTTTAATCAATTTAATTTGTCTTGTGACTTAATGGAGCCTTTTAGAATATTTATAGATTCTAAAGTATTAAAAATGGATTTAACAGAATTTAATCCTACAACTAAACATGAAATAATAAATTTTTTTAATGAGAGTATATATATAGATGGTAAACAAATGATATTTAATAACGCAATAAAAATATATTGTAGAAGTATTTTTTCTGCATTAAATAATAGGGATGTATCTGAAATAAAATTCTGGACTTATGAGTTATAGATATATGAGAGTATTAGTTATGTTTGATTTACCATCATTGTCAAATGAAGAAAAAAGGGAATATAGAACTTTTAGAAAACATTTAATAACAAAAGGATTTTTAATGTTACAAGAATCAATCTATTGTAAATTAGCATTAAACCAAAGTGAAGCAGCATATATTGTGGATAATATTAAGCGTCATAAACCAAAATCGGGTTTAGCACAAATCTTGTGTATTACTGAAAAACAATATTCTAAAATGGAAATGATTGTAGGAGAAGCGAATACTGAAATAATAAATTCAGATGAAAGGTTGATAATATTATGAAATTAGTGCATAAAGATTGGAATTTTAGTATTAATTTTGAAAAAACTAAAATAAATACATTAGTTATAGAAAATAAAAAATATTTTAGAGATATTATACAAAAAATAGAAGAAGAAATAATTTTAGGAGAAGGAGACATCTGTGTTTCGGAAAATGAAACTATTATAGATTTTAAAAAAAGTGTAGAATTAGTAACAGATATATTTAGGTTAGATATTAATAATAAAAATATACATACTAAAATTATAAATGTATTAAAGGAAATAGCTATAGAAGAATATACTAATGTAGTAGAAATTTCAAATAATATTACTAAATATATTGATGAAATAATATTTCAATCTAATTATCCAATTATTAGAAGTGAAAATATTAAAATAGAAGATATATTTAAAATAGCTAATTTAAAAGTAGATACTACAGAAGATATTATGAGTAATTTGTTAGAATATTTTAAATTATCTAATGAATTAGTAGGAACAAGGTTATTTATTTTAACAAACTTATATAAATATTTAAATGACGCAGAAATAAGAAGTTTTTTCTATACTTGTAGTATTAACAATATATGTATATTAAATATTGAATCAGGTAAAGGAGATATTACCATAAAAACTGATAATAATATAGAAAAAATATATATTATAGATGATGATTATTGTGAAATTTAGTTATTATAATAACAAAAAATTCAAATTTTATTAAAAAATATAATAATATATATATTTCTATTGACTTTGTATAAATATAGTATTAAAATTAAAGTATAATTACAATTAGTTACAATATGTAATTACACCACGAGTCCAAATAAAAATTTATTCAAATCACCTATATGGTCACTCAATGTAGAGTATTTAAAAACAACTTGAATTTCAAGTTGTTTTATTTTATTTAATAGGTAATCCTTTTTTGTATGCTTCTTTTGCTTGGTTTAGACTCATATCATTGGCTCCACCCCAATAATCATGATCTTCTTCTTGAATAAAATCTTTGGACCAATTACAAATTAAACAAGTTTCATATTCATCTTCAATAGTAAAATTACCACAACAAGCACATTTTAATAATTTATTCTTCGTTTTTTGTTTTTTCACTTTCATCCTCCCAATATTTAATATTTCTTTTTGGCTTAAACATAGTTTTCACTATTCCACTAGACCTAGCTTTTACAAAGTTATTATTCACTTCATCATAAATTAATCTTTCTCCTTTGTATTTGTATCTTTTATTGGTGTATTTTTTATATACTGTAACATATATAACACAATTATTAAAATTATATACAAAATATGATATCATTTCAATATATATTAATTTTAATCGTTAGGGGAATAATATGAAAATAGAAAAAGGTAAACATAACACAAGAAGAGATATTAAATCATTATTTAGTAATAAATGGATAAATATATTTTCAATATTACTATTAATATTATTTGTATTTCAATTATCTATAATATTAAATTCTAGTAATAATGTTAAATCTAATAGAGTGATAGGTAAAAATAATGTATTTAAATCAGATCCAAATCAAAATGCTGTAGAGACAGTAAGAGAACCATACTTGTTAGAAGGAATGGAAGCAATATATTATGATCAAAATAATAATGAACAAAAATTAGAAGATCCACTTGTTAATAAGAGTAAATGGTACAATTATGAACAAAAAAGATGGGCAAATGCTAAAACTAAAGATGGAAGTTATTGGGTTTGGATACCAGCTTTTGCATATAAGATAACATATTATTCTGATAGAGACACAAAAGAAATTATAGGGTATAGGGATAACAATGGATTTCCTTCAAAACCTTTTTGGCAAGGAAAAAAACCAGGTATATCTATGGATGTAAAATTTATATCTAAAGATGTAAAAGACTTAAAATCATTTAATCAAAATAGTGATTATATAATTCACCCTGCATTCTATAAAGGAGACTATATAAGTGATGGATTTTGGGTTGCAAAATACAAAGCAAGTGAAGGAGAAAAACCTGAATATAAGCCAAATAAACAAATGGCGAATAATATATCTATTTCAGAAGCATTTAAAAAAGTAGAAGCAGGAACAACTCCAGGTAACCCTTATGGATTAGATGAAGAATATGCTCAAATGACATTACCACAAAACAAAGACATAGGAGCATTACTATATTTAACAATTTCTCCTAAAGGAAAACAATCACCAATAACTCATTCAAAATCATGGACAACAACAGTAAATCCAGAATCAAGTACTACAGGTAATATAACAGGGATTTTTGATTTAAATTCAAATTTAGAAGAATGGACAATGTCATTAAAAGAAAATCCTAAATATAATGGGGAAGGTTCAGAAAAGAAAAATTTAGAAAATGCTATAAATAGTTTAAAAGGTAAAAGAATACATGAAAGACATTATAATACATTAGTTGAAGAATATCCATATGCTATAGATCCACAAGTTGGAGATGAAACTAGAGATAGTAATTATAACGCATTAATGGATAATAAGTTAGTTAAATATGGAGATGCAATGTATGAGACAAATTTCCCTGATGTATTTCCAGGAATGGGGCATAGTTTTAGTAGATATTTATACAAAGAATATTCTTTTATAGTAAGAGGATCAAATTCTGGTATTACAAAAAATGCATCAAGATACTTGGGACACACAGGAAAAGCAGATGAAAATGTTGGGTTTAGAAGTGTTATATACATATATCCATATAACTTAAACAAAAATGTAAAATATACTTTTAAGATACCTGATGGAAAAATTAAAATTGGAGATAAAGTTGAATCACACAAAAATGTAACAATTACAGGAACAAAACAAAGTGTATATCCTGATATGATATCAATTGTAGAATCTAAAAAACAATTTAAAAAATGGGAGCCATTTAATCCAAATGGAAGACCAATGTTACAAGATACAACATTCACACCAGTTTTTTATGAAAATAATGAGCAAGAACCACAAAATCTTTATGATGTAGTATTTAAAGATAGTGCTACAGGTAAAATATATCATAAAACTAAAGTAAAGCATGGTGAAAAAGTAAATATGCAAACAGTACCAACTCCAACTAGAGAAGGATATAGATTTGTAAGATGGAGTCCAAATCCAGCTAATACAACGATTTATTCAGAATATGAATTTAGAGCTATTTTTGAACCAGAAAGTAATCCGCAAAATTCTGATATGTGCACAGTTACATATAAGGCTGAAGATGGAATTTTTGCAAATAATAGTTCAGAATATAAAGTTAAAGTAAAAAAAGGAAGTTATGCTCCATATTTACCAGAAGACCCTAACGAGTTATTTAATCAAGAAGCAGATGGAAAATTAAAAAATGCAACACACCCTATAAGAAAAGGATATGTATTTACAGGTTGGTTACCACCAATAAATGAAACAGTAGTTACAGGAGACAGAGTATTTACTGCTACATATATGAAAATACCAAATATAAGTAACCAAGATGATATGATATATAATTTAAGAATAGATTTAAATGGTGGACATAGTCAAATGTTTACAAATGGACAAACATTTAATATTGTTGATTTAATATATGGTGGAGACCTATTGTTAGAAAAGAAAAACTATTCTAAAAAAATATTAAGCAATATAGAAGGTGATAAACCAAGAAAAAATGGAATGAAGTTTTCTCATTGGGAATTAATGCAAAAGAAAAAAGAAAATAATGAAATAGAATTTGTATATAAAGCACAATATGTAAATGAAAATGAACCAACTCATGAAGAACTTAATGCAAAATTCAATTACTGCACAGTAGTATATGATGCAAGTGGAGGAGTTTGGCAATCATTACAAGGTAAAAATATTAGAAGAGAATATATTAAAAAAGGAGACTTATTAGGAAAAGTAGAGATACCTACAAGAAAAGGATATGTATTTACAGGTTGGTACACAGCATTAGAAGAAGAAATAAAAGAAGCAACAAAGGTTACATCAAGTATGAAGCTTTATGCTAAATGGACAAGTAAGAATGACTATGGAACACCTGACCCACCAGATTATAATAATAATGATAACAATAATAATTATATACCTGATAATTCTAATACTCCAAGTACTCCTACAACTCCAAATAATGGATTTAATAATAATGGTGGTTTAAATCCATATAATCCACCAACAGGCACAGTACCGATTACTACAACTAAAGAAGGAGATTTACCTGTTTCTATATTAACAGAAGGTAATAGGCCTTCAAAATCAAAACCAAATAATAATTTACCTGAATCAGGTCTTAAACATACAGTAATAGGAGTGTTAACAATAACATTTATAACAGGATTAATCATTATTATGTATATCTCAAAACAAAAAATACAGTATATAGATAAAACTGGTGGAATATCTGCTAAATAGTATTTATATAATAATGTAATAAAGTAATAAAATTAAAAATGTTACATAAAAGTAATAAATATAAAAAAATAAATATAAAAAAGAGAGAAAATTAAAAACAATTTTTCTCTCTTTTTTAATTTTTTTGAAATAACTATTAAACTTTCAAAAAAATTATTAATATCTATTTTTAATATATATTAAATAAATAAAAATAAAAGTAAATCTAAATTTAAAATATAGTTTAAAATACATGAAAAATTTAATTAAAAATTGATATAAATTTTGAATTTAAAAAATGAAAATAATAGAGCAAAGCTATTTAATATATCTCATTTAGTGTTATTAATTAGAAAATACAATTAACATTTTTTAAAGTATAAGTTATATGTTTGTTGAGATATCAATGAATTTAAGAGGAATTAAATTTATTTTTAAAGGTAGATAAAAAAATATATATGGAAATACATAAAAAAATACTCTAAAAATCATTTAAAAAATGTACATCAAATGTTAATAAATTATATCTATAAATTTTAAAAATATGATTTCTAAAAATATATAAAAAAATATTCTAAAAATACTCTAAAAATAATTTTAATAAAATAATAAAAAATATAAATTAAAATAATGAGTAAATAAAAAATAAAATAATAAAAAAATAAATCTTAAAAATGAAATTATAAAAAAACATAAAATGAAAAAATAATCAAAAAAGTTCAAAGTGTAACAAAAATGATAAAAATAGTACTTTTAAAATATATCAAAATTAGGATAAAGCTATTCCCTAAAGGGAATTACAATAGTTATTTAAAAATATTTTAAAAAAAGAAAAATCTAGTGAAAAATGCCTTAAAAACAGTATTGTATAAAAATATTATGTATGTAATTATATAACTAATTAAAATATATTAATATATTAAATTTAATATTAATAATAAAAAAATATTTTAAACTTACAAAAATTACAGAAAGGTATAAACAATACATATGAAAAAATCTAAGAGAGATATATTTAGAGAATTAAATAACAGATGTTTTAATAATTTGAGATACAAATTGCAAATATTTAAAAAAGATATTGTCAAAAAAATAATTGCAAGTACTATGATTATAACTATGTCAAGTACAAATATGCTTTATGTATTTAAATCAGGATATGTATATGCAGCAAACAATATAGTTAATTCAAAATTATATAAAGATGCTAAAACAAATGTAAATGATGTAGATGTGCTAATGTCTTTAAATAATAATGTGTCAAATGATAATCAAACTTTTAATTTAGTCGGAAATGTAAAAGAAAGAAATTATTTAGATATATATATTAGAGTTAAAGATATAGGGGTATTACAAGGAGGAGTTTTAGAACTTGAAATTTTAAATAAGAAGAGTTTTAAACTAGAAGATTACACATTAAATACTGAAACAGATATTAATAATAAATCTAAACAAGAATTAAAAAGACAATTAGATCCACAAAACATCGTAGAAAAAGTAGAGGGAAATAAAATATATCTTAATCAAATAAAGAAAGATAATATTAATGAGAATAATA
>JBQMXM010000018.1:0-17591 GCA_052174015.1 Clostridium sp.
CTGTTAACCGTTAGGTCGTAGGTTCGAGTCCTACAAGAGGCGCCATTTATAGTGACTATGACGGAGAGGAAATACCTGTAGCCATACCGAACACAGAAGTCAAGCTCTCTAGTGCCGAAAATACTTGCGAGTTACCTTGCTGGGAAGATAGGAAGTCGCTATTTTTTTATTTTTATTAGCTCTATACTTTTAATGGGGGTATAAATTTATCTAAAAAAATGACAAATATTGGTCTTATTTTACAATAGTATTAAAATTATAATAAAAATTAATCACAACATTTTTTGAAATGTTTTTTTTATTTGTTAAATATTGTATAGTTAAGATAATTGAATTAGACATAAATTTAATTCAAAATACAAAAGGAAGGTTATATGAATATATCTATGTATTACATATACCAACTTATTAAGTAATTACATAGTTATATAATATAATAGAGGTAGGGATATGGATCCATACTTAAATCTGAACGATTCAGATATATATGTAAATTTAGAAGTACCATTTGGTGCAATTATAGTTTCAAAAGTATTTATTGATAAAGACTTTATAAAAGATAAAGATGCTTTTGCAGAAATGGAATATATTATTAATAATAGGGTGGAGAGTAATGATTATACATTGGTAAAATTAAACTTATTTACTAAAGAAAAAATATATATTCCAGTAACAGAAGAACAAATTAAACGATTAGATATTGATAAATATTTATTCTTTGATTCAGTTATATTAGAAAAATTCAAAAGATTCTTAGATAAAGAAAATAATATTATCTTTGAAGAAGATAATAGATACTCAAGAGATATTCCAGAAGAAATGCTATTATTAGAAAAAGAAGAAGGAAAACAAAGAACGGAATTGAATTTAAAGAAAGTATTACCTATTAATACAACTAGCGGTATATTAAATGATTTATATGTATTAGAAAAAAATATATATAATATTGAGAGTAAAAAGATAGAAAGTACAGAAGTAGTTAAATTCTATAATATATTACATGATGAATATAGTCAGTATATAAGTATATTGAAAGAAGAAATATCAGATATAGTTTTTTAGATAATTAAATCTATATAAACTAAATAGAAATGTGCTTGATATTTAATGATTAAATAGAATAAAGATATATTGTTGTATATTTTTATTCTATTTTTTTATTTTATTTTTATCCTTTTTTTTATCTATACTGACATTTAATTTTACTAATTTTAAAATATTATTAAGTTGTGTTTTTGTTTTACTTTTCAATAACTATTTGATATAATTTAACTATTATAGAAAGGGGATTATATGGAGTTAGGAGAAATACAATCAAAATTAGAAAAGTATAACCAGAATCATCTTTTACAAAAATATTCTGAAATGTCATTAGAAGACAAAAAAAAGTTAATAGAACAAATTTCAAATATAGATTTTGAATTAATGAAAAAATTATACAAATCAGCAACTAATAAGGTGGAATTTGAAGATATAGATATAGAGCCAATAGACTATATTGATAAATCAAAAATGGCAAATGAAGAAAAGAAAAAATATATTAATCGTGGTATAGCAGCTATTAAAGATAAAGAATTAGCTGTTATCACAATGGCAGGTGGACAAGGAACAAGGCTAGGACATAATGGACCAAAAGGAACATTTATTATGCCTATTGATAGTCAAAAATCAATATTTGAATTATTATGTGACCATTTAAAAGATGCAGTTGAAAAATATAATACTTTTGTACCATGGTATATTATGACAAGTGAAGAAAACCATGAAGAAACATTAGAATTTTTTGAAACAAATAATTATTTTGATTATCCAAGAAATTATATACAATTTTTCAAACAAGGAAAATTACCTATGCTTGGAGAAGATGGTAAAATATTATTAACAGAAGATGGGTTTGTAAAAGAAGCATCAGATGGACATGGTGGTACACCAGCAACACTTAAAAAGACAGGTATATTAGAACAAATGAATGAAAAAGGATATAAGTGGATATTTATAAGTGGGGTTGATAATATACTTGCAAATTTAGTAGATCCATTATTAATTGGAATGGCAATATTAAATAAATCACAAATCTTATTAAAATCTGTAGAGAAAACAGATCCAAAAGAAAAAGTAGGAGTTTTTTGTAAGAAGAATAAAAGAGTTGGAGTTGTAGAATATACAGAAATAACTGATGAAATGGCAAATATGCGTGATAATTATGGTTCATTAGTGTATGGAGATTTAAACGCATTATTACATTTAATTCATATTGACACATTAAATTATATTTGTGCAACTAAATTACCATATCATACAGCACATAAAAAAGCAGATTATTTAAAATCTGATGGTACAGTAGAAAGAGCAACTATGCCAAACGCATATAAGTTTGAGTCATTTATTTTTGATGCCTTTGAATTAGTTGATAAAGTTTCAGTTTTAAGAGTTAAAAGAGAAGAAGAATTTGCTCCTTTAAAAAATAGGGTAGGAGTAGATAGTCCTGAAACATCAAAAAAATTATATGAAGATTATCTATTAAGAAAAACAGCAATTGAAAATTATCAAAAATGGTTAGAAGACTATAATATAGATGAAGATACAAAAAAAGAATTAAAACTAATTTCATCAAATGATAGAGAAATAAAAGAAAGATTCTATAAGGAATTAGATTTTGGAACAGCAGGATTAAGAGGAATAATGGGTGCTGGTACAAATAGGATGAATAAATATACAGTAACTAAAGCAACACAAGGACTTGCAAACTATATAAATAAGATTGGCAAAGAAGAACGAGGAGTTGTAATATTATATGATACAAGAAATATGTCAAAAGAATTTGCAGAACAAACAGCTTTATGTTTAAATGCTAATGGAATTAAAACATATATCTTTAATAATGCAAGACCAATTCCAGTTTTATCATATGCAATTAGAATGTTAAATGCTATTGCAGGAGTAATGATAACAGCAAGTCATAATCCGCCAGAATACAATGGATATAAGGTTATGTGGGAAGATGGAGCACAAATTACATCACCTATAGATAAAGATATAATTAGTGAAGTTAGAAATATTAAAAGATATTCAGATATAAAGAGTATGAAAATAGAGAAAGCTAAATCACAAAAATTTTTCCAAGAAATAGGAGAAGAATTAGAAAATAGATTTTTAAGTGAAGTATCAAAACAATTAATAAATAATGATAATTTAGGAGAATATAAATCAAAAATTAAAATTGTTTATACACCACTACATGGAACAGGATTAATACCTGTAACAAGAATATTGAAAGAAAATGGATATAAGAATGTATTTGTGGTGCCTGAACAAGAATTGCCAAATGGTAATTTTCCAACCGTAGAATTTCCTAATCCAGAAGATCCAAATACTTTTAAATTAGCTTTAAAATTAGCTAAAGAAATAGATGCAGATATATGTTTTGCAACAGACCCTGATTGTGATAGATTAGGAGTACAGATTAAAAATAGAGAAGGAAAATATATTTCTCTATCTGGAAATCAAATAGCAATGATATTATTAGAATATATAATTACTCAAAGACAATCTTTAGGATTAATGCCTGAAAATCCAGCACTTGTATCAACAATAGTATCAACAAATTTAGCAAAAAGAATAGCAGAATATAATAATGTTGCATATTATGAAACACTTACAGGATTTAAATATATAGGTAAATATATTAAAGAATTTTTAGAAAATAATACACATAATTTCATATTTGGATTTGAAGAAAGTTATGGATTTTTAGCAGGTATACATGCTAGAGATAAAGATGCAGTAGTTGCATCAGCATTATTTGTAGAAGCAGCAACATATTACTTATCTAAGGGATTAACATTAGACTTACAATTAGAAGAAATTTCTAAAAAATATGGATATTATTTAGAAGAAACTATTATTTTAACATTAAAAGGTACAGAAGGTGAAAAACAAATAAAAGCTATAATGGAATATGTTAGAAATAATATGCCTAAAAAAGTAGCTAATTTAGAAGTTGTACGTACAAGAGATTATTTAAAAGAAGAAATTATAGATGTTAATACAGGAGAAAAAAGTCATACAGAATTACCTAATTCAAATGTAATATACCTAGAATTAGAACAAGATTCATGGCTTGCAATGAGACCTAGTGGAACAGAACCTAAGATTAAATTCTATATAGGAAGTAATTCTGAAAGCAAAGAAAAATCTCAAAAAATAATTAAAGATATAATTAAAGAAGTAGAAAATCTTATTAGTAAGTCAAAAGCAAAGAGTAATACAATTAAATTTAGAGGTAATAGGATAAATTAAAAAATAATAAATAAAGATAAAGATAAAGATAAAAAATATAAGTTATAATTACATTAAAAATTAGATTTTGTAAATTTATAACTTATATTTTTTTATTTTGTACAATGTATATTGAGATTAACATAAAAACCTTTTTAATTGTGAATCATTTTTATTATATAATATTAGAAATAAAAAATAAATAGTTTTTTATAATAAAGTATAGATAAAAATGAAAATTTAAAATAAAAGTAAAATTAATTAAAATATCAATAAAAATCAATTGACTTTTTAATCAATTTGTAATATGCTTAATACAGTAAAAACATAAAAATAAAATATAAGTATAAACAAATTAATTATTCAATAAAAAGATTATTAATTAGGATAGAAAAAGTTATAATGGAGGGTGTCTTGGCTATAGGAGATATTATTGTAGGCGTAGATATTAGCTTTTCTAGAATTAGTGTAGCAATGGGTAAAATTAATAATTTTAATCAAGTGGAATTAATAGCAGTTTCTAATAAAAAATGTAAGGCATATGATAAATTTGGACTAAATGAAGTTGAAGTTATACCAGCACTTACAGAAGTTATAGAAAAAGTAGAAGAAAAATCCAATTTAAAAATATATTCAGCACATTTAACTATTCCTAGTAAGGAAGCTAAAATATTACAAAGACAAGTTAGTAAACAAATAGATATAAAACAAAATAATACCGTTACTAAAGAAGATGTAATTTCATTAATTATAGATGTAGCAGAAAAAGAAAAATCTGAAACAGATACACTAATAGAATTAATACCAGATAAATTTATGTTAGATGATGGGTCAATTGTAGAAGACCCAATAGGATTAAAAACTACAAATTTAACAATTTTATCTCAAGTAATTACAGCAAAAAAATCATATATACAAAAGCTTCAAAATATATTTAAAAAATTAAATATAGAGATTGATACCTTTATACCAATCCCACTTATAAATAAGAGTTTTTTCCTAGAACCACAAGAAAAAAATGATAATGTTTTAATTGTAGATATAGGAGCAAAAACTACAGAAATAGGACTATTCTTAGGTGGAACATATATATATCAAAATACATTTAATTTTGGTGGAGACCATATAACAAATGACTTGGCATATGTATTTCAAATATCTAAAGAAGAAGCAGATAGTTTAAAACATACATATGGTATAGCTTTAAAATCATATATAGAAAATGATAATACTATATTATTATCAACAGTTCCAGAAAATAGACAAATACCTAATAAGATTAAAATATCAAATTTAGTAGAAATAATTGAAGGTAGAATTGAAGATATGTTTAATCAGATTAATCAAGATTTAAAAAATAAAGGGATTAAAAATTTTATAGATGTAATTGTACTATGTGGACAAGGAGTTAATAAGATAGAGAAAAGTGATCTTTTAGGTAAAGTAGTTCTAAATGTACCTGTTAAATATTCAACAAGTAAGTTAATAGATATTATTTATCCAGAATATCACACAGTATATGGAATGATAAAATATTTATCATTAAAAAAATATGCAAGAACAGTTTCAAGTAATATTGGAGAAAAACAAGAAAATACAAAATTAAAAAGATTCTTAGAAAAAATAAAAGATTTCTTCTATTCATAGAATAAAAATAATACAGATAAATATGTAAATAAATTACAATAAAATATACAAAAGAATAAAAGTGAAAATAATTAATTTAAAAAATAATTAGTTTAATATTTATTAGGAGGGGAAAATGCAAACTGATATTAGAGGAAGAGAAGATAAAAGATACGAAGAAGACAACGAAAAAGCAATAATAAAAGTAATTGGAGTTGGTGGAGGAGGAAACAACTCTGTAAATAGAATGGTAGAAGCAGGAATTACAGATGTAGAATTTATAGCTGTGAATACAGATAAACAAGTTTTAAAAAATTCTAAAGCCAATGTAGTATTACAAATAGGAGAACAATTAACAAGAGGATTAGGTGCTGGAGGAAATGCAGAAATAGGAGAACAATCTGCAGAAGAAAGTAGAGAAGATATAGAAAAAATCCTTGAAGGTGCAAACATGGTATTTGTTACTGCCGGAATGGGTGGTGGAACAGGAACAGGAGCTGCACCAGTTATAGCAGAAATAGCAAAAAGTAAAAACATATTAACAATTGCAATAATTACAAAACCATTCACTTTTGAAGGAAAGAAAAAATTACTTCAAGCAGAAAAAGGTATAGAAAAATTAAAAGAAAATGTAGATTCTTTAATTGTTGTTCCAAATGATAAATTATTACAAATAATTGACAGAACAACATCAATGAAAGATGCATTTATGATTGCAGATGATATTTTAAGACAAGGTGTACAAGGAATATCAGACTTATTAACAACAGCTGGAGATGTAAATATTGATTTTGCAGATTTCAGAAATATTATGAAAGACAAAGGAATTACTCACTTAGGTGTAGGTAGAGCAAGTGGAGAAAATAGGGCAGAAGATGCTGCAAAACTTGCAATCCAAAGTCCATTATTAGAAACAACAATAGAAGGTGCAAGATATGTTATATATAATATTACTGCGCGTGAAGTTGCATTACATGAATTTACAAAAGCTTCAGAAATTATTAATAGTGGAGTAGATCCAGAAGCTATAATTAAAATGGGATTTGTTGCAGATGAAAGAGTTGGAGATGATATAATTGTAACTGTTATTGCAACAGGATTTGAAGAACCAAAACACAGAGAAGAAATATTAACTGCAGATAGAACTATTAATTCTGATTTTAGAACATTAAATAGGGATAGAGAAACAGAAAAAGCAACAGATGATGGAGAAGTAGAAATTCCAAGATGGTATAAAGACCATACTCAAAGATCAAGTATCTATGATACAATATATAAAAGAAATGATAAATAATAATAAATATTAAATTAATATAATTATGAATAATATATAATATAAATGGATAAAAGAAGTGATTTATAAATCACTTCTTTTTTAATTTTAATGCTCTAATAAGTCTTTTTTAAATTTGCCTTTTGGATAAAATAGAATTGCCCAAATAATTGGACTAATATATGTCCAAAGAACAGCTATCCTATTATACGTTAATGGTATTACTTCTGCAGTAGGTAAAATATGTAGAATTATAATCATTGGAATTAGACCAATCATTAATCCTGTAACAGCAGGTTTAACCATTGGAAATTCAAATGGGAATGATAAAAATCTTATTCCTGAGCAAGTAAATGCACATATAACGGCAAGTAAGATAATTATATCTATTTGTATAAAAGTATTTCCATTATCACTATTTGAGATATATGGAACCATTAATAATGTGCCTAAATTTATTATTACTGTAAAGCGAGCTCTAAATTGTCTTTTATCTTCAAAGACGAAAGAATCAACATAAGCTAATTCATTACTTCGTTTTTGAAGTACCATAGTTAATAAGTTTATAAAACTTAAAAACAAGAAAAAAATACCTAATTTTGCAAAACCACTCATAGTGTACCTCCTTTAGTTAAAATTAAAAACTAAATTAATATATATTTTTATATCTTTGTATATGTTATATTATATAATAATTATTGAATTAAGTAAATATGTAAACTTCTCAAATAATAATTTTGACTTATAGTTAAATAATTAACATTTAAATTTACTATTCTTTACAAAAGTAGAGAATAAAGATATAATCAATCTATAATGAGTAAAAGGAGAATATAATGTCAAAAGAAGAATCAGTAATAGCAAATGTATTATATGCTGCACCAAAATTAGAAAATCTTAGAGACTTATTTTTAACAAGTTTAAAAGAACATAATAATGCAAGAGCATTTATATTAAAAGAAAAAATACAAAGAGAAGAAAAATATTTTGATATACATCTACAAGAATTTATAGATGACTATGAAGCTTTAGGAGCAGCACTTATAAATAAAGGGTTTAAAGATAAAAGGGTAGGTGTATGTGCAGAAAATAGGTATGAATGGGCAGTAGGATATGTTAGTACAATTTGTGGATTAGGCTTAATTGTACCAATTGATAAATCATTACCATATGAAGAAATGAAAAAGATTTTAGAAAGAGCAGAATTAAGTGTGATGATTACATCATATAAGTATGTAGATACAATGTTTAAATTGAAAGAAGAAGGTTTAGATATACCTATGATTGTTCTTATGGATTTATATACTACAAGCAAAGAACAAGAATCTATAGATAAATTAATGGAAAAATATGGAGATAAAATATTATCAATGTCACACTTAATAGCAGAAGGTAAAAAAATGAATTCAGATAAAAATGAGTTTAGAACTTTGCCAATTAATAATGAAGAAATGGCAGCACTATTATTTACATCTGCAACAACAAGTGTATCAAAAGCAGTAATGTTATCACATAAAAATATAATTACAAATGTTGTAGATTTAAGACAGATGTTTGATTTAGGTCCTAAAGATAGAATTTTATCTTTTTTACCTATGCATCACTGTTTTGAATGTGTAGTAGGATTTTTAGTACAATTGTCTTTTGGAACAACAATTTGTTTTGCAGAAAGTTTAAAATCATTATCAAAAAATATAAAGGAATATAGGATAACTATTATGACAGGAGTTCCTATACTTTTTGAAGCAATATATAATAAGGTGATTAAAGAAATTAAAAAGAAAAATAAGTATAAGAAATTTAAATTAGCACTTAAAGTAAGTAATACTTTAAGAATGCTTGGAATAGATAAAAGTAGGGAAATATTTAAAGATATTCATCAAAATTTAGGAGGTTCATTAAGACTATTAATGTCAGGAGCTGCTCCATTAAATCCAGAGATAGAAAAAGGATTATTTGATTTAGGATTTGATATGCATCAAGGGTATGGATTAACAGAAACATCACCTGTTATTGCAACTACTTTTGATAAATATAGGTGTTTAGGTAGTGTAGGTAAAGTATTACCATCTATTGAAATAAAGATAGATAAGATAGATGACAGTAATTCAGGAGAAATATTAGTAAAAGGTTCTAATGTAATGCTTGGATACTATAATGATGAAGAAAATAATAAAATGGTATTTACAGAAGATGGTTGGTTAAAAACAGGAGATATTGGATATATTCGTGATGGATACCTATTTATTTCTGGAAGAACTAAAAATGTAATTGTATTAAAAAATGGAAAAAATATATTTCCAGACGAATCAGAGATATTAATAAATAATATAGAAGGTGTAAAAGAGTCTATGGTATTTGGTTTACCAAATGAAAATGATGAACAAGATATACAACTTGCGGCAAAAATAGTATATGATGAAGAATATTTTTGCGATAAAACAGAAAAAGAAATTGAAGCAGATATTTGGAAGCAAGTTAAAGATATAAATAAGTTACAACCAACATATAAATATATTAAAAAGATATTTATAACTAAAGAAGACTTAATTAAAACTACAACATTAAAAATTAAAAGATATGAAGAAATGAAAAAAATAAAAAAAGAATATTTAACTAAATAGTTAAAGATAATTAAAGACTTATCCACAATAAACCATTACTATGTGGATAAGTTTTTTAATTTTAAGATATAATTTAAGGATAAGGATATTTTACGTATTAAATAATACATACTAAATAATATATTTTAGATGATTATATTTAAATATTATTTAAAATATGATACTATATAGTTATGAAAGATATTGAAAAAATAAGTAGAGAAAAAATAACAGTAAAAAAAAGATTTGGTGATGAAGATAAGAAAAATATTAAAGAAGATTATAAATTAGAAGTATCACGTTCAATATTTTTAGGTTATGTATATAATATAGAAAAACAAGAAGAAGTAGAAGAAATATTAATGTTTTTTAGACAAAAATATAGAGATGCAAGACATATATGCTATGGATATATCTTAGATAATATTGAAAAATATGATGATGATTCAGAACCTATAAGGACAGCAGGATATCCAATATTAGAATATTTAAAAAATACAAATTGTAACAATACAATAATTATAGTTATTAGATATTTTGGTGGAACATTACTTGGAACAGGAGGACTTATTAGAGCATATACAAAATGTGCAAAATTAAGTCTTGAAAATTCTCAAATAGTACGATTATATAATTCTAAAAAAATTTGTATGAATATACCATATGAAAAAATAGGGGAAGTAGAATATATAATTAAAAAATTAAATATAGAGCTTATTTATTCAGAATATCTAGAAACAGTTATTTTAGAGTTTAATATCTTAGAAGAAAACTATTTAGAATTTTTAGAATATATATATAGTGTGTTTTCAAAAAATTCTAAAGCAGAAATACATGAAAAATATTTTAAACAAATAACGGAAGGATATATAACAAAAAATGAATGATTTATTAAATGGAGAAGTTGGAGATATTTATGAAGAAATACAAGAAG
Organism: Clostridium sp.; assembly: GCA_052174015.1. Classification (GTDB taxonomy): domain Bacteria; phylum Bacillota; class Clostridia; order TANB77; family CAG-508; genus JABCPO02. The sequence goes on from JBQMXM010000018.1 coordinate 10,715, forward strand.
TATCATTAAGACCTAAGACCTTAAACGAATATATTGGACAGACTAAAATTAAAGAAAGTATGAAGATATATATAGAAGCAGCTAAAAAAAGAGAAACAACATTAGACCATGTATTATTATATGGAGCCCCAGGATTAGGTAAAACAACATTATCAAATATTATTGCCAATGAGATGAATGCTTCACTTAAAATTACTTCAGGACCTGCAATAGAAAAACCAGGAGATTTAGCAGCAATATTAACAAATTTAGGTGAGAATGATGTATTATTTATAGATGAGATACATAGAATGAGTAAATCAGTAGAAGAAATATTGTATCCAGCTTTAGAAGATTACAGTTTAGATATAATTATTGGAAAAGGGCCTAGTGCAAGGTCTATAAGAATAGATTTACCAAAATTTACATTAGTTGGAGCAACAACAAGAGCAGGTATGTTATCATCACCACTTAGAGATAGATTTGGAATAATTGAAAAATTAGAAATGTATACAGATGATGAATTACAAACTATAATTATGAGAAGTAGTGAAATTTTAGGTAATACTATTTCAAAAGAAGCGGCAATGCAAATTGCTATGAGGTCAAGAGGTACACCAAGAATAGCTAATAGGTTGTTAAAAAGGGTTGCAGATTATGCAACAGTTTTAAATAATTCAGAAATATCAGAAGAAATAGCAAAAATGGCATTAGTAAAATTAGATATAGATGAAAATGGATTAGATTATGTAGATCGTAAAATTTTAAAAACTATGATTGAAATATATAATGGAGGACCAGTTGGAATAGAAGCACTTGCAACAACTATGGGAGAAGAAAGAGACACAATAGAAGATGTATATGAACCATATTTATTAAGATTAGGATTTATTGCAAGAAGACCAAAAGGAAGAATTGTAACAGACAAAGGTTACCAATATTTAGGATTGAAATTAAATTAATACAAAAGGAGAAAAAATGAATTTAGAAAAATTACAAATATTAGATAATAATATATTAAAATTAGTAGAGACTTTTCATACAGATATATTAAATAAGGTACTTAGAATTATTACAGAAATAGGAGAAGATAAGCCAGTTATAGCTATGACATTTATTTTTGCTATAATTGTAGGGATAATATATATCATTAAAGGAAAAAATGCTAAAACAGATGAAGAAGAAAAAATATATACAAAATTTGCTATATTAAATTCAGTATTTATTGTAGGTACAGTAGGTGGAATAGGAGTAGCAAATAAAATAATTAAAAATGTTGTAAAAAGACCAAGACCAAATGTATTTCCAGAATTATTAACAGATACAGGATATAGCTGTCCAAGTTCACATGCTATGGTATTTTCAGCATTAATGGTAGTTTTAATGTATTATGTAGCTAATTTAAAAATAAATAGCATTTTAAAAATAATATTAGAAATATTATTAATATTATTTAGTATATTAATGGCATTAACAAGAGTATATTTTGGAGTACATTATTTAACAGATATAGCATTAGGACTAGTGCTAGGTTATACATTAAGCTTGATATCAATTACAATTTTTAATATAATACGTAAAAGAATAAGATAAGAAAGGTGAAAAATGGAAAAAATATTTTTGCATACATGTTGTGCACCATGTTCTATATATCCAATAAAATTATTAAAAGAAAATAATCTAGAACCAGTATGTTTTTGGTATAATATTAATATACATCCATATACAGAATATATGAAAAGAAAACAAACATTAGAAGAATATACTAAACAAATAGGTATAGAATTGATTATAGAAGATGATTATGGATTAATGGAGTTTTTAAAATTAATACAATCAGATTATCTAAATAGATGCAAAAATGTATGTTATTTAAAGAGATTAGAAAGAACAGCGCAAGTTGCTAAAGAAAGAGGTTTTAAGAAATTTTCAACAACATTACTTGTAAGTCCATATCAAGATACAGAAGCTTTAATTAAAATAGGAAAAGAATTAGCTAGAAAATATGATTTAGAATTTATAGCCTTAGATTTTAAAGCAGGATTTAGAGAAGGACAAAGAGAAGCAAGAAGATTAGGATTGTATATGCAAAAATATTGTGGTTGTATATTTTCAGAAGCAGAGAGATATAATAGATTTAAAATACAAAATCAAGATTTTAAAGAATTTATACAAAAACATGAATAATAATAAAATATATACATAAGAAAGGGAAAATATGGGATTATTTGTAAAAAAAGAAAAACAAGAACAAATGGATAAATTTCTAGCAAAATATCTAAATGAAGATATACTTTTTGATGGAAAAAATAATAATAGAAATGATAAAAAAATTAAAGATATTTTAGAAAAGAATAGTGAAAAAGAATAGTAAAAGAATAATAAAATATACAAAAGATATTAATAAGAGGAATGAAATATGGGAAATATAATATCAGAAGTTAAAATAGATAACTTAATAAATTCAAAAATTAAATCAAAAAATGGAATAACAATGATATTGTTAATTATTATTATATTAGTAATTATAATATTGTTATCAATAACATTTGAAAGTTTAATTAGAAAAAATGATTCAAATGTTATTCAAAATTCTAATAAGGTTAAAAGAGAATATACAATTTCTGTAATAGAGCAAGTTAAAAAAGAGATAAAACAAACTGAAGAAATACAAAATGAAAAATTTACAGACTTTGATAATAGAGTTATTAATAAATTAAAAGAACAATATGGTTTAGAAGAAAAAGTAGAGAATGGTCAAACATATATTTATATAGTAGGAGATAAATTAAAAAAAGAAGAGTTTGATAATTTACTAGAATAAGTGTTATGGAGATATTATGAGAGAAATAATAGATAAATTAGAAGATGTTATGTATAAGGGTAAAGACTTTTTAGAAGATGTATTATATTATATATATGATGTTTTATATAAAATTGGGATAAAAAAAAGAAAAGAACAAAATATAATTATAATATTAACTATAATTTTAATTATAACATTAATTTCTTCAGTTATTACAATCAATAGAAAAAAACATGAAGCTAAAATGATGCAAATGCAAAGAGAAGAAGTTCAAGAAGAAAAAACTAAAATTACTCAATATTCTTTTTTGAATAATCGCCTTATAGAAATGTATAATGATGGTGGTTATACAAGTTTAAAAACATATTTAGCATTATTAGAAAAAACAAATAAGCAAGAATTAAACAATGATAAAAATATAGGTAAAATCTATTTAGAAAATAATAGATATGTTTTAGAATATTCATTAGAAAAAGAAAAACAATATATATTAAAACAAGATAGTAGTAATACATTTAGAATTTTAGAGTTAGAAAAAGAAATAGAATCAAAAGGTATAAATGTTAGAATAGATTTAGAAGAATATATAAAAAATGTACAAATGCTAGATTTTAGTAATGAAAAAATAGAGAGTATAAATAGAAATAATATACAAAAAGGAACATTAAAGTTTGCTGATATATTAGTTGATGATAAAGATGAAGAAAGCCAAAAAGTATATAATTTGTTATTAGAAAATATTAATAATATGAAAAAAAATACTAATTCAGACACTAATAATGTAAATAATCAAAATAATCAATCAAATGATTTAAATAATCCAGAAAATGTAGAAAAAAATAATGATGAAAAAAAGAAAATATTAGTACAATTTAAATCAGAAGATACACTATTTAGTGAAATGAAGATAGATGTAGGGACTGCTCCATTAGATCCAGGAATACCATTTAAATCAGGATATAAGTTTGTAGGTTGGAATGTAAATATTTCAAATGCACTATATGAAGATACAGTGATTAAAGCAAAATGGATGAAAGAAGATAAATTAGAGGGAAAAGCTGTATGTATTTTTAATTTAAATGGAGGACACGGAGAAATACAATCACAAATAGTTGATAAAGGAACAGTTTTAAAATATATAGGGGTACCAACTAAAAAAGGATATAAGTTTGCAGGGTGGACACCAGATATAAATAGTAAAATTGAAGAAGATACAATATTTAGAGCAAAATGGGAGAAAGAATAATGGAAAAAGACTATATTGTATATGTAGAAAATGAGATGGAAACAAAAAAAGTAGCTAAAGAATTGTTAAATAAGATTGGAGGAATAGATACAAAATCAACAATAATATTAACAGGAGATTTAGGTACAGGAAAAACAAAATTCACAGAAGGTATATTAGAAGAATATGGATATGAAGAACAAATTTCAAGTCCAACATTTACTATAATAAATATATATGAAGATTATTCTGATGATACTAAACCTAAAGTTTGTCATTTTGATGTGTATAGATTAAAAAATTCAGAAGAATTATTAGATATAGGTGGAGAAGAAACGATCGGCACTTGTTTAAACATTATAGAATGGGGAGAAATAGTTTCAGATATATTTGATGAATATATTCATGTTATTATAGAAAAAATAGATGAAAGTGAAAAAAGGAAAATAACAGTAAAATGGAAGAAAAAATAGTTTTAGCAATAGATACAACAAGTAAGATATCAAGTATATGTATAAAAGTAAATGAAAAAATATATATTAAAGAAGATAAAAGTGGAGCAACACATTCAAAAACATTAATTCCTTCACTAATATCAATGATAGAAGAAAAAAATATAGATAAGAATAATATTAAAAATATTATAGTTTGTGTAGGTCCAGGTTCATTTACAGGAATTAGAATAGGTATAGCAAGTGCCAAAGGTATAGCTTTTAATAAGGATATTGGAGTACTTGAAATAACATCATTAGAATTACTAGCTAGAAATGTAACTAGAAAGTTAAGAGAAGAAAATATACAAAAAACAGAAAAATTAAAAACATATATAATTAGTAATATAGATGCAAAAAACAATCAAGTATATTATGGAATATATGAATTTAAAAACAATGTATTAGAAAAAATAGAAGAAGTAGCTTCTACTAAAGATATATTATTAGAAAAAATACAACAATATAGTAATCATAAACTATATATAGTAGGAGATAGTATAAATATAACAGATATAGAAAAAAATATAGAGAATATTGAGATAGTATCAGATAATGAACAAACAACATTATCTGCAATAGATAAATATATAGAGTTAGAAAAAAATAATAAGTTAGTAGAAAATTTAAAAAAAGAGAACGAAATTTTACCAAATTATTTAAAAAAATCACAAGCTCAAAGATTAAAAAATAATTAGAAGGAAAATGTAATGGAGAGTAATAATAAACATAAAGTAAAAAAGAATGTAAAATATATATTAATAATTATGCTATTAACAATAGCAATTATATCTATAAAACCATTAATATATAATTCAGAGTGGGAAAATGAACAATTGCAAACAAAAACTAGCAAAGATATTATAACTAAAGAAAAAGATTTATTAAATATAGCATATGCAGAATATAGACAAAGTTATCCAGAACTTGCCAAAAACAGAGAATTAGATTTAAAAAAATTTAATACAAAATTATTAAATATAGATAAAGATAGAAAATACAATATAATTAAAGATGGTGAGGATTATGAAGTATATTTCTTAGATAACTTTATAGAAACTGAAGCTAAATATATTATTAGAACAGATATACATAGAATAGATATACAAAAAACTCATACATTACCTGATGAAAAAATAATAGAAGAAAATACTATTATGAAACAAGAAGGAGATTATACAGATACATCTTTAACTTTTTTAAATACTAAGATACCTAGAAGAACGATAGAAAGTATACAATTTCAAAATAGTTTTTATGATAAACCATTAAACAAAAAAGAAGTATATGATGTATCTGAAAATAGGAATGGAAAAGTAGTATGTTGGGTAAAAGATGAAGACTTAAACGGACTATTTGAATTATATGTAGCTTCAGAAAAAGGAAGTATTGTATTAAATCAAGATTCATCATTATTGCTTGCATATATAGGGGATAATAAAAATGCAACAGACAAAAAATGTATTTATGGATTAGATGCTTTAGATTATAGAAAAGTTAAAAAAATGAATAGAACATTCTATAGAACAGGATATAATACAATGTATTCAATAGACTTTAATCCGATTGATACTAGAAATGTAGAAGAAATGATAGGTACATTTGAAGAATGTGGATTTAAAAATTTAAGAAGTGTATCATTATATACTTTAGATTTAAGAAAAGCTAAAGATGTTACTAATATTTTTAAAGGTTTAGGATTTGAAAAAATGGAGAGTCTAGGACTTGGACATAATTCATACATAAATAATGGAACAAAAATGAAAAATATGTTTAAAGATACAGGAAAAAACAATTTAGGAATATTAGAATATAATGGAACAGCTAAAGATTTTAGTATTAAATTTAGAAATATACTAAATAATAAAGAAACAAGATTATATAAAGAAAACTTTTCTAATTTAACACATTTTATTTTTTTTGATAATAAACTATACCCATTCAACTTAGATAAAATTAATAATGAGATATACAAAGAAGATGATAATAAATAAAATACATACCATAAATAAAAATATGATAATAGGATAAGTATAAATACTTATCCTATTTTATAATATTACAATAGTATTAAAAAAACATCTCAATATATATATATATATATATAGTAAATCAACACTTATAGCCTTATACTAAGTGTAATAGTAATATAATATGATAAAGTTAGGAGATGTAATGTATAAACAAAATAAGAATAATGGTATAACACTAATTGCGTTAGTGCTTACAATAATAGTGTTACTTATACTTGCAGGAGTTGTACTTAGTTTAGCACTTGGACAAAATGGATTAGTTTTTAAAGCAAGAGAAACTAAACAAGAACAAGAAATAGCACAAGAAAAAGATAAAATAATTACAGCATATGGAGCAACTTTT
>JBQMXM010000019.1:0-17562 GCA_052174015.1 Clostridium sp.
AAAAGTTGCTCCATATGCTGTAATTATTTTATCTTTTTCTTGTGCTATTTCTTGTGCTTGATTACTTAATCTTGCTCTAAATAGTAGTCCATTTTGTCCCAGTGCAAGTGTGATTGCCACTGTTGCAAGTATCAATAGTATTATTATTGTAAGCACTAACGCAATAAGTGTTATCCCTTTTTTTGTTTTTATATTTTTCATTTATACCTCAATTTCATTTTTATTTTAATTTATTCTTCAATTGCTCTTACTCTAATATATGTTACTAACCCTTTTGTGTCATACCTTATTTCTCGTATTTCAAATGGAACATTTCCAAATACTTCCAAAAATTTATAATATCCTTTTTCAAGTATACTTTCAGGTGTTATAGTGATATGTTTCATTACACCTTTTCCTGCTACATATTCTTCATTTTTTATTTGTATTTCTATATTAATTTTTTTGTTTTTTAACTTAGGAAAGTATATATTTTCATTTTCTGTATTTGGCTTTTTTTCTTCATTTTGTTTTGATTTTTTTTCTTCTAATTTTTGTTTATGTTCTTCTGATATTTCTTCTTCTGTTTGTAATATTCGTCTATTTATATCTTCTGCCCTATTTATCATTGTAAGTAATTCTTGTGCAGAAATTTGTTTTTTATCAGGTACAACCATATTATATTGCTGTTTTTTAAGTATATCTACTCTTTTCTTATTTAATTGTACTTTAGCATATATTACTATTGCAATTATTAGTGTAATAAATACCAATATATTTAACATTATTATTATTTTTTCTTTTTTCATATTATCTTCTATCTATTTATTTTCTTTATTGTTAATTTATATGTTATTTTTTCTATTCTTCCTCTAAATCCATATTTTACATTTTGAATTGTCGGATATGCTCTATACATTATGCTTGATGTATCTGATTTTGTTACTGTAATTGTTGCAAATTCTATTAACTTATTTATTTTCTCTCTTTCTGTTTCTATATCATTTCTATTATATGCTTTTATATCTATAGTATTTGGAATATTACTACTTGAATTCCACTCACCTGTATCTATCTTAACCTCTGCTCTTACACTTTCAAATTCTGCATTACCATTTACTTGATGTACATAATTTAATGCTGATATTAATCTACCAAATGTTTGTATTGTAGACACATTATCTTTAGTCACATTTGATAGTTCTTCTTCTTGAAAAAGTAATGGTTGGTTAAATTCTTTTGTTTCTAATTCTTCTTTTTTACTGTATAGTATTGCATTACTAAAATCTTTTAATCTATCAAAATAGTATACACTTAATGATATTACTAAAATTGTAACTAATACTCCTGCAGCAATCATTAATGCCTTTGTTACATTTTCCAATTTAAACTCTCTTTCTGTTTATAGCTATATTTCAGTAAAACTTATGCTTTTAATCCTACCATCTGAATATATATCTTTTGAATCTAAATAGTATTCTATTCCTGTGCATTTAAATTTTCTACTTTTTAAATCATTTGCTGGTGTTTTAATTACTATTTTAGTCCAACTATTACCACTTATATTCCATGCATTATTTTTTATTTCTATTACAGGTCTTCCTGTATATCTCATCAATTTATGTATTTCTTTAGAATTTGCTTTAGTTTTTCCTGATACATCTGTATGAAATTGCTTATTTAATACTATATTATTTATATTATACTTATTATCTAAATTACTAACATCCACTAAGTCCCTTATAGTTGCATTATTTATATTGCTAACTTGATATATATCTTCTAAGATTGGCTTTATATCTGTTAATTCTCCTTGTGCTCCTCTAAATATTTCATCTAATCTTTGTGTAGAGTTAATTATATCATTTAATGATTGTGCAGCACCTACCTTACTTTCTGAATGTGTCTGTGGATTATAGTAATACACTTCTATATTTGTTTTTAATGCACTTTTTAATTTTGCTGTCACTTCTACTTTTCTTTGTTCTACTCCTTTAGTTGTACTTGAAAACAATGTTAAACTATTAGGTTCTGTAGAATCTCCAAATACTCTTAATGTTGTATTATTATTATATGCTAAATTCAAACAAGAAATTACATCTGTACCATACATCTGCTTTTTATTATATACTTCATATTCTTTATTAAATACTTGTATTTGTTCTTGATATTTTCTTGTTTGATTTTCATTTGGAAATTTTTTCATATTATCAAATGTGTAAATGATAAGTGAAATTACTAATACTACCATTAGCATTCCACCTGCCATTTTTAAACCATATGCACTATTTTCCATTAAGTAGCTCCTCCTGCTTCTAATACACTAAGAGTTTCTGACATACTTACAACACCGATTCCTACCATTGGTATAATTAAATATCCTACAAATAGTACTATCATTGGTGTAAATCCTATTGCTTTTCCTATTCTTGCTTTTTTAGCAATTAGTCTTTCATTTGATTCTTTTCTCTTTTCTTGATAATATGCTCTTTCTGTTTCAAGCTCATCAAATGCTTCTCTAATTGGTATTTGGTCTACTGCTGCTTGTAAGCTTTCTACAATTCTTACAAATTTAGGGAATGTTATATCATTTTTTAATTCTTCTAATGCTTCATATGGCCCTGATTCAAAATTGTTTACACATTTTGAAATAGGTTCTCTAAATATATTTGAATATCTTTCAATCCATTCTAGCATCATTTCAACATTTACTCTCTCTATTTTCATAAGCATTAATATTATTGTATGGAATTGCATTACTTCATTTTCCATTTCTAATTCTCTCATTTTTAATTGGAATTTTAATATCATTTCTGGTGCATGATATGCTATAAATGAGAATATTATTGTAATTACTAATTCTATCCAAGAAAAGTTTTCACTTGAAAGCACCTTATATTTTTTAATTATTTGCTCTGCTTCTTTTTCTCTATCTTTTCCACTAATTAACTTATATTCTTTTGTTTTTTCCATTTCTTTTAATATTATATTAAGATTAACTTTTTCTTTTTTATTTGCACCTGGTGTTTTTGACTTATTTAATTTATTTAATTTATTTAATGCTTCTGATAATTCTTTTTTATCTTTTAATGATTTTTTTTCTAATTTCTTTAATATAATATTTTGTCTCTTAGTTTTCTCAATTGCTTTTTTATCATCTACATTTCCCATATTTCCTACTAAATTGTAGTCTGATGTTGGTTCTGTATATACATAATTTCTTGCAATTACATGTGTTGCAAATGCAAGTAATAATGTTATTATAAATGTAATTGTAAATAGTGTTACTTTAGTAGTATAAAACCATTCTAATTTTAATTTAGATGCACTTTCTTTTAATAATTTTATCTTTTGCCTATATTCTTTAGTATTCTTTTTTGGTATAAATGCATTAATTATTTCTTGAAATATCTTTTTCTTATATATCTTATTTTGCCATGGATTTGATGTTGAATTTACATTATCTGGTCTTGAATTATCTCTTAGTTTTCTAACAAGTACAAATGATACTGTTGTTAAAATGATTAAGAAGATTTGCATAATTAATCCTAATTTTCCATTATAGAATTGTTTTGTAAATGCAAATGTATTTATTGCCCATCCTTTTATTGGCTCTATAAATAATACTGGTGCAAGTGCAATTAATGATAATGATTGAAATACATAATCTAATTTGTCTCTTTTTAATATTTCAATTTGCATTTCTTGTGTAATATTATTTAAGTTTTTTAAATATAATGATGAACCGTTTTCATCTTTTCTATCTCCAAACTCTCTTGTTAAATATGAAATACCTGCAAATTCTTTTAAAAAGTCATTTGGAGCTATATCATAATATTTTTCTAATTCATTTTCAGGTTCATCTGATAATAATATTTCATGTATTCTTTCTGCTTGTCTTGAAACTTCTGGTAATTCATCATTTTGAGCAACTTCATAAATTGCTTCTTCTACCATGTTAAATTCATGATATGCGTGTCTAATTTCTGCGAAAAAGTCTAATTGTTGTTTAAGTAACTTGTTTTCTACTTTATCTACTGCTCCTGAAATTAATGTTTCTGTCAAAAATGCTAATATTAATATTAATGATGCTGTTAAAAGTAGATTTCCTTTTGCAAATATTATAACAAGGATAAATGAGATTATTACAGTTGGCAATACTCTTGCCATAATTTTAGCTGTTTCTTGTCTTGTTAGATATTCATCACCTAAGTTAATGATTTCTATTCTTCGTCTTAGTTTTTCTGTATATCTTTTTAAAATTGGTACAGAAAGACAAAAAAGATAATATTTTTGGTAAAAGATTTCAATTGAATATTTCTTTGTTTGTGTACCTTGTACTAATGTTTTTAAATATTTTGTCTTACTATTTTTTGCTTTTATTTTGGAATATATAAAGATTGCGACTACTATAAAAAATCCTAATCCTGCAACTCCAATTAAATATGTTAGTATATTAGTAGGCAATTGGTCCTCCTTTATTATTATCTTTTTCTGCTATCTTAATTATTTATACTATAATTGTATTTCTTCTTCTACAAATTCTTCTATTTTTGGTGGTTCTATATTCCAATGTTCTTTTAAGAATTGGTCAAATATTCCCACATCATTCTTATCCATATTATTTCTCATAGCTTGTATATTATCTGTTGATATAGGGTTTACAAGTACATATTTATCATCTCTAAATTCTAATATATTCCTATATTTATATAATTCCCTATTTGTTGTTTTTGTAAAGAATATTGTTGCATTATCCATAAACTTAGTTAGTTTACCTTCTAATGTTTTTTCTTTTCTATGGTCAAATGTATATTCATTTTTTTCTTCAATTGGTATACATTCTGTAACTCTTTCTATATATCTTCTACCTCTAAAGTCTTTAACTAAGTGAATATCAAAGTTTAAAACTCCTACAACTTGTTCTTCTGCTGTTTTTTCATCATTAAACATACCTATTTTAAGTAATGAGTTTCTAAGTGCCATTACTAAGTTTGGAAATGTTTTAGCATGGTGTGTAAACAATGTGAATTTTGAAGCAACTTGTGCTGATTGAATCATCCATGCTGCTACTGGGTCTGTTGCAACCTCACCTACGATGTTAACAGAACCATCAGTTTTCTTTTGAACATCTAACCCTTCTTGTCCAGATATTGTATCTGTTTCACGGAATGATAAAATGTTACGTGTTGGATATATTTTTCTTAAATGTAACTCAAATGCAGTTTCTTGTATACGCAGATTCATTGTTTCATATATACTTTCAATCATCGCCATAAGCATTGTTGTTTTACCACAACCTTGCTCACCTGTTAATGATATAATTCTTGCACCTTTTACTAAAAATTTTAAAAGTGCTATAGTTTCTTCTTTTCCGTCATATCTAACTATTTGTTCTAATGTTGCTTTTTTAACATCAAACTTTCTTACGAAAAATGCCCATGTTTCTGAGAAAGATGGTCTAACTACAACAACACGTGACCCGTCTTTCATTTCATTAATCTTATATCCGTTAGTATCTGAAAGTTGACCTGGGTTATTGTATTTATATATATTTTGACAAACTCTTTTAAGTTCGGCTTCTGTACCAAATGATAAAAATGCTAATCTTATTGATACACCATGGAAGAATATCCAAATACTATCACATGCTCTTGGTACTTTTTGTTCTTGTGCTTGTTTTAAATAATCTGCATCTGTTTGTGCAACTTGTGATAAGAAACTTTCTGGTAATCCTGATACTCCTCCTGAAATTCCGTCTATATTCATATCACGAACTTCATCTATTGAGCTATACCCTTTATATTTTTGGTATATTCTTTGTACTACTACTTCTATTTTATCTTCAAAACTTAAATTTAATGCTTCTTTTTCATAAATGTCATGTATTTCTTGTTCTGTTATAACATATGATGGCTTATTTTCACCTTCTAAATATTTAAGTTCTGCTAAATTATATTTTTTTATTAATTCACTTAAAGCTTCATACCCGAAACTTTTTTTGTATTCATGTATTAAAATATCAAATTTATCTTGTGCTGTTAATAATGAAGGTATATCAAATGGTATTGCTTTTGATATATTTATTTCATTTACACCATATTCTTTATATAAAAGATCAAATATTAATTCTTTAACATATTTTTTGTCATTTACATCTCCATATGTACAGCCTTTTAATGCTTTTTTTAATTCATATTTCTTTTTCTTTCTTCTTGCGAGCTCTTCTTCTGAAAGACCAATATCATATAAGTTTATTTTAGTTATTTCATCAAGTCTTTTCTTAATAAATTCTATCATCATTTCTAATGTATATGTTTTATCGTCTTTTTGTATTTCTTTTTCTACAACTGCTTCTTTATTCTTTTTGATTATTTTTGAAATCATCATTAAAAAGCCAATTGCGACTACAAATATAAGAGCTATATTAATAATATTTGATGCTTGCATGTTTTCTCCTTTACATTATCTTTGATATCTTAATTGTTGTATTCTGTCTATTATTAATAAATTTAAGTCTTCTACAGTTCTTAATATATAATTATTTCTTTGTGAAGAACTTTGATTATTAAACATCATAAATAAGTCTACTATTTTCCCTTCTTGTAATGCTTCCATATATAATGTGTTATATACTACTGATGGCATTCCTGGTTTCATTCCAATTTTTCTTGCTACATTATCACAATTATATTTAGAAAACGAATCTTCTTTTCCAATTATAGGGATTACTTTTATCTTATCTTTTAATACTTCTTCTATTCCCCAAGCTGATTTGAATTCATTAATATGTTTCATGTCTTGTGCTAATGGGTAGATTATTAAATCTGAAAGTTCTAAGATTGGTATAGTAAATTCTGTTTCACCTTTATATAAATCTACATATATTAAATCATAATATTGATTAGCTACTTTTAATAACTCTTGTAATTTAAACATTTCATTTGTATAAACTCTTAAGTCATTTGTTCTAAATCCATACAATATGTCTAATCTATCTGTAAATATTGGAACTGAGAAGCTTTTTACAACTTCAGGTGAAGTCTTATTACTTGCAATTGCAGATAGTACACCTTCAAGTCCTGTAGATATATCTATTTTACCCATATTTAATTGTTTTGTTAGTGCTTCTTTTTCATCATTCATTGCTACAAATGCTGATTTGATTGCAGACTTATTAAAATCTGCATCAAGTACTAATATTTTTAAGTTTCTATCTATTGCCATTTGTAGTGCTGATGCGAGTAATGATGATGTTTGGGCATTATTACCTGTATTCTTACTCCAAAAGGTTACTATTGCCATTTTTTCTCCTATCTATGTTTTTTCTACATATCTCATATAGCTTGAGATTCCTTTTAATTCTCCATTTGTAATTAATATTGATAAATTTTCAAGTCCTTTTTTAAATTGTGATGAAAAAGGTTTTAAATTAAATCTTTGTGCTCTTTGATTTTCAAAAATTACTGACTGGTCTCCATTTTCATATGGCAACATAATTATATATTGTGACCATATTACATTTGGATTATTTACCATATAATTTACATAGTCTATATCTGCTCTTTTCATTCTTTTTGATAAAATTACTTTAGATACAGGTATTTGTAATTGTAATTCTTCAAATGCTTTTTTTAATATATTTAGACTATATATATCTAAATTTGTATATGCAAATATTAAATCATTTTCTGTAAATTGTATTCCATACATTAAAGGATTTTGATCCATATCAAATAATATATATTTGTAATTATATTCTCCATTTTGATCAATCATTATAACTTGATCTTCTAACAATTGATTAAAATTTGTATATCCTACAGCTACATCTACTTGATGATATGTAGTAACATATCTATCTTTTTCTTCTAATGTTGGCACAACATATTTTGATTTTGATAATTTAGTAAAATCTACTATTAATGTTTGCTTTTTCCCTTCTGTTCCAGATATTATTGAACCTACATATATTAATGTATCTAATTTATCTGTACCACCTATAAATGCTATTTGTTTCAATTTATTCCTCGTATTCCTTATTATTGTTCTTCTGTTCCGTTTAATTCTTCTAAATATTTTTTACGTTTTTCTTCTTTTGTTTTTATATCTTTTTGCACACCTGCATTAATTCTTGTATTTTTTTCTTCATTTTTATTATTTTGTAAAATTATTTGTTCTATTGTTTGTCTTACACTTCCTTGATATACTTCATCTTTTACAGATTTTGATATGTTTGGATTTCCATTTTTCATTAATTGTGCTACTGCTGCATTTGATGGATAAAATGCTTTTGTTGCTTTTTGTATTCCTGGGTCTGAATAACTTACTGCATAAAGTTTTGCACCTTCTAAAATATATGAATCAATTATTGCTGAAGACATAGTAGATATTTCATCTTCTGATGCTTTTAACCATACTGAATTAGCATCTGTTTTTTCTACTGTTTTCTTTGATAAAACAATATAATCTTGTCCATTTGGTAATGCTAAACGAACATCAATTGTATCATGTTCTGCTAAATTTGATGGTAATGAAATCATATTATATTCAATTATTCTTTCAGTATCTTTTTTCTGAATATCACTTGTCTTTTTAGATACCATATCTTTAGTTATAATTGTTCCTTTTGGAATATTAATTTTAGCTATTATTGCATTTTCTTTTACATTTGTTTGTGTATCTGTTGTTGATGTATTTTGAGTGTTATTTTGTGTATTATTTTGATTATTGTTTTGTTTATTTTCTTGATTATTTAATAATCCTGAAAATGATTGTTTTGTTTTTTGTCCATCTACTTCAAAAACATTAGCTGATTTTTTTGTATTATTTTGATTATTATTTTTTGTATCAGTACTTTGTTGTTTTGAATTTAATTCTGATATAGTTGCTCTTGTAACAATATTGTTTTGTGATATTCCAGTTATTACTTTAGCTACTTCAAAGTCTTCTTCTTTGATTTCTTCATTTGCTTTTATATCACGTTTAGCTACTTCTACTGTTTGTCTAGCCTTTTTTTCTTTCTTTAATTCTTGATCTTTCTTATTTATTTGTAAATATAATACTCCTGCAACTATTACTGTAATTATAAGACCTATTAAAACACCTAACATTAATGCTGTATTTGATCTTCTTTGCATTGGATTTATTGCCATCTTTCTCTCCTTTAAAAATTATTATATATATTAAATTTTACTAAATAGAAAATATTTTTTCAACATTTTTTCAATTTCTACATATATATGTAACATAAATATTTTATTTTATAATATAATTATAATCTAAAGCATTATATCTTTAAAAAACTCTTTAAATAAGTTTTAAAATAATACTTTAGATTTTCAATTTTTTAACTATTTGGTATTTTCTTTTTAGACATTGTAGTTATATATGGTAATGGGTCTACTCTGTTTGAGTATGATGAACCACCAATTCTAACTTCAAAATGTAAGTGTGGACCTGTTGAATACCCTGTACTTCCTACATCCATTATTGGTTGTCCTTTTTTTACCATATCACCTACATTTACAAATACTTTATGTGCATGTCCATATAATGTATAAACTCCTCCACCATGGTCTATTACAATATAATTTCCATAACTAACTTTTGAACCATTTTGATTTTTTACTGCAGTTATTACACGACCATCTTGCGCAGCTACTGCTTTATGTCTTCCAACTTGTCCTGATGGTATTGCAATATCTAATCCTGAATGATTTGAACCTACATATCCATCTTTGTATCCTGCTCCAAAATATGCTGTAATCCATTTAAATGATTGGCAACTTGGAACAGGCCACATCATTTCTCCTCCAATATATCTTGGTATCTTATCAAATTTTAAACTTCCTTGTGCTATTGATAAAGCTATTTGTTTTTCTACTTCTACTTTTTCTTTCTCTAATTTTTCTATATTATTAACTGTATTTTTTTCTTCTTCTGTAAGCTCTTTAATTTTAGCATTTTTAAGTACAATAAAATTTTCTTGTAATTGTTTTGCTTTTGCAATTGTTCCTTTTTTATGTTTTAGAATTTTTTCATATTCTAATAATTCTTTTCTCCAAATATCTAAAGTTTTTTGGTCTTGCGTATAGTCTTTTAATGCTAAATTATCTAACTCTGATATTTTTTGTATCATATAATAGTTTGAGAAAAATTCTAATATATTTTTTGATGATAACAACACTGCATATTTCTTATACTTCCCATTCCTATATATAATATTAAGTCTTTTTTTCACTATATATTCTTTTTCTTGTTTTTTTAATTCTAAAACATTAAATTTATCTTTTATCTGTTGCATAGATGCATTCATTTTTTGAATTTCTAGATTTAATGTATCTATTTCTATACTTTTTTCTGTAATTTGCTTTTGTAATTGTATAATTTCCTGCATTGTTTGATTTATTTCAAAATTAATATTTTTCTTCCTATTTTTATCTTCTGTTATCTTATCTTCTAAATTGTTTTTTTTATCAATTAATGATGTATTATATATATCATTTTTTTTACCTATAATACTGTTTATATTGTTACTATTATCACTTTTATTATTTTGATTATTTTTACTTATATAGGCTATATTTATGTAATTAGTATTTTCTGATATCATAAAACATATACTAACAATTGATATGTATATAATACAAATAAATATACATACTAATATTTGTTTTATCTCTATTCTATGACAAAAAAAGGTATTATATATACTTTTTTTAAAATTCATATATATACTAATACCCTTTTGATTTCTTTCATTTATATTATAATTTATATTATTTTGATTATTTTTTATCGTTTCATTTCTTTTACCATTTTGTTTATTCATTTGCATTTTAACCTATATATGTATATCTTAATCCTCTAAAATAGTTTAATGGATTTACAGGACGTCCCATTCTACCTGGTCTAATTTCAAAATGTAAGTGTGGTCCTGTTGAATACCCTGTACTTCCTACACTTAATATCCTTTGTCCTTTTTTTACATGTGTACCTGGTGTAACATGATATTTTACTCCATGTGCATATAATGTTGTTAAATTTTCTCTTGGATGATATATTACAACATATTTACCATATCCGTAATCATTCCATCCTGCAACAAGCACAACTCCATCTGCCATACTTCTAACAGGTGTTCCTATTGGTGCTGGTAAATCTAAACCTGTATGTGGTGGTCCTTGATATCCTGTATCATATGTCTCTCCAAAATATGTTGAAATTCTAAGAGGAGAGTAAGAAAGTGGGAATAATAGTCCTCCTGAAGATTGATTATTACTTCCTCCTATATCTGAAGATGGTGAATACCCTGATGACCTTGCAATCTGAGAATTATATCTTCTCATTGCAATTCTAACATTTTCTTCAATTTGTCTTTCAACTGCTGCTCTTTTTTCTTTTAGTGAATCCATCTTCTTTATAATTTCTTTTTGTGTTTCATCTAATTTTTTTACAGTTTCTTTTCTTTTTTCTCTAGTTTCTTCTGTTTGTTTTTTAGCTTTAACTACTTCTCTCTTCTTTTCTTCTACTAATTTTTTCTTTGTAGTTAATTCTTGTGTAAATACATCTATTTTTTGCTTATCATTATTAAAATCAACTATTAACTTATTATCCATTTTTACAACTTCTTTAGTCATATTATAGTTTGAAAAAAATTCTAGCATATTACCTGAGTTTACTGCCATCTCAATTATAGATGGTTCTCTTCTCATATATTTTGACCTAATTCTTCTTTTAATAATTTCTTCTGTTGTTTTAACTTTTTCTTTTGCTTCTTTTACTTCTTTTTCTTTATCAGATATTTCTGTAGATAAGTTTTCTACTTCTTGTTCTAAATTCTTTTCTTCTGCTTCTTTTTTTTGCAGTTCTTTTTCTATTTCTTTTATCTCATTACTTATCTTTTTACTTTCTGATGCAACTTCTTTTTTTTCTTTTTCTTTTGCTTCAATTTCTTTTTCTATCTGTTTTTTTTCAGTTTTTAAATCTGCTGCAAATACATTAAATGCAACTTCTTGAAAACTAAAAATTGTAATTAAAGTTAATACACTAATTATTTTTATTATTATTGAATAATCTATTTTTATAGTTAATTTTTTTAATCTTTTCATTTTTCTCCTATATTTATTTTAATTATACTTCTAAATATTTTTTCATTGATATTGTACTACCAATTATACCAAGTCCTAATGATAATACTAAAAATACTATTAATAATATCGGTAATAATTCTGCCATTGGCAATAATTGTATTGATACTTGTTGTGTACCAATTTTTGAAGCTGTTTGACTAATTATTTTTGGTATCTGTATTAATATCATTTCATATACACCTATTATAGTTAAAACTACTAAAAATGTTGATATTAATCCAATTAGCATACCTTCTACAATAAATGGTCCACGAATAAATGCGTCTGTTGCTCCAACATATTTCATTATAGATATTTCACGTCTTCTAATATCCATTGTAAGTTTTATTGTTGTTGCAATTAATGAGACTGAAAATATTACAAGTACTACTGTAATTGTTACACCTATTGTTGTAATTATTTTTGAAATACTTAATATTATAGCTATTAAATTTTCTTGTTCTTCTATTCCTGCTACATTATCAAATTTTTCTATCTGTGCTTTTACTTCTTTAATCCTATTTAAATTATTAAGTTTTACAATAAATGAATCTGGTAAGAATCTTCCATCTGTAAAACCTTCTAATAAGTCTTGTTGCTCTTTAGATTGTTTTTTCAAATCTTCAAATGCTTGTTCACGACTTTTAAATTCTGGAGGATTAACTTCTGGTATTTCTCTAATTTTTCTTTCTAACTCATTTTTTTCTGCTTCTGATATACCATCTTTAATAAATACTTGCATCCCTTGATCTTTTTTTAATGTCTCTATACCTTTGTTTAAATTTAATGAGACTATTAAAAATGCTCCAAATATAAATAGTGTACAAAACATTACAAATATAGAACCAAAAGTCCTTTTCTTATTTTTTAATAAATTAATATATCCTTCATTTAAATAATATCCTATTTTATTGTTCACAACGATACCCACCTTTTTCATCATCTCTAATTATAACGCCATCATGCAATTCTATAACTCTTTCATTCATTGCATTTACAATGTCTTCTGCATGTGTTGCCATTACTATAGTTGTTCCTCTTTTATTAATCTCATGTAATAATGCCATAATTTCCCATGCTGTATGTGGATCTAAATTTCCTGTTGGCTCATCTGCTATAATTACTGATGGATTATTTACTAATGCTCTTGCTATTGCAACTCTCTGTTGTTCTCCGCCTGATAATTCGTCAGGCCTATTATTTGCTTTATCTGCTATACCTACTAAAGATAATACCATTGGTACTTGTCTTTTAATATGTTTAGCTGAAGCTCCTATCATATACATTGCAAAAGCTACATTTTCATATACAGTTTTGTCTTGTATTAATCTAAAGTCTTGAAACACAACCCCCATACTTCTTCTTAAATATGGAATTTGATTTTTTCTTAATTTAGTTGTATCTGTACCATTTACTAATATTTTTCCATTAGTAGGATTTAATTCTTTTAGTATCATCTTAATTAGTGTTGATTTTCCACTTCCTGATGAACCTACTAAAAAGACAAAATCTCCTTCTCTTATCTTAAAACTAACATTCTTTATTGCTGTATTTCCTGTATAATATTTTTTTGATACGTTTTTAAATTCTATCATTTATTTTTTTAATCCATCCTTATCTTAAATATATAAATCTTGAGTTTGATTATTACATATAAATTTTAAAATTTCAACAATTTCATTAAACAATTTATGTTATTGTCCTACTGTTGATGTTTCAGGCAATGTTGAACCACCATCAATTACAAATTCTTGTCCTGTTAAATATAAAGCTTCAGCAGATGCTAAAAATGCCGCTAATTCGCCAACTTCTGCAGGTGTTCCTAATCTCTTAAGTGGTATTGCTTCTGCTATTCCATCTACTACTGCTTGTGGATTATTAGGTGATGAATCTTTTGCAATTCCATTTACCATTGGTGTTAATATATATCCTGGAGATATTGCATTAACTCTTACTCCATACTCAGCAAGTTCTGCAGCTAATCCTTTTGTAAATCCTTTCATAGCTGCTTTTGTTGTTGCATATGCTACTTCTCCTGGGTCTGCAACCATATTTCCTGTTACACTTGCCATATTAACTATAGCTCCCTTATTAGCTATAATATCTTCTACTACTGCTTTTGTAACATTCCAAGCTCCTTTAATATTTATATCAAAATGAAAATCCCTTATTTCATCTGTCATTTCTCTAAAATCTACTATTTTAGCAACCCCTGCGTTATTTACTAATATATCTATTTTTCCAAATCTTTCTTTTGTATTTAAAACTGCTTTTTTTACTTCTGATACATTTCTAATATCTACAGCATTTCCAATTACTGTATATCCTTTTTGTGCAAATTCTTTTACTGTATCTTCTAATTTATCTGACATATCAAATATTGATACTTTCGCTCCATATTCTAAGAATTTTTCTACAATTCCTTTTCCAATTCCCATTGCTCCACCAGTTATTATTGCCACTTTATTTTCTAATTTCATATTTCACCTCATATAATTATATCTATATTTAACATATTTATATTTAAATTATATCATAATATACAATTATACCATTATCATATTACAATTGTATTACATTAATTTTTAAACATAAATTAAAAACCTAAATCATTAAACATATTGTTAATAATTTAGGTTAATTTTATAAATTTCAAAAATTTCACAAACTTTATCCACATTATATCCACATATCCATATTATTTTAATTTTTCTTTCACTTTTACTTTAGCTTTAAAATTAAAATCTAATTTATCAGTCTTATCATTGTATGTTATTTCTAATATTGATGATGGTATATAGTTATTTTCAAGTATTAAGTCTGCTATCTCATCTTCTATATATTTTTGTACAGCTCTTTTAAGTGGTCTTGCTCCATATTTTAAGTCTGTACCATTTTGTACTAAATATTCTTTAGCTTTTTCTGATATATTAAGCACTATGTCATATTTTTCTAATGCTTTTTGTGTTTCTGATATGAATATTGATACTACAGATTTTAGATTTTCAGGTGTTAATTGTTTAAATACAACTATACTATCAAATCTATTTAAAAATTCTGGTCTAAATACTTCACGTACTCCTTCTAAAGTTTTATCTTTTCTTTGTTCTACTTCATTACCAAATCCAATATTATTTAAATTCAATGTTGAACCTGCATTTGAAGTCATTATTATTATTGTATGTGCAAAGTTAACTACTGTTCCTTGTGCATCTGTTAAATGTCCATCATCTAAAACTTGTAATAATACATTAAGTACTTTTGGATGCGCTTTTTCTATTTCATCAAATAGTATTACTGAATATGGTGATCTTCTAATTTTCTCTGTTAATTGTCCTCCTTCATCATATCCTATATATCCTGGAGGTGAACCAATTAGTTTTGCACTTGAGTGTTCTTCACTATACTCACTCATATCTACTCTTACCATTTTGTTTTCAGCTCCAAATAATTCTCTAGATAAACTTTTTGCAAGCTCTGTTTTTCCTACACCTGTTGGACCTACAAAAAGGAATGATGGTGGTCTATTACTAGAATTTATACCTACTCTATTACGCTTTATTGCTTTAACTATTGATGTTATTGCTTCTTCTTGCCCTATAACTCTTTTTGATAATATATTTTCTAAATTTAATATTTTTTCTGTTTCTGCTTGTGTTAATTTTGATACAGGAATTTTAGTCCACTTTTCTATTATTTTAGCAACATCTATAACTTCTATATCTAATTTCTTATAATTTTTTTGTATTTTTGATAATTCTTTATCTACCTTAGAGATTTCACGTTCTTTTTTTAGTATTTCTTTTTCTTTTTTCTCAATCTCAATATTATTTTCATTTATTTTATCAGATATTTTCTTAAATTGTTCTTCTTTTAAATCATTTAACATTGTTAAATAATGTTCATTTCTTGATTCTAATTTTGATTTTGCATTTTCAATTTCTTGTATTTCTTCTTTTAATTTTAACTTCATCTTATTATGCTTATATATTTCTTGCGCTTTTTCATCTTCTAGATTCTTTTTTGAACATGCTTCATCTAATACATCTATTGCTTTATCTGGTAAAAATCTGTTTGAAATATATCTTGATGATAATTGTACTGTTGCTTCTATTGTATTTTTTGGTATATTTACATTATGATATTTTTCATAATATTTTGCTATACCCTCAAGTATTTGTATTGCTTCTGCTTTACTAGGCTCCTCTATAATTACTGTTTGAAATCTTCTTTCAAGTGCTTTATCTTTCTCTATAAATTTCTTGTATTCTCTTAATGTTGTTGTTCCTAAAATTTGGATTTTTCCATTTGATAATGATGGCTTTAATATATTCGCTGCAGTTGAAGTGCTTTCAGATTCTGAACCTGAACCTGTAGATACTATTGTGTGTAATTCATCAATAGCTAATATTACATTTCCTAATATTTCACAGTTTTGCATAATATTTTTCATTCTTTCTTCAAACTGTCCCCTATATTGTGTTCCTGCAACTACTGATGTTAAATCTAATAATAGTATTTGTTTATCTATTAATTTTTCTGGCACTTCTCCTCTTACTATTTTTTGTGCAAGCCCTTGTGCTATTGCTGTTTTACCTACACCTGATTCTCCAATTAATACTGGATTATTTTTAGTTCTACGATTTAATATTTCTATTATTCTTTCTAATTCTTTGTCTCTCCCTATTAATTCATCTATTTCTTGTGCCTTTGCTTTTTCATTTAAGTTTTGACTATATTTTTTAAGCATTTCTTTAGCTTGTTGTTTATTTGTTTTAGGGTCAGTACTCATATTATCACTTTCTAAATTTTTTATTAAATCTGCTGGAGTTAATGAAATTATCTTACTTCTAATATCTTTTGGTAATATACTCATTGCTTTTTCATTTGCTTCAATTATTTTTTCTAACTCACCTGCATCAAATATTTTTCTAAGTTCTGGTGGCATTTCTGATAAATTCATTTCTTTTTTTATTACTGATAGTTCTTTATCATCTAAAAATTCATGTGATTCACCTTTATTATTTATAACATCTAAATCATCTGTAATTGGTACTACATTCATACCTTTTTTCAATAATTGGTTTGTTATATGGTCATTCATTTTACCATATTCTTCATATTCTAATTTTTCAATAGGTGAAATATATTTTGGTATTTCATCATTTGCTTTAATAATTATATTTTTTATATCTTTTTCATTTACTATATTTTTTTCAGGTATTGTATAATTTTCACTTATGTAGTAATTTTCTTCACTTAAATTTCTAATTGCTTTTTTGTTTATTTTACTTTCTGTAATTAACTTAGCTGTAATTATATCTTCTAATATTGCTATATATGCTTTATCTATTTCATATGTGTTTTCTATATATGAAACTAGGGAAGTTAACTCAGAAGATTCTTGATCTAAAAACTCTCCCATAGCAAATTCTCCCATTTCTAACAT
>JBQMXM010000020.1:0-16974 GCA_052174015.1 Clostridium sp.
TATTTTTACCCATTCATATGAATTAGGTGTTAACAACATTTCTATATTTTCCCATGTTTCTGTTTGTCCAAGCTTATTATATTTTTCACTAGGTCCTGCAAATATATCATACACTCCACTAGCATATTTAATATCTCCTTTTATAGTCTCATTTACTACAGAAACATTTACAATTTTTTCATGTTTTCCATCTTCTGTTTTAACATATATTTTAGTTTTACCTACAGAATTTGCTGTTATAATTCCATCTTTTATAGATGCAATTGAAGGCGTTTCAGATTCCCACACTAAATCTGCAAAAGATGCATTTTCAGGTTGTAATTTAGCTGAAATTAGATATTTTTGTCCTTTCCCTATAAATATATTTGTCTCATCTAAAGTTATTTTAGTAATTGGTATCCATTTAACTTCAACTACCTCTTCTTTTAATATATTACCAAAAGTATCTTTAAATATTATCTTACTTACACCTGTTTCTAATGATTTTATTGTTAAATTATCTTTAACTTCTATTACAGATGGATTTGTTGATTCTAATATGACTTCATTATTTTGAGCATTTGTAGGTAAATATTCTATATCATACTTATATTCACTTTTTAATGCTAATTGTTTAATACTATTCTTAATTTTAATATCTTCTAATAATGTTGTACTATCTATTTCTAAAACATTGCTTTTGATATATTTATTTTTAACATATATTTTAGTTTTACCTTTTTCTTTTCCATATATAGATAAGGTAGACGCATTTAAATCTATAATATCCTTATCTTCTACTACCCATTCTAAATCAGCATCATAAGCATCTGCAGGCTTAATATTTATAGATATCTTCGCTTTGCTTTTTGCACTAACTTTAGATTGTGATACATTAATGGTTACTTCTTCTATTTTTTTAGAATTAATTTTTAATGTTGGGTCTAATTTGTCTGATATCTGCCTTATAAATAGTATAATTAACACAAATAATATACATGTAATCAAAAATATTATTTTAGACTTATTGCTAACTTGTACATTATTAATAGATTTTTCATCTTTAAATATTGTACTTCCTAGTCTTTTGGTAGGTTTATCTTTTCCAAATATCTTTTTTGGTTCTAAATCATTACCTAAATCAATCATATTATATAGTTTTTCCTCTCTCTTTTTTCTTATTATTTAATTAATCTTAATTAATTTTAATAGATTTTAATACATTAATACATTTTATATATTATTATATATAATATATACTTTTTAAAATGGTATGTAAATAATTATATATATTATATTATATTTTGTAACTCAAGTAATATAATTTAATACAATTATATACATTATATTATCTATGTTATATAATTATCATAGTAAGTTAAGGAGATGATTATGAGAAATAGAAAAGATAATCCAAAATTTTTAAATGAATTTTTAGATTATACAGGAACAATTCAAAATAAGGCTAAAGGAACTATAATTGAATATAATTATGATTTAGCACATTTTTTTCAATTTCTAGAATATAGGTATAATAATGATACATTACCAGAAGAAATTATAGATACAATTAAGCTAAATAACCTTACTACAAAAGATGGTATTAAACTTATAGATATTCGTGATTTACAATTACAATACCTTAAACAGATTACATTACAAGATATTCATGCATTTCTTCACTTCCTAAAGAATGAATATGATGCATTACCTGCTACTCTTGCACGTAAAGTTGCATCTATTAGGTCTTTTTTCTCATATATTTGCACTATAAAGCGAGTATTAGAGCAAAACCCTACTCTTGGACTTGAAACACCTAAAATGCCCAAAAGACTACCTAAATATCTAGATTTAAATGACTCGTTAAATTTAATTAAATCTGCAAGTACAGAATCTTCTAATAGAAGTATTAGTAAAATGTGTGCAGTAAGAAATGTAGCTATCTTAACATTGTTTTTAAATTGTGGACTTAGACTTTCAGAACTTGTTAATATTAATATAAGAGATATTAACTTTTTTGATAACATATTACTTATAACTGGTAAGGGGGATAAACAACGCTCTATATACTTAAACGATGCTTGTATCCAATCTATAAATGATTATTTAAAAGTTAGACCTAAAGATGTCCATCCTAGCTGCCAAGACGCCCTATTTATAAGTTCTATAAAGAAAAGAATATCCAAAAGAGCAATACAACAAATGTTAAATAATGAAATTAAGAAATCTAATATTCAAGTACAAGGTATCACACCACATAAATTAAGACACACTGCCGCTACATTAATGTTTCAATATGGACAAGTTGATATTCGCTCACTACAAAAAGTATTAGGACATGCTTCTGTAGCTACAACTGAAATATATACACATGTAAATAATCAACAAGTACGTGAAGCAATTAATAAGAATCCTTTAGCTAATATCTATAAAGAAAATAAACAACCAAAATACAATGAATTAGATATTAGTATAAATAATGTTGATAATACAAATAATACAGATGATTTTATAGAATAGACTATAATCTAATCTAATCTAAATAACATTAAATTAAAAATTAAGAAAAAAATAGTAATTAAATATATTATTTAACTACTATTTTTTATTCTTCTATTCTTGTATTCTTCTATCTCATCTTGCTTTTTAATAATAATTCACGTATTACTATATCTAATGTAATAGTTAAAATTAATACAATTATAGATATTAATAGTGGTATTAATCGTTTATCCACTTTTTTGTATAATATACTATTTAGATTATCTATAGAAATATCTCCTAAAGGTAATACCTTAGTTTTAGTATTAACTATCCTTACTGTTTGTATATCATTTGTATTTTTAACTTTAAAATATACATCTTTGCATATATTATATCCTTTAGGAGAACTTGTTTCTCTTAATATATATGTTTCTCCTATTTTCAAGTCATATATTGTATATGGTTTATCTGTTGAAGTAAATTCATATAGCACTTTACCATTTTTTAATATTTGTAATTTAGCATTTGCTAGCGGCATGTTATTTTCATCAACTTTTAATATTTGTACATTAGTCTGTTTTTCATTAAATATCTTAATAGTATTATCAGTATTATTATCTTTTAGCTTAAACATTATACGCTTATTATTTAATATATATCCTTTAGGTGCTTGTTTTTCTTGTATATAATATACCTTATTTCTTTCAAGTCCATACACTCTTACACCATATTTATCTTTTTCTGATATATGTATTTCTGAATTTCCATATACATCTTTAAATAGTTTGCCATCTTCAGTATATATATTGAATATAGCATTATATAGTTTTTCTTTAGAATGTAAATCTTCTTTTACTATATTAATATAATTTTCTGTATTTTTTAAAGTTATTAATTGCATTTCTTTAGTATTTTTAACTATTATTTTATAATCTTTAATCATACTTTTTTTATCTATATTATTAGCTACTTCTAATTCTGAAATATAGTAACTCTTATTTGCTTCTAAACCATATATATGATGTATTCCATCTGCTGAAACATTGCTCGTATTCCATTTATCTACAATCTTTCCATTCTCATCTTTCAATACTATGATATTACCTTTTAAATGATTATTAGTTAGAGTAGATCTTTTTTCTATACCAACATGTGTTTTTGAATTCTCTGCCACAATTTTAGCACTACTATTATTATCATATATAGCAAAACGAAGTGATAAATTATCTAATACATATCCAATAGAAGATTTTATTTCTTTTAATATATAGTTACCATATACTAAACCTCCTATCTTTATTTTTCCATCTTTATCTGTTATATATGTATTATTTGATAATTCTTGTTCTATACCATTATTAACACTATATAATTTAAATTGTGTACCAGATATACCTGTCTTAGTATTTGAATCTATCTTTAATAATTCAAAAGCTCCTCTTTTAAGTCTATTAAGTATATTAAAGTTAAATATATTATCATAATTAAATGTTATATCTGTTTTATCTTTTTTAAGTTTTAATTCTGTAGAACTTATATTATGATTATTTTTATCCATAGCATATATATTAACATTACTATAGCTATTTTCATCACAATTATTTTCTATACCTTTAATAGATATATTATATACCTTTTTATCTAACTCATATTTAAAAGGTGTATATAGCTCTTTCAAATAGTATTCTCCTATAGGTATATTATTAAATGTAATTATCCCATTATTATCTGGACTTTTTACATCAACTAAAGTATCTTTATCTAGCTCACCTATCTTCTCCTTATTATATAATCCAAAATGTACTCTAGAATATAGTTTGGATACATCTATTATTTTTTCATCTTCAAAATGCTTTCTATTTATTTTAATATGCTGTCTTACTCTTTTATTCACAATTTTAGGACTTTCTTTAAAATCCACTTTTAAATTTTGATTTTGTGGGGTAAATTCTATTGATATACCTGCATTTTGTGCTACATATCCTTTCTTTGCTAAAGTTTCTTTTATAATATATTTTCCAAGTGGAATTCCTGTAATTCTATTTAATTCTGAAACTCTACTTGTTTTAATATATTTAACAGAATTATCTTTTAATAGTTTCTGTATGCTTTTATTTTCATCAAGGCTCTTATTTTTAAATATATATGTTTTTCTACCTATAACTTCATTTTTATGATATATCAATTCTTTGTCTAAATATATATCATTATTTGCAAAAGATAATGTTTCATTTGCTTTAAATATACACTCTTTTTTATCATTAGTATAGATATCTTCTTTTGCTACTATACTAAAATAGCAATCTTCTAACCTTTCTTCTGCATATATAGGGGTATATACTTGTTTGGTAATATTCTCTACATTTGCTTGATTATATTTTTCATATTCTATTTTTTCTTTAGGAAAAGTGTATTTTACCTTATCTTTAACACAATACTTTTTAATTATCTCAGTATATTCATTTAATTTATATTTTTTTAATAATTCATCTTTGCATTTATTACTATTATAGCTATCTTTTTTATTACTTGTACTATTAATTATAATTGTTTCTGTATGTACTATATTATTATGATTATCTAATACTTCATATATAATCTTACTTGTATTTACAATATTATTTAAAAAATATTTTAATATATCTCTTTCATCTTTAGACAATATATCTAAATATTTAGTATCCATTAATTGATATAATGATATATTATTTACTTCTGCTCTATTTTTATTATATATCTTTTTAAATATATTAGAAATTTTAGACATAACTATATTATCATATTCATTATTTTTAATTCTAGTAGATTCTAAAAATATACTACCACTATTATCTGTTTTAGTATGTATAGTTTCGGTATATTTCATAGTTTGTTTTTTAGTTTTTCCTTTATTATCTTCATTATCTCCATTTTCTATACTGATTATATGTTTTTGTATATTACAATTCATATTTTTCAAAATATTAAATCTAGATTCATGTGTAATATTAGCATTTTTTTCAATTTGAATCTTTCTGTCTTCTTTTTTCCACCCTTTAAACTTTTCTCCATACTTATTTAATTGTAATGTTCCTGTTTGTGGAGTGTTTTCTATTTCATAGTCTAAAACTTTAATTTCTTCTCCATTTAGATTAATTTCATATATGTTTTTAAATAAGTCTTCTTGTTTAATTTCAAAATAGTGTTTCTTATTTGATATTGTATAACCTTTTGGAGCTTTAATTTCTTTTAAATAGTATTTTCCAATCTTTAAATTATATTTAGATATACCTATACCTTGATTATTTGTTTTTATAGTAAAGTCTAAAGGTTTATTAGTCTCTGCATTATATACTAAAAACTCAACATTAGCTACAGATATATTATTTTTAGTTTCACTATCTTTTTTAATAATCTTTAATTTCATTTCTGTAGGTAAGTCTGGATGAAATCCTATTAAAAATAGGTCTTGCTTATTCTTAAATTTAGCAAATTTAAACATAAAATCTTGATGTAGATTTGGTTGTAATTTTATCATTTGACCATATGTCATATTTGGTTTAGATATATTAAAATTATCTACTAAATTTTGAATTTCTCTATATTTATCATAGACTCTTTTATTAAAATTAACATCTTTTGTGTGTATTGGATATGTCTTCCATAATCCATTACTTTCAGGCGTTATTTTTACTCCCATATTATGTGTTGCCATATATAATAGCTTGTTATCCTTATTATTATGCTTATTACTATTTTTTAAATCATTTAGTCCATTCAGACTCCAAAAATACATTTGAGTTGCGATAGCTCTTTCTTTAGAATTATCACCATTATATCCTATTCCAAAAAAAGCCCATTTCCATAATCTATCTACTCTATCTTTACCAAGTAGTTTTATTGTTTCATTATAGTCTAATATTTCTGCTTCATCTGTTCCTGATTTAACTAATGGTTGTACACAATATGCAATCTTATTATATACCTTATATTGCTCATAAGGTAATGCAAAATCTCTGTATAGTCCATTACCAATACTTTTACCATCTGCTTTTTTAGATGCAAATCCAATAAGTATATCATTATCTATCTTTACATCTACATTTAATTTTTGTTTGGTACTTGCATTTACAAATGGTAAAATATATGAAAATATAATCAGCATTATAAGGGTTAAAGGTATCACCTTATTAATTATCCCATGTACTTTTCTTATCATATTATATCCTTCTACCTTTCTATTGTTTTAATACATATTATATACAAAATATAATATTCAACATATAAAACATAACATATAGTAGAGATATGCACAGATAATATATAATCACAATATATAGTATATATAAATATAATATATAATATATAGATTATTTAATTTATAACTTTGTGATTTATGAATTTATAAATTACTGATTAAATTATTTGAACTAATTTATGAGTTAATTATTGAATTAATTTTGTATATAATATTATACGTTTTATTATTTACTGTTATATTTATTGTATTTATCTTTTGTAAAATTATTTATTTTTTTGAAATTTTTATTATTGATTTAATATTTGAATATTTAACATTGAATTATTATTTGAATTAATTTATTGTTTAATAAATAAAAAACTATAGGTGACTCCCTATAGTTGTATTATACTGTATATTTTTATATTTGTAAAGCATTAATTTCTTGCTTGTACACAAGTGATTACTATTATACCTATAATATCTTGAACTGTTGAACCACGTGATAAGTCATTTATAGGTTTATTTAAACCTTGACATAATGGACCATATGCATTAGCTTTAGCAAATTGTTGTACTAACTTATATCCTATATTTCCTGCCTCTATATTAGGAAAAATTAATATATTTGCCTTTCCTGCTACATTTGAATTTGGCGCTTTCTTTTCAGCTATTTTAGGTGATATAGCGGCATCTAATTGTAATTCTCCATCAACATTGTTTTTAGTCAATTTTAATATATTAGTTGCTTTTTGTACTTTTTCTATTTCTTTTGAGTTTGCACTATTATATGTTGAATATGATAACATAGCTATCTTAGGGTCTATACCTGATACATTTTTAATTATAGTGTTATAGCTTTTTTCTGATTCTAAAGCTATTTCAACTAATTCTTCGCTTGTTGGTTGTTCAATTAATGCACAATCTGAAAATATATATGTATCATTTAATAGTTTTTCTCCTTCTTCTTTCAATTTTTCATTTAAATCCATTATGAAGAATGTAGATACTATATTATTTTCTTTTTTCTTTTTAATTATTTGTAATGCAGGACTTAATACATCTTTAGTTGTTCTAACTGCTCCTGCAACTAATCCGTCTCCCTCTATTTTTTGTAAATACATCATACTAAAATACATATTATCATTAATTTTTTCTAATGCTTCATCAATAGTCATTCCTTTAGTTTTTCTAATTTCATATAATGATTCTGCTAATTCTGTTTTTTTATCATATGTTACTATATCTACTATTTTTAATGTATTATTTTCTATATAGTAATTATAGTCTAAATTTAATTTAGTAGATATCTCCTCTAAATTATTTTGTATTTGATGTTTTTCTCCTATAATAATTATATTAGCTACTTCTTCTTTTAATATATTAAGTGCCGCTTCTATAATTCTAATATCTTCACCTTCAGGTAAAATTATTGTTTTTTTGTCTAATTTAACTATTTGTTTTAACTTTTCTATCATGTTATCATTTCCTTATTTTTTTATCTATTTATTTCTATTATTTATTATTTATATACTATATATTTTATTTGCCTATTTGAATATTCCAAGTACAAAACTTTTTTTCTTTGTTTTACATATATGTTGTATTTTAGATGATATAGTATATATCAATGTTAATACTACTGTATATAGTGATAAAATTAGTAATATATATTCTATTTTTCCTAATTGTGTAAAGCTATCTGTAATTATTGGTGCTTCTGTTAAAAATCCATAATTACCATTTAATATGTAATTTACTAATACTAATATTAGATTATATATTAATGTTACTAGTATTATTGTTTTTAAATCTTTCTTATTAAACTTATATTTTTCTGTAATTAGTATTAATATAACATACCACATCATAAATATATGCCCTACAAAAAATGTAAAG
This sequence comes from Clostridium sp., assembly GCA_052174015.1. Lineage (GTDB taxonomy): Bacteria > Bacillota > Clostridia > TANB77 > CAG-508 > JABCPO02. Next base: position 8,582 of record JBQMXM010000020.1, read on the forward strand.
AATGTGAAATGTGGAAATATGAATGGGTCTGTAGACGGCACTAATAACGCAAGTATTCCTCCCATAATTCCCCAATATATAATCATGATTTTAGCTATATTTAGTTTTCTAAATGTATATAATACACATAAAATCATGGTTGTCCTACAATGATATAATGGTAGACTTTCTGATATTCCTGAAAATCCTGTTACTATATACCAAGTATATAATGATAATACTACTAAAGATATTCCAAATGTAAGTATTATCTTAATTATTTTAGCAAATTTTGTATTTTCTTGTAAATTTTTTCTTTGTTTTATTAAAAATATAACCCCACTCATAGCTATTATTAAACATATTATATGTAACGGGGATAATGGTTTAGTACCATATTCGTCTGTTACCGTTCTAAAAAAATAATTTATATATTGACTCATATTTTCTCCTTATTTATATATTCTTTAATTATTATATTTCTTTTCTTTTTTTAGTAATCATCTCATCATGTTTTTCAAGATGTTTTTTTAGATATATTCCAGTATATGATTCCTTATTTTTAATAATTTCTTCTAATGTACCGGTAAAGATTATTTCTCCACCTTTATCTCCACCTTCTGGACCTAAATCTATTATATAGTCACTTACTTTAATTATATCTAAATTATGTTCTATACATATTATAGTATTATTTTCTGCTAATCTTTGCAAGATATTTATTAATTTTTTTATATCATGGATATGTAATCCTGTTGATGGTTCATCTAATATGTATAGTGTTTTTTTAGTATTTCTTTTAGATAGTTCATATGCAAGTTTTATTCTTTGTCCTTCTCCACCTGATAGAGTTTTTGCAGATTGTCCTAATCGTATATATCCTAGTCCTACTTCATTTAATAATTGTAATTTTTTTGTTATCTTTGGTAATCCTTCAAAGACTTTTAATGCTTGGTCAACTGTTAAATTTAATACATCTCCTATTGATAATCCTTTATATTTTACTTCTAATGTCTCTTTATTATATCTTCTTCCTTTACACACCTTACATTCTACATATACATCTGGTAAAAAATGCATTTCTATCTTAGTTTTACCCTGTCCTTTACATTCTTCACATCTTCCACCATTTACATTAAATGAAAATCTAGATATCTTATATCCTCTTTTTTTAGCTTCTTTTGTTTGTGCAAATACACTTCTTATTTCGTCAAATACTCCTATATATGTTGCAGGGTTAGAATTTGAAGTTTTAAAAAATGCTTTTTGATCTATTCTAATTATTCTATCAATATTATCAAGTCCTTCTATTTTCCTATAATTACCTTTTTTAATTTTAGTTTTATATAGCATATTATATATTGCAGGATATAGTACTTGATTAATTAAAGTGGATTTTCCACTTCCTGATACTCCTGTTACAGTAATAAATTTACCAAGTGGGATTGATAATGAAATGTTTTTTAGATTATTTTCTTTTGCTCCATATATCTTTATATATTCACCTGTTCCTTTTCTAATGTTTTCAGGCAATATTATTTTTTCCTTACCACTTAAATATCTACCTGTAATACTTTCTGGAACTTTAGATATATCTTTAACACTTCCTTCTGCTACAATATATCCACCTGTTTCTCCTGCGTTTGGCCCTATATCTATTATATGGTCTGCAGCATACATAGTATCTTCATCATGTTCAACAACTATTAAACTATTGCCTATATCTCTTAATTGTTTTAATGAATTTAATAATTTATCATTATCTCTTTGATGTAATCCGATTGATGGCTCATCTAATATATATAATACCCCTGTTAATTTTGAACCTATTTGTGTTGCAAGCTTTATTCTTTGTGCTTCTCCACCTGATAATGTTCTAGCTTCACGGCTTAAATTTAAATATCCTAATCCTACATCTATTAAAAATTGTACTCTGTTTTTTAGCTCTTTTAATAATTCTTCACATATAATTTTTTGGTTATTAGTTAATTTTAGATTTTCTAAAAATTCTTTTAATTTAACTATATTTAAATTTGTAACTTCATATATATTTAGTCCATGTATTTTAATAGATAATATTTCTTTTTTTAATCTACCTCCATTACATTCTGTACATGGGAATGTATTCATATATAATTCATATGTTTTTCTAGCGGCATCAGAAGTTGTATCTCTATGTCTTCTTTCAAGTGTTGGAATAACTCCTTCATATATCTTACTTTCATTAATAGTTCTATTATTAATCTTGTATTTAAATTTTATTTTTTCTTCATTGCTACCATATAGTATTATATCTAAAAAATCTTTAGGTAATTTTTTAATTGGTACATCATATATTTCAACTCCATAATGTTTAGCTATAGATTGATAGTATGTCTTAGCTAAAGTTGTCTTATTTTTGATTCTAACGCTCATACCAGGCACTTCTATACCATCATATATTGTTTTATTTTTATCTGGTATAACTAAATTAGGGTCTGCTTTAAGTACCATACCTAATCCATTACACTTATTACATGCTCCAAGTGGAGTATTAAATGAAAATAGTGATGCACTTATTTCTTCATATGATACATTATGTTCAACACATGAATATTTTGTACTAAAATCTATATATTCCTTATTATATTTCACAGTTATATTATCATATTTTGAATATTTTAATGCAAGTTCAGAACTATTTGCAACCCTACTTCTAATTCCTTCTTTTAAAATAATTCTATCTACAACAATATATATATTATGACTAACATTTTTATCTAAATCTATTTTATCACTTGATAAATCATACATTATATCATCTATAATCACCCTTATAAATCCTTCTTTTAATAGGTTAGATAATGTTTTTTCATGTTTCCCTTTTTCATTTACAACCACATGTGATAATATCTCTAATTTACTATTTGGTTCAAATTTTAAAACCTTTTCAACTATTTCATCAATTGTTTGTTTTACTAATTTTTTACCACAAATTGGACAATATGGAACCCCTATATTTGCATATAATAGTCTTAAATAGTCATATATTTCTGTTACTGTTCCTACTGTTGAACGTGGATTATTTGATACTATATTTTGTGATATTGATATTGTTGGTGAAAGTCCTAGTATACTATCTACTTTTGGTTTTTCCATATTACCTAAAAATTGTCTTGCATATGCTGATAAACTTTGCATATATTTTCTTTGTCCTTCTGCATTTATTGTGTCAAATGCTAAAGTTGATTTTCCACTTCCTGATACTCCTGTAATAATTACTAACTTATTTTTAGGTATATCTATATTCAAATTTTTTAAATTGTTTTCTTTGGCTCCTTTAATTATTATATAGTTTATTGAGTTTTTTTCTAATTGTTTTTTCATATTTTCCCCTTGTATTAATCATATTAATATTAATTTAATAACTTTTGTACTTCTTGTAGTTTAATTATTTCTTCTTTCACCTTATTTGCTTCTTCAAACTCTAAATTATTAGCAAATTCTAACATTTGCTCTGTTAATTTTTCAATATCTTTAGATATTTTTTCCTTATTAATTTCTTCTTTTTTATTCTTTTCTAGATATTTTTTACCTATTGCAATTATACTTGATATTTTTTTAGAAATTGTTTGTGGTGTTATTCCATTAGCTATATTATATTCATTTTGTATTTTTCTTCTTCTATTTGTTTCACGCACTGCATTATTAATTGAATTTGTTGTATTATCTGCATATAATATAACTCTTCCATTTGCATTTCTTGCTGCACGCCCTATTGTTTGTATTAAGCTTTTTTCTGAACGCAGAAATCCTTCTTTATCTGCATCAAGTATTGCAACTGTTGCAACTTCTGGTATATCTAATCCTTCTCTTAATAGATTTATACCTATTAATACATCAAATTTATCCATTCTAAGTTCTTGTATAATCTTTAATCTTTCAATAGATTTTATATCTGAATGTAAGTATTTACTTCTAATTTTTAACTTATATAGATAATCACTTAATTCTTCTGCTTGTTTTTTAGTTAATGTTGTAACTAGCATTTTTTCTTTAATCTGATTTTCGTCTGTTATCTTACTATTTCTTTCTAACATATTTTGTATTTCTGTTATCAAGTCATCTATTTGTCCTGTAGATGGTTTTAAATCTATTTTTGGATCTAATAATCCTGTTGGACGTATAATTTGCTCTACAATTTCTTCTGATTTTTCTAACTCATATTCTCCAGGTGTTGCAGATACAAATATTACTTGTTTGATTTTTTCTTCAAATTCTTCAAATTTTAATGGTCTATTATCATATGCTGAAGGTAATCTAAATCCATAATCAATTAAATTAGTTTTTCTCGCCCTATCTCCATTATACATTGCTCTAAGCTGTGGTATTGTTACATGTGATTCATCTATAACTAAGATATAGTCATCTCCTAAGTAGTCTATTAAAGTATATGGTGGACTTCCGGCTTCTCTTTGATTAATATATCTTGAATAGTTTTCTATACCATTACAAATTCCACAAGATTCAATCATTACCATATCTTTAATTGTTCTTTCTTTAATTCTTTGTGCTTCTAAATATTTACCTGCTTTTGTAAATTCTTCTACTCTTTCATTCATTTCTTCTAATATTTTAGCTATTGCTTGTTCTTTTTTTTCTTTTGTTGATACATGATGTGTTTTAGGATATATAGTTATAAATTCGTGTTCTGCTACTTTTTGCCCTGTTAATCTATTAATCTCAAATATTGCTTCTACTTCATCTCCAAAAAAATCAATCCTATATCCAAAATTATCTTCTACAGGATATATTTCAAGTATATCTCCTCTTTGTCTGTATGTACCTCTCTTTTTTTCAATATCATTAAATGCATATTCCATATCTACTAATTTATCTATTGCTTCATCTACAGATAGTATATCTCCTTTATGTATAGGAAATACAAATTTTAAATAGTCTTCTGGGTCTCCAAGTCCATATATACATGATACTGAAGATATTATTATTACATTATTAGATGTTATAGCAGAAGATGTTGCTCTATGTCTTAATTTATCTATTTCATCATTTATTGATGTTTCTTTTTCTATATATGTATCTGTTGCAGTTACATAAACTTCTGGTTGATAATAGTCATAATATGATACAAAATATTCTACCCTATTATTAGGAAAAAATTCCTTAAACTCACTATATAATTGACCTGCTAAAGTCTTATTATGTGCAAGTATTAGTACAGGTTTATCAAAGTTTTTAATTACATTTGCTACAGTAAATGTTTTACCTGAACCTGTTACTCCAAGTAGAGTTTGGAATTTTTTATTATTTCTTAATCCTTCTGTTAATTCTTTTATTGCGTTTTTTTGATCTCCAATTGGCTTATATTTTGAAACTAAATTATATTTTTCAAATATCTTTTTTCTTTCATTCATACTTTAAATTCTCTTCCTTTTACCTTTTTAGTTCGTACATTTTTATATGGAATTTATATAAAATTCATATGAAATTAAATGTTAATATTATCAATATTTTTTATCATCTTTATTAATTCATTCTTACTAGTTTTCTCAGCAACTATATATATTATTTGATTATTTTTTATTGCTTTTACAAAATACTTTTTGTCATATTCATATACAACTATTCTTTCAATATTTTTAAATCTTTTTTCTAAATTACTTTTTTCTTCTTTTCCTAGTGTGTAATATTTAATTTTAGATAATTGCTTTTCATATTTTTTATCAAATATATATACTGATATCTTTTTCTTATTATTTACATATTGTTTTTTCTTACCTATTACCTTATTAAAATCAAAATTTAATTTTGAATTATCATTTTTATTTTCTTCTAAGCAGTTTAATTCTTCATTTAAATTTTTATCACAATCCCTATTTGAATACATCTCTTCTATACTTCTTTTATTGAATTTAACCAAACTATATGATACTTTTTGGTCTTCTTTTTTAGTATCTTTGCTATCAATATATTTTAAAATATTATCTAACTTTTTTGCCTCTATATCATTATCTGTATTTTCAATTTTTTCTGTATCAAAAGTTCCTTCTAATAACGGATATGATATCAATTCATTAAATTTAATATCATACTTGTTATTAATTTTTTTATTTAAAGTATTATATAAATTTTTATTTTCTTTTTTGATTTCTTTAGATATACCTTGTTTTAAATCATTATATGTATTTACTTTTTTAATTAAACCTACAAGATAAAACATTAATACTATCTCAATTATACATAATATACAAATTATTATTACTATTTCTTTTTCTTGAAACTGTTTTAATTTTTTCATTATTCCCCACTTTCTATATATATTTAGTATAATTTAATTTACAATTTTTTTCAAGTACATACTACTTGTTAGTTCGTATATTATTGTTATACAAATATAAAAAACTAACCTCAAATGAGATTAGTTTTATTATATCCTATATATTAAGTATTGTCCTTGTATTTTATATTTTCATTACAATTACAATTACACTTACACTTATACTTATACTACTATACACTATAATTTTGTATGTATATTAGTTAAGAAATATCTTTTAATTCCATATGTTCCTACTCCAACTATTGAAAGTATTGTTGTTGTAGCTATGAAATATGTAAATGCTTTACCAGTTGCAATTGAAAGTGCTACAGGTGCATAATCTATATCGTCTTCACCTTTTTTATTATTTCCAGGTACTGAGTCTATATCAGGAATTCCATATTCATTTTTATCTTTTGATATTTCAGCCCAATTTGTTTTTACTCCAAAATTATTTTTATCTTTGATCCAGTCTAAAATTATACTAACTTCTGCTGTTTCTCCTGGTTGTAATAATTTATCTTTTAATTGGTCTGTAGTTGCTATTTCTAGACCATTTCTATCACGAGTTACTTTCCATTCTGGATTATCTTCTTGATTGAATTTTAATCCTTTTGGTATATAATCTGATATTTCTGTAGCATATCCTGGAATATTTCCTTCATTAGTTATTCTCATTTTAAATTCATATTTTACTGTTGTTTTATCCCATTTTTTGCTATCTAATTCAACTTTTGCTACTTCTTCTGGTTCATCAGGATATTTATGTCCTGTTTTTATTGTTTTTGTTTTTCCATTTGTTGTTACAAATATTTTTGAAACTATTTTTCTTAAAGCTAAGTCAAATTTTGGTGTTTGTAATTTTTCTTTATCTATATCATCTTCACCATCTTTGTTATTTCCCGGAGTTGAATCTCTATCTTTTAATTGTTTTCCATTTGGATCTTCAATATCTGTTATTTCAGCTATATTTTCAATTATTCCATCTTTTGATTTAAAATCTTTTGATACCTTAAATGCTATTTTTAAATCTCTAAAATCTAAAGGATTTTCTTCTTTTGCTTTTTTAGGGTCAAATGCTTTAATTGGTCCTTCTCCTCTTTTTGTGGCTGATTCTTTAGATAAGTAATCTGATTCAATAATCTTTTTCTTAACACCATTTTCTTCTTTTTCTATTAACTTCCATTGATATTGTTTATTAATTTCATTATCTGGTAAAAATTCTAAACCTTCTGGTACATTATCTTGTACTTTTTTAACATATGCATCTAGCTCACCTTCATTATATACTCTAATTGTATAATATACTGTATTTTCAGGTAATACTGTTACTGGGTCTTTTGGATGTTTGTATTCTGCCGTTGTTTTTCCTTTTAATAATGGATCTACATTAACTTTAGGAATTCTATCAACTATTGTTTCTTTACCTGTTTGATCAACTACTTTATCAATAAATTTTCTTAATGCTAAGTCTGCTTCTGGTATTTCTACAATTACTTTTTCAAAGTCATCATCATCTTCTTGTCCTTTGTAATGATAATTTGGATCTGCTAAATCTGCCTTGTTATTTCCATTTCCTTTGTAAGGAGATAAATCTTTTGGCACTTTAGTGTTTCCTGGAGTTGAATCTCTATCTTTTTTAGGTAATTGATTTTCAATATATGCAACATTTGTCAATACTTCTGTAGATTTAACTGTATCTAATATAACTAATTCTACTTCTACATATTTTGAATCTAATTTTATCTTTCCATTTTCTAATTTTGCTGGTTGGATTATTTGATTTTCTAATGCTTTTGTTGCAATATATCCATCTTTTTGTACCCATCCATATTGTTGATTTATTTGACTATTTTCTTTTAATTTCATATGTGGTGGTAACTTATCTATTATTTCTGTTACCTTTCCTGGTTTTGTTGTTTCATTAAATACTCTGATTCTATATTTTACTGTACTTCCTATTTTTGCCTTTAATGGATTTTTAGGATGTTTATATTCTGCCGTTGTTTCTGTTCCATTTGGATTTAGATCATTTTTAAGCTTACTTGTATCTACTTGTGGCTCTCTGTTTACTTGTGGTGCTACTCCATCTATT
>JBQMXM010000021.1:0-16954 GCA_052174015.1 Clostridium sp.
TACTTGTGGTGCTACTCCATCTATTGAAGTTATAAATTTTCTTAAAGCTAAATCATTTTCTGGAGGCTCTGGTTTTACTTTTTTAAGTACAAAAGCAAAACGTTTTTCTTTTGGTTTTCTACTTATATGTACTATTGGTTGATATCTTTTATCTAATTTTGGTGTATATACATTTGCTTGTAATCCTGTATTGTTTATTATTGTTTCAAATCTAATTCCATCTTCTTGTTCTGTTAATTTTCTTTTAAATACAATTTTAAATTTACCTTTTTTATTTAAAGATTTTAAATTTCCAGTTTCTTCTGTTCCATCTTCTTTAATAATCTTATAATCTGAATGTGGAACTTCACCAAGCGCGTGTTGGTCTTTATCTGCATAATACATTTTAATATCTGTTACTGCAGCTTCTTGTCCTGTTGGTATATCTACAGTAAAATGTTTTAATTCAAATCCTGTATCAGTTTCTGAATATGTTGTTCCACCAGTAATTACATTTTGTTCTAATGATGTAGTTCCTTGTAAATATTTAGTATAATTTGCTCCATTTTGATCTACATCTGCTTTTAAATATTGATATAATTGTTTTCTTAATGTTGTTCTTTCAGGTGTAGGATTTACTATTCCATCATTTGTTGCCATACTCATTGGTAATGTAGTAAATAAGTCATTTCCTGATACTATATACCAAATTATCCATTGATTTATTAAAGCATAATCATCATCAGTTATATTTAACATATATGCTCTTATTGCTGATGTTTCTGCTAATGTTGGATTAGGTATTGAACTTGAACCTGGGTCTAAATTATAATAATATGACCTTCTAAATCTATCTTTTTTAAGTGCTGCAGCTTGTGCTTGTGTATCACCTTGTGCTTCTTCTCTAAAATATGTTCTTTCTAAAAAGTAATATAACTTATTTTTTTGTGTTTGTGATAATGTTTTGTTTTCTGCTATTTTGCTTACATTTTTTAATTCACCTAACTTTTGATATGTATGTGCTTTTAGTGTTGGGAATTCTAATGTATCATCTAAACAAAATAATATGTCATTATAATTTCCTGGTTCTGTTATTTTTTTAGTTTGCCTTGAAGACTCTCTAATATAACCAAGATATGCATTTTTGTCATATTTACCTTGTAATTCAGCAGGTATTGTACTTACATATCCTGTTGCTTCAGGTCCACCTTGATATTCTCTAGCTATTACAGATATTGTATCTGCTCCTACTTCCAATGCTCGTACATTATTTATTCCTAAAATTACAAATATTGAAATAACAAATAATATACTTATTTTTGAAAATAGTTCTAATATATTGTTTATATTTTTTTTATTATTATTGTTATACACTATACACCTCTTTTTTCCATAAAATTGTACATTAATTATATAATTGTTAAATGCTTTTTGCAAGTAACTTTAAATATATTTTACATATAATACATATATTTAAAAAAATGTAATTAATTATTAATATTATAGCATTTTTCACACTTTTTTTCAATATTTTAACTAAACTTATGTAAACTTTTTGTAATATTATTATATAAATAACAAATATAATAAAAAAGCAATGTATTATACATCACTTTTTCATATTTTTAGCTATCTATGCTACTTATATATTATAGTAGCTCTATTATTCCTTAAATTTTTTAGTACAAGGAATTGGGACTTGATACATTCTATAAATTTATATCTATCCTTATTGTATATGTAATATTCATTTTTTTCTGAAGTCTTTATATCTTCAAATAAAACTTCAAACTTTTCAGGGTCATTAATTAAAATTACCCCATCATATAAAATAATATATGTTTTTTTACCTCTTTGACTAAAATATACACCTCTGGTTATAGTCCGAATATTATCTATTACCATTTCTTTGGCATCTCCATTTAATAAATTCTCAAAGAAATACTTACCGTCTATAGATATATTTTCTACCCTTCCCCCATCTTTTTTTAAAATTCCTAGATTACACATATAATACCCCTTTCCAAATATCAATAAATACATTTTAACAGTTTGATATTTTTATATAATTTAAATTAATTTCATTACATTACTATTATAAATCTTTTTTTGTTTTATGTCAAAAAAGACTTTTAGTTATACTAAAAGTCCATATTTGTATTATTAGGTTCAGGTAATTTAGGTAAATCTAATACTAGTCTAGTACCAAAAATATATCTAAAGGCTCTTGCTATACCTGTGTTCTTAAATCTTGAGAAAAATCCTGTTTTCTCTGTAAGAGCATTTTCTGTGTTTATTTCTTCATCATAATATGGCATATTTTCAAAATTATTTAACTCTCTATTATTTTGCTCTGTAGTTTGATTCTTGAAATCTACTATTTCTTGCCCTAATTCCATATTTTGTATTGAATCATTTTGCTCTAAGTTTTGCTCTAAAGTTGTTGCTTCTTCTGATTGAATATTTAATGGTAATGTATCTAATTCTAAATTTTGATTTAATACTACCTCTGTATCCATTTGTTGTTCTAAATTAAGTTTTTGTACTACTTGTATCGGTTCTTGATTAGCAACTTTACCTATTTCCAAATCATTTAATACTTGTTCTTCATAACTTATTTCGTTATTTATTTCATTTTGAATTAGATTTTCTTCCACTTTTTTAGTTTCAAAAACTGTATTTGCTAATGTTTCAATTGGAGATGGTATTGTCTTTAAAGCTTCTGCTAACTCTATACCTATATAGCTTAATGCCTTTGAAGAATCTTCTATTCTTTCCATATCTATTTCTAAAAATAGGTTTGACTCTAAATTACCTATTTTAGTAGTAATCATTTTTTTAGATACTTCTACATCTGATTGTTCATTTAATTTTTCATTTGCAATTATAGTTAATGCTTCTGTAATATCTTCTGTAAATTTACCATCATATTTTGATACTTTATCAATCCAACCTTCTTCTTTTTTTGCAACTGTATCTAATGCTTCTTTTAATATTACAGATGTTTTTATATTTTCTTCTCTTTTGTTAATTATATCACTTATCTTAACATTATTAGCTTCAAATTGTTGTGTTGCAAACTCTATTAATTCATATACTGATTTGTATACATTAGAAGGAAATTGTGCTTTTTGTGGATAATTTACTAAATATTGTGTTATTGTTTCCACTAAATCTTTAAAATACATATCTTCTTCTAATTTAATTATTTGCTTCTTACTTTTAGGATTTATTAATTTCCTAACTTTTTCTATTGAAGTTAATATTTTTTCATCATCTAATACCATTCTAATATTTAATGCACCTTGTTTCTTAAAAAAAATTGGCATATTATCCTCCTAATTCATTATATATATAGTATATATACTTTTTTATATAATATCAATTAATATATCATTTCTTTCTATTTCTTTTTTGTTACATTTATATATTATTTGTGTATTTATATAAGTATTTAATCATATATCCTACTATATTAAAAATATTATTCTAAATAAAAGTTAAAAAAGGTAATAATGATAATACAATAAAGATAAAAATAAAGATAAAGATAAAGATAAAGATAAAGATAAAAATAAAAAAAATAAAAGGAAAGGAAAGAAGAAAAAGAGATAATCATAATATAATTATCTCTTTTATCTTTTTAATTAACCTTAATTTAATATTGATATTGATAGTCTCTAGTACTTTCTTTAGCAGAATTACTATTAATAGTTATCTCTTTATTTAATCCATAAGCATCAAACCTTATCTTATTCCTATTGTCTAAAACTACACATTTTTTGACATTTTTAAGTTTAGAGATATTTTGTTGCATTACTTCTTTTGCTTCATATTCACCATGTACCAATATACATAATTGTACATTAGCAAATTTAGAAATAAATTCAAGTAATTCATCACTTTTAGCATGTGAAGACATTTCTTGAGTTGAGTTAACTTGGCAATTTAAAGGAAAAAACATTCCTTTAAATTCTATGCTCTTTTCTAGACTTTCTTCAAAATTACTAAGCATACTAGCATATTCTTTTTGCAATATTGCTCCAAATGTATTTAACACACAATATGATGTGAAATATATTAAAGCATTACTGTTACTTAAATTAGCTTTTATATACTCAGGTGCTGGTCCTTCAATCCCCATTCCACTTGTAGTAATAATAATATTTGAATCTTTTGAGCTTGCAATTTGCTTTCTCATATCAGCATCTTCTACTAATCTCAGATTTTTAGGCCAAAAATTATATAAATTTTTAGGAATTTCTTCTAGCTTATTATATTTTTTACAATATTCTATAGCTAACTTTCCATCTAACCATATTTGTGGTAAATGATTTTCCTTTTCTAATCTTTTAAGCCGTAATAATACTTCTTGTGTTTTTCCAAGTGCATTAACTAAAATTATAATCTTTTTCTTTTCATCAATAGCTCTTAAGATATCTGATTCAAATTTAGGTACAATACTTTTAGTATTTGTTAACCCATATGTTGTTTCTGAAACTATTGTTAATGGTTTCTTTAACACTGATTTTGGAATTTCATTCATAACATAAAAGATATTTTTCATATTTATATCTCCAGTTATAAATATGTTTAAATCATGTACATCAAAGTAATTTTTTTCTTTTTTATGTACTTCTAAAAATATGCAACAAGCACCAACTATATGAGCATTTAAAAATAATGTTAGATTAATTGCAATCTCCTTGTTATCAAAGATTTTAACTCTTTTAGAATAATCTTGTGATTTTGAAAGAGATATTGCTTTATCTACAGATTCTCTATCATATACCATTCGTTTATTATTTTTCTTTGCTTCTTCTTGTAAGATTTTAAAATTACTATCTAAAATCGTATCAAGTAGTAAATGAGTAGTATTTGTCATATATATAGGACACTCCAAACCTTCTTGTACTGCCATTGGTAACCTTGCAATATGGTCTGCATGTGGATGTGTAATAATTGCAAATTCTACATCTTTCATATATTGTGAGATTTCTTCATCTAGAGTAACTCCATCTTCTCCTTCATTTAAATCTTCTCCTTGTGTAATTCCACAATCTACAAGAAAATAGATTTCCTTATGATTATATTGCAATTTATATAAAAACACACTACCTGTAACCCTTTTTTGACTAGTTACAATTTCACATTTAACATTCCGGTTATTTCTCATAAATTTTCCTCCTCAAATCTCAAATAACTTAAATAATAGTTACTTTAAATAAATAAATTTAAATTTGTTAATTCTAACATATTCTAAGTATATCAAAATAACCTTATTTCTTCAAGAAAATAATATCAATATTAAAAATAAAAAAAGAAGATGTTTACCATCTTCTCATTATTTTGTTTTTTGTGCATCATTTTTATAATCATATACACTAACTTGCTTTTTATCTCTTCCTTTTCTTTCAAACTTAACTTGACCATCTATTAAAGCATATAATGTATCATCTTTTCCTATTCCTACATTATTACCTGGGTGATATTTTGTTCCTCTTTGTCTGATTAAAATATTACCAGCTTTTACATATTGATTATCATTCTTTTTAAGTCCTAATCTTTTAGAGATACTATCGCGTCCATTTTTAACACTTCCTTGTCCTTTTTTATGTGCCACTTAATTCACCTCTCTTTTTTATTTTTTATTATTTTGTTTCTTTTGCTTGTTTTGGTAATGAAATTTTTGTAATTTCTACCTTAGTATAGTTTTGTCTATGTCCTTGTCTTTTTCTATAACCTTTTTTAGGTTTATATTTGAAGATTCTGATTTTTTCACCTTTTACATGTGAAACAACTTTACCTTCTACTTTTACTCCTTTTATATATGGAGCTCCTATACTTGTTTCTTTATCTGAGATAAGTAACACTTTATCAAAAGTTACTTTTTTTCCTTCTTCTGCATCTAGTTTTTCAAAGTATACTATGCTTCCATTTTCTACTTTGTATTGTCTACCACATGCTTCTATTATTGCGTACATCGCAACTCCTCCTTCTTATTTACTTGCTAACCGTTAAATAAAAGGTAGTTAATTTAATAACATTTATGTACCTTGATTAAGCAGTCTACATTGATATTTTACCACATTTATTTAACTTGGTCAAACTTTTTCAGCCATTTTTATACTTTTTTTTATATAAATTTTAATTAAATTTACATTTGCTCATATATTTGCTTAAAGTTATTCCATTCTTTCTTACTTATTGTAACTACTGCAGAGAAATAGTCTTCCATTGATATCAACTTATTTTCACTTAATAAATCCATTATCATATTTGCTCTTTGTTCATTTAACTTATATTTTCTTTTAATATATGATGTTGAAATTTCATCATCTAATACCATATCTTCTATTACATCCATAAAATATGGTTCATTTATAGTTATATCCATTATTTTTGAAACAAATTCTTTATCTATTTTCAATGTATTATTATTTATTTTAAATGAATTTCTTGCTTCTACTCTTTTTAATTCGTTTTCTGTTTCTTTTTGTTTTAATTCTTGAACCCTATTTAGAACACTACTATTTTTTGTCCCATCTGTATGTAACATTTCATCATTTTTATCATATTCAGGTATTGGTTCTTGATAAATTTCTCCAACTTCAATGCTTTCTATTGGTTTTGTTTCTTTCTCTTCAAATACAATATTTGAATCACCTGAATTTTTAAATCTTTCTTTTACTTCTTCCCATTGATACTGAGTAATTAAAACTTCTCTACCTTTATTTCCTGATGCTTGGGAAACTATTCCCATTTGTTCCATTTCATCAATTAGTCTACCTGCTCTTGAATCACCTATTTTAAATTTTCGTCTTAAATAGCTGATTGATGCTTTTTGATCTATAACACAACGTTCTATTGCTTCTGTTAATAACTCGTCTTTATCATTTGGATTATCTGTATCAGTAATATTGTCTTTCTTACTTCCCATTCCTTTTTCTATTTCTTGTTCTATTTTATTTGAAGTTTCTGAAATATCTTTTCTCTTAATATATTCTACAATTTCTGTAATTTCTTCTTCTGATACAAAAGCTCCTTGTACTCTCGTAAATTTACTTGAACCTGCAGGTGCATATAACATATCTCCTTTTCCAAGTAATTTTTCTGCTCCTGCTGAATCTAATATTGTTCTTGAATCTACAATTGAAGATACTGCAAAAGCTATTCTTGATGGTACATTTGCTTTAATTAATCCTGTAATTACATCTACAGATGGTCTTTGTGTAGCAATTACTAAATGCATACCTGCAGCTCTTCCCATTTGTGCTAATCTACAAATAGAGTCTTCTACTTCTTTAGCTGCAACCATCATTAAATCTGCAAGCTCATCTATTAATATAATTATTTTAGGCATTCTTTCTGGTTTTTCTTTTTTCTTATTATATCCGTCAATATCTTTAACCCTTATTTCTGCAAACTTATTATATCTTTTCATCATTTCTTGTACAGCCCATTTTAATGCAGCTGATGCTTTAAGTGGTTCTGTAATTACTGGTATTAATAAGTGTGGTATTTGATTATATATTGATAGTTCTACTACTTTTGGATCTACCATTAAAAATTTAACTTCGTTTGGATCTGACTTATATAATATACTTGTTACTATAGAATTTATACACACAGATTTACCTGAACCTGTTGAACCTGCAACTAATAAGTGTGGCATTTTATATACATCTGCTATTACATTATTTCCACCTACACCTTTTCCAAGTGCAAATGATATTTTTGATTTATGTTCTCTAAAATCATCTGTATCTAATACATCTCTTAATGTAACTGATTCTCTTTTTTCATTTGGAACTTCTATACCTACTGCTTGTTTACCAGGTATTGGTGCTTCTATTCTAATTGTTTCTGCTGCTAAATTTAATGCTATATCATCTGCTAAATTTGAAATTCTACTAACCTTTACTCCTTGTGCAGGTTTAAGTTCATATCTAGTAATTGTTGGGCCAACAGATACATCAGTTACTTTTGCTGATACTCCAAAAGAATATAATGTTTTTTGTAATAGGTTTGCTGTATTTTCTATCATGCTTTTTGAAGCACGTACATTAAGTTTTTTACCTACTGTAAGTAAATCTAATGGTGGATATTGATAATCATAGTCTTCATATTTAATATCATCTGTATCTAAATGCATTACTTCTTCTGTTTTAGATGGAGCTTGTTTTTGTTTTTCTGTAAATATTGCTTCCCCTATTTTTTCAACCTTATTATTTTCCATTTCATCATATACAAATCTTTGTGGTTCTAAATCTTTTTCGTCTTTTCTATTTATTACTTTTTGTACATCTAATACTTCTCCACTACTTTGAGGACTACTATCTCCTGAAAAATCCATAATATTATCTTTTGGAATCACCGTTGTTTTTTTGCCAAATAATGTACTTAGCAAACTACTTTTATTTTTATCTTTTGGTGTATTTTGGACATATTTTGGTGGTTCTTTAAGTTTCTTTTCATCTTTTAAAGCTTTTTTCATCTCTCTTTGTGCTTCAAACTCATCAATTGTATTAATCATATATGTTGCTGGACTTACTCCCATAGTTATAATTGTTAATATAAGTGTTAAACATATTATGATTAATGTTGCTCCAAGTTCTCCAAGCCAACTTACAAACATTAACGCTATAAGAGTACCTATGTATCCTCCACCTTTTCCAACAACTCCTAAATCATAACCTTGTTGTAACATTTTATCAAATTCACCATTTCTTTGAAGTTCTCCTGTTGATATATAGTATATTGAAAACAATGATGATAAAAGCGAAAAGATAAGAAAAAATTCTAACATTTTAGTAATTCTCTCATTCTTATTTTCTCTTAATATAATTATACTTAAAACTAAACTACCAAATGGTAATAAGTATTTTATTGGACCAAATATACCTGATAATATAGGGTCTAAATTTTGATGTAATGGGCCTTTAAAACCATATACCATTATAAATAAAAGTACAGTTATGATTAGCATAAACATAAAAGTTAAATCTAGTTTACTAACTTTCTTGTTCTTACTATTATTACTTTTTCTTCCTCTCTTTTGTGCCACGACTTACCTTCCTGAAAATATTTATATTATTTTTTTAGTTCTCTTCTATCTTGTTTTAATTTTTCTAAAGTTTCTTCTAATATTTCTGATTGCATTTCAAATTTTGATATTATTTCTAAAATACTTCTTTCTGCATCTGCTAATTTTGAATCTGCATAATCTCTTGTTGCATCACTTATATCTCTTGATTGTAGTTTAGCATCTTCTATTATTTCTAGACTTTTTTCTTCTGCTTTTTTAGTAATTTCATGTTCATCTATCATTTCTATTATTCTTTTTTCTGCTATTTTAACAATGTCTTGTGCTTCTTTATTAGCTTCTTGTAATATTCTTGTTCTTTCATCTGTAATCCATTGTGCCTTTTTAATTTCTTCTGGCAATTTTTCTTTAATTACTGATATAATATCTAAAACTTCTTCTTGATTTATTAAAGTTTTATGTACTAATGGTATTTCTTTTCCTTCAGTTATTATTTCTTGTAATGTTTCTAAAAGTTCTAAAACTTCCATATATTCTCCTTAATACTTTCTTTTTCTTTTTTAACATCTGTATTTATTAAGTATACTATATTACTTAACCTAATTGCTATATACATTATCATATTATTACATTAATGTTATTTATTCAATATATAATATAAATAATATATATATTATAATATATTAGCTACAATTAATACATTAATTCTGCCCATTTTTTTTTGTTTTAATATTGTTAAATTGTACTTATTAATTATTTCAATTATTTTCAATAATTTTTGCTCATCATCTGTTTCATAATATATAATTCCATTTTCAGATAATAGTTTTCTATCTAATATATATTCAACTACTTTTGATATATCTTGATTAAATGGTGGATCTAAAAAGAATAAATCAGCTTTATTATCTTCTTGTTTTAATTTGTTTAAATATGTATTTGCATCCATATTATATATATTGATTTTAGATTTATCTAAATTTTTTAAATTATCTATATTTACATTTATTATATTATATGCTTCTGTATTTTTATCTACAAAATCTACATTTCTGCTTCCCCTACTTATACATTCTATTCCAAGTGCTCCACTTCCGGCATATAAATCTACTACTTTTTCTAATTCTTCAAAATATATATAGTTGTTTAAAATATTAAATACTGTTTCTTTAATTCTATCTAATGTTGGTCTTGTATTATCTCCTGTCATACATTTAAGTGGTATTTTTTGGTACTTTCCTGAAATAATTCTCATCTAATCCCCATTTTCTATTTATTGATTTATTTTTTTATTTTTATTTTTATTTTTCTTATAGAAAAAGTTATTTTTATTTTTCATATTTTGACTTGTTTCTTTTTTATTTAAATTTATATTATTTGTTTTTTTATCTATATTATCTTCTTTAAATCTATTTTCTATAATTTTATTTTTAACTTCTTTTTGTTTATTTTTTTGATTATTTTTATCTATAATTCTTTTTTCTACTTTTACTTTAGTATCTGTATTTAAATATTTATTTTGTTTATTATATTTCAACTTATTTTTTGTTTTACTAAGTTTATTATTTATATTTTTTTTATTACTATCTAATTTTACTACACCCTTATTCATATTTTTAGATTTGGCTTGTGTTTGTATTTTCTTTCTTCTTGGATGTTCTATTATTTTTTTAACTTCATCTACTTTTCTTTCTTTTGTTTTACCTATTATATAATCAAAATCATTTATAATTTCTCTTTTTAAATTTACAGGTACTAATTTTATAGTTTTTAATTTTTCATAACTTACTATTTCAGGAATATACCTACCATACTTGTTATAGTCTACATCCTGAAATTCTTCACCTTCTCCTGTTCCAAATTTACCTGATACATATTTACCCAAAAATATGTATTGCATTCTTCTAATTGTACTAACTTTATATAATAGTTTTTTTACTCTAATATTTATTCCTAATTCTTCATATATTTCTCTTATTGTAGTCTGCTGCATTGTCTCATTTTCTTCTTTTCCACCACCAGGTATGGTATAATACACTTGCTTGTTTTTTCCATAGCCTCTTTCTCTTCTCATTAGAATTATATTATTTTTAAATGGTATTATTGCAGCTCCTCTATCTGGCCATCTTTCCATATTCTACCTTTCTTTTACTTTACTAAATATATAATATACTTTTTATGTTCTTTTTTCAACTAATATACAAATATTAAACATAAATGTAAATAACTAGTAAAAAAGGTGCTATATTTAACACCTTTTTTATTTTTTATTTTTCTTTTTACCTTTTTTATTATTCTTTTTTTACTTTTTCACTTTTCAAAATTTCAATTCTCAAAATATTGTTTTTAATTAAATATATATTTTGTATATAGTTTATATATAGTTTATACATACTTTATATATATTTTTTATCATCATTATCTAATCTTTTATCATTAACTAATAATATTAATTAATTCTAATTAAGATATGTGAAAAATATTTCTACTCCTTTTTTTATCTCTTGTATTTCTCTAAACGAAAATAATTGAATAAATTCTAATATCTCTGTTTCTTTTGGATTTTGTTTTTCTATTTTTTCTACTGCATATATTCCTTTATACCTTATATTATTAAAAGAAAAATCCTCTAATCTTCTTAGTCTGAACTTAAACATAGGTAGACATTCTAGGCTAAAAGGAATATTTTTTTCTTCTAAATATTTGCTGTCATTATTAAACTTTTTAAAGTTTTCTAATGAATTTAGAAATAATTTAACTTTTTTAGTTTGATTAAGTTCTTGTTTTTCTTCTTCTGTTAAATTCAAGTTTTTTAATAATTCTTTACTTAAATTTAAAGCTCTTGTAACACCCATATCTTTAACCTCCTAACAAAAAAACTGTTTTTGTCATTATATTATTGTAACTTATATATCTATAAAATGAAATACATACTCAAAAAGTATGTATATTTAATTCGTAATATATTTTATTATATTATTCTTTATATGTCAATACACCTAATAATTCATTTGTTTCATATTTACTATATACAGGTTTATATATTTTAAATGTTAATAAATTTAATGTTGAATTATATTTGTTTTTAAATTCTTCTCTATTTTCTTTTAATTTATCATCAAATATTGTTTTTGTTTCTCCGGGTTTAATTACTAATTTTACCTTTTTTTCATTTAATTCTTTATTTTGACTATATACTTGATTTTTATCTGGATCTATATAGTTAATTGTATTATCTAAAAAATATTCTTTTGAACCTTCATTTTTAATAATATATTCTATCCTATTTTTTTCATTATTTACTGTAAAATCTACGATTCTTAAATCTTTAACTTCTTTTTTATCTTCTATAAATTTATTGATATTCTTATTGTTATCTAATAGTTTTTCTTGTTTTTCTTCTAATTCTTTTTTTCCTAATTTACTATCATCATTGTGTATATCTAAAAAATTAGATGCTTCTTTTTTTTCTGTTTTTGTTTTATCTACTGTATCTTTGCTGTTTTCTTTATCTTGCACATTATTACTACTATCTTCTTTTTGAGCATCTACACTTTTAACTTGTACCTGTTGTCTCTCTTCTTCCTTTTTATTAAAGTCATATATTAATACTGATAATACACCTATAATTATTATTAATCCAAATACTGTTATAACTTTTTTCATAATTAACCCCTTTATTTGTTTTATTTTATAATCTTAAATACATTATATACTATTAAATTTATAATTTTAACCTTTATTGCAATATTTCTTCTTTTATTTCCATTATTTTTAATTATTTATTATTTTTTTATTAACCTAATATTATGCTTACCACGTAAATCTGATAATAATAATGAAATAAATAAAATTTGAATTCCAAATATTGCATTTAAACCTATTACTTCTGTTATCCCATATAAATACCAAAATATCAATACTATTTTATCTTTATTATCTAAATATTTATTTAATCTTATAAATGAAAATACAAGTAATAAATACCAGAATATACCTATATTGAAAAATAACATTGTATACATAGAGTCAAATGTAAAATTAGTTACATGCCAAACTTTTTCCCATGTTACATTCCCATATTTTATAAATTGTCCTAAAAAAGTGTTACCATAATGTAATAATCCATATCCTCCATAGTGAATTCTTCCTGTTAAAATATCATCTATAGCTAGCACTAATCTTGACCTTTCATTTGAAAATGTATATTTATATACTATAATATACATAATAACGCCTATAACTATATATAAGTATTTTGATAATATATTCAATATTAATCCTAGAATTTTTCTAAATTTTTTTCTTTTTATATTTTTATCTAATATCAACATAAGTAATAATAATATTGATACTAAATACAATGTTCTAGTATTAGTTATATAATATAAAATTGTTTGAATTGCAAATATTAGTACAAAATATATATTGTGTAATTTTTCATAATATAACCAAATTGCAATAATTATCAAGTTATTAATTATTGATGAAAAAACATTAACATTTAAAAAACCAAAGTTAAAATATGATCCTCCACGTCTAAGCGTGTACAAGTCTTCTGTTACATTTAATGATAACATTATTAAAGAAAATATGATGGTTATTATTGTTATTACTAATTCTATTTTAAATATTGTTTTTATAGATTGTCTAAGATTATCTTTATCTATATTAATAATTAATAAAATTGTAGTTAAATACCAATAATTTTTTATTACATATGATGTATATATACTCACTCCCAATAATAAACCAGATATTATTATTTTTTTAATATTTGTATTTTTAGTTATAAATTCTAAAGCTAAAAATATATATGCAATTAAAATCATAATATTTTGTACATTTTTTGGTAAGTCAAAATATATTGTTGCTGAAGTAATCATTTTAAATGTTAATAATATTAAAGCTATTTTTAAAAAATTCAGCTTATACGTTTTTAAATTTGTTATAAAATTACTCAAATTACTTGTTGTTTTCATTTACTATTTTCCTCTTTAACATTAATATTTTTTTGTAATTTTCTATTCCTACTATTTTCTTTACTATTTTTTGTAATTTCTTTTTTAAAGTAGGTTTAGTCCAAGTTCCATAATAATGGTGTATTGCAATAGTTTTTTCTGTTGTACTAATTTCTTTTATATCTTGATTATATCCACAAAAATACTCATCTGGATAAATTGCAAGTCCATTTATTTCTTGATATTCATTATTATTTTTAGCTCCATAGTTTGCTAATATATTTGTAATTATTACATTAATTGTAATTAAATTTTTAGGGTCAAATTCTATACTTTCATATTTTTTAATCATTTCTTTTGATACCCAGTCACCTTTATGACATCCATATATCAATCCTGGACTTATTTGTTTTGAATATTCAAATCCTGTAAATGCTTGTTTATTAAGTATTTCTTGTGGTATTGGTTTTAATAATTCTACATCTGTATCCATATATATACCACCATGCTCAAATAAAATTTTAAATCTCATATAATCTGAAACAAAAGCCCATTTCTTAGCTTCATATGCTTGTTTTGCAAATTTACATTGATTTATATCAAAATTATCTTCATTCCATTCAATTATTTTGTAATCAGGCATATATTTTTCCCATGTTTTTATACAATCTAATATTTTTTGTGGTTTCGGGTTTCTGCCAACCCATACATAATGTATTACTTTTTCCATATTTCACCTTTATTTTCTAATTATTTTAATATTTTTCATATATTGTAATTACTTTTTTTATTAATACATCTAAACTATATTTTTCTTTTATTAATTTAACATTATTGTTTGAAATTTTTTCTATTGGAAATCCATTAATATTGTTTTTAATAGTTCTCTCTATAGCATTTTTTAACATTTGTACATCTTTAGCATTTATTATAATACCATTTTCTTCTGTTACTACTTCTGGTATTGCTCCAACAGATGTTGCAATAATATTTTTACCCTTAGCCATAGCTTCTAAAATAACCATTGGTAAGCCTTCATAATATGAAGGTAATATTAATGTTGCTACTTTATTATAATATTTAATTTGTTCTTCTTCTTTAATCCATCCTAATAATTTTATATTATTTTGTAGATTATTTTTATCTATATAACCTTTTATATTTCCTTCTTCTTCTCCACTACCTGCTATATATAACTTAATATTAGGATATTTAGTAATAAGTTCTTTAATAGCAGAACACAATTCATATATACCTTTCTCTTTTGTTATTCTACCTACAAATATAAATGATAATAGATTTTCTTTAATATTTATATTATCTGTTTTTGCTTGCTTTACAGCATTATTAATAATACTGATATTTTTAATTTTCCCTTCAAAAACTCTAAGTACAAAGTCTTGCCATTCTTTTGATAATACTATAACATCATCTGCTTTTTCCCATAATTTAAATACTTTATTTTTTTCTAAACTATTTAAACTATAATAAAATTTATCATATGCTCCACCATGTAAATGTAATATTATCTTTTTTTTATGTTTTATATATTCATTATCATTGCTATATTTTTTTCGCATCTTTTGATTATATCTATCTATAGTATTTATATATAATCCTTTTCTAAATGTACTACCATATGAAGCTAAATGTATATGAAAGACATCATACTTTTTATATATAAATAAAAAAAGTATATATGAACATATTGAAAATAATATTCTTTTTAAGATATTACCATCTACATATGATGAATATACTGATATATCATATTTTTTATTAATCTCTTTACTCGTATATAATTGATTAATAACTGTTGTCATTCCACCTTTAGAATTATATATGGAAGGACCAATTTGTAATATTCGTTTTTTCTCATTATTTTCTAATTTTTCTCTATTCATATCTATACTTTCTTACCATTTTATTTATTATTTTATTATATATTTTCTATAAATTCTTCTATTGAATTTAATATATTATTTGTATTTGATTTATATTGAATAAACTCTGTTTGAGTAACTTTTTCTATAACCTTATACAATTCATCTACGTTTTCACAAACTAAAATCATTTTAGCTTTTTCAAATTCTTTTAATAATTCTATTTGATGATCATCTACATGTTCATTATATTTTTTTAGTCTAGGAACACCTATTATTTTTTTATTCATTTTAGAAGCATTTACTATAACTCCTGTTCCACCATGTGTAATTATTATATCTGAATCTGCTTGCATTTGCTTAAATTCGTCTCTTCCTAAAAACTCTGCATATTTAAAATTTTTAGGCTTATAATTTGTTGCACCTATTTGAGCAAATATTTCCATAGTTATTTTACCATTTCCAACTTGTTCATCTAATGCTCTAATTAATCTGTCAAATTGAAAACTTCTAGATCCTACAGTTATAAAAATCATTAATATATTCCTCCTTTATAGATTGCATTTGGATAATGTTTTTTCATTTCTTCCCATTGTACATAAAATTCATCTGCAAATTTATATACAAGTTTACCTGTCAAAGTTGGAGAACTGATTTTAGCAAAAGATTCTATAAATATTACCTTACCGCCAAATATCTTAGTAAGTAATAGCATTGGAAATGTAACTAATGCTCCTGTTGAAATAGTAACATTTGGTCTATGTTTAATAAGTATATATAGTGATTTAAAAAATATAAATATAAATTTTAAAATAAATGTTTTATTAGTTCTATCTGTTTGTGGTACATAATATATTTTGGTATCTTTGATATTAATATTAAAATCTGACTTTTCTGTAATAATTATACTATCATATTTTTCAATTAATGGTTTAAGCATCATTATTTGTTCAAAATGTCCTCCTGATGAAGCACAAAAACATATTCTTTTTTTCTTTACATTTTTTTGTTTCATTTAACACCTCTTTAATATTATATATTATATGTTATTTATTATATATATAGTACATATGTTATTTTTTATC
>JBQMXM010000022.1:0-14541 GCA_052174015.1 Clostridium sp.
TACTTGTTTTTTTATAATATCATTAGATTTAAGTTCTGGATATGCCATAACTTTCTCTATGAGTTTGCCTTCTCCTTTTATTTTGTATGTATCACTTTCGTGTTTCAAATACTCTTTTACAACAGTATCTATCCTTTTTTCGATCACAATATTTTCTTGTTTATATAATGCAATCTTATCATTTAGAAAATCTTTCTTAGAAATTTCTGCAATCAAAACAATTGATGCTATTATTTCAATTAATATTGTGAGTGATAAAAGTAATTGAACGATAAATCGGTCTTCATCTTCTTCAATAAATAGTTTAACAACTAACAAAATTATTATTGTTATTACAGTAATTAAAATTAACATGTGCTTTTCCTCCTTAAAAAAATATTTTTTGGATTACTAATTATTTTATTTTAACATATTATAACTTGTATTAATATTTATGTCAACTTTATTGAGTAAAAATATTCATTAACTCTTAAAATAAAACAGAACTTAAATTATACATAACTTAAGTTCTGCTTTATATCAATTATTAAATTTTATTCTTTTATCTTCCATACACCTTGAGCTTGTTCTTCAAGCATTTCACCTTTTAAGTATACTACAGGTCTTAGGCACGCTGGCAAAGAATCCCCAATGATGGAACCGATCGGCATTGAGGCTGTAGAAAAGTCTGGTGCTGGCACTCACAAAGCCGAAACCCTCCATGCCCACGCTGAATTCAGTACGACTCGAATCCAGCAAACTGACACAGCGATAACTATACCAATATGGCTTATAGTAAAATATGCTATTTTTTAATGCATCTCTTGCTGTTTTTGTTTCTGATTTTGCATAGTTATTATATTTTTCTTTAGTTATTCCATAAAAATCTCCTGTGAAACTCTTTTTATCATCACTTGCTCCATTCTCTTTAGTACTTACTTTTGTTGGATAATATACTTCTTGACTTACTTTTGTTTTATAACCTGAATAAAAACTTTTCTTTTCTTCTTCTGTAAAATCTGTATATAATTCACCTTTCATTATCTTTACTATATCTTCCATTGTTAGTGATCTTGCTCCACTATTATTTATTTTTCTTTCTTCTGCTTCTCCTATATATGGATTTCCTACTGTATATTTTGTGGTTATCTTATTTGCTCCTTTTCCATGTCCAAATACGCTACACATTTTATGTAGTTCTTCTTCTGCATATAAGTATCCTTTTCCTCCCTTTAAGGTAAATTTAATCTCACTTCCACCTTCTATTCCCTCTATTGGCTCTTTACTAATCACCTTTATTTGTCCACCTGATATTGATATTACTATCCATTCATTATGGTTTGATGTTACTGTTATTGTTTGGTCTCTATATCCATTTTGGTCTTTTGGTGATGTATATGTAAGTTTGGATTGGTCTGTTACTCCCTTTGTTGGATCATAAATTATTGTGTCACCTATTTTTAAGTTTTTTGGTATATCTGAGATATTACTTGCAGGTAAATTTAATGATTGTTCTTTATCATATTTAAAATTATGAACTATATTTGTACTTGCTTTAACATATAGTGGAACCCCTTTATATGTTAAATCTTCTCTATCTATCTTACCAAAAAATTCTAAATTATCTTGACTTAAATATAGTTCTTTAAATTCACCTAAATTCAATATATCTTTAATTTTATTATTATCTAATTTTTTTACATTTACTTTTTCTTGGTCAATAGGATGCATTATTTCTACATCTCGTTCTATTATTTCATCTACATTATTTGTACTAATATATTTAGATAATGTCATATATTTTTCTTCTAAACTTGCAACATGCATTTGTGCTTTTGACTTTTCTATATTAGTAATTGTTAATGTTGTGCTTACTCCAAGTAATATTACTAATACTGTTATTGTAAGCATCATTGTTATTAATGTAATCCCTTTATTATTAGATATATTTGTTAAATTCATATTTATTCCTTTTTATTTTTCTTTTGTTATATTATATATTCTATATTATTTTTTTTAAATATTTATTATATTTTTGTTAAATACTATCTTTTTTTAAATCTACTAATATATTTAATGCTTCTATTGGTGATATTAGATTAATGTCTATATTCTTTAATTTTTGATTAATCTTTTGTAATTGAATTATATTTTCATAATCTTGATTATTTTTATCATTTATAATCATTCCATTATTTGAAATTGCTTTAATATTTTGTTTTGTTTTTTCTTCTAATTCTTTTAATATTTCTTCTGCTCTTTTAGTTACGTCTTCTGGTACTCCTGCAAATCTAGCAACATGTATCCCATAACTTTGGTCTGTTCCACCTTCTACTATTTTTCTTAAAAATACTATATCTTTACCAAACTCTTTTGCTTGTACATGATAATTTTTAATGTTAGTATATTCTTTTTCCATTTCTACTAATTCATGATAATGTGTTGCAAATAGTGTTTTTGCTTTAATATTTTTAGATATATATTCTACTACTGATTTTGCAATACTCATACCATCATATGTTGATGTTCCACGACCTATTTCATCAAGTAATATTAAACTGTTTTTGGTTGCATTTTGTAATATTGTTGCAACTTCTGTCATTTCCATCATAAATGTTGATTTTCCTTGGCTTAAATCATCACTTGCTCCTATTCTTGTAAACACCTTATCTATAATTGGTAATTTTGCACTTTCTGCAGGTACAAATGAACCTATTTGTGCCATTATTGTAATTAATGCATTTTGTCTCATATATGTTGATTTTCCTGACATATTAGGCCCAGTTATTATTGAGATTGTTTTTTCTTTATTATCTAAATATGTATTATTAGAGATAAATGCTTGATTTTTTAGCGTTTTTTCAACTACTGGATGTCTTCCTTCTATTATCTCAATATTCCCATTTTCTATTATTTGTGGTTTTGAATAATTATTGTCTTCTGCTACTTGTGCTAATGTTTGAAGTACATCTATTTTAGCAACTATACTACTTACTTCCATTATCCTATATATTTGTTTTGATAAAAAATCTCTTAAATTTAAAAATAGTGTATATTCTAATTCTTTTATTTTAGTTTCTGCATTTATTAATTCTTCTTCTATTTGTTTTAATTCTGGTGTTACATATCTTTCTGCATTTGTTAATGTTTGTTTTCTAATATATGTTTCTGGCACTTTATCTTTGTTTATATTTGTAACTTCAATATAGTATCCAAACACTCTATTATATCCAACTTTTAATGTTTTTATTCCTGTTATTTCTCTTTCTGAAGCTTCAAGAGATGCAATCCATTCTCTACCATTATTTCCTAAACTTTTTAATCTTTTTAATTCTTCATTAAATTCTTCTTTTATTATTCCACCTTCTGTTATTGTAAGTGGTGGTTCTTCTTCTATCATACAATCTATAATCTCATAGATATCTTCTAATGTATCTAATTTTGAATATTCTTTTTCTAATAATTCACTTGCTGATGATTTTAATATTTGTTTTAATTCTGGTAAATATTTAATTGAATTTTTTAATGCTATTACATCTTTTGCATTTATGTTTGAAAATGCTACTTTACTTGCAATTCTTTCTATATCATATATATGACTTAAACTTTCTCTTACCTTATTTCTAATTATCATATTATCTTTAAAATATTCTACTGAATCTAATCTTTCATCTATTTTCTTTTTTTCTAATAATGGAGAATTAACCCATCTATTTAGTAATCTTGCTCCCATAGATGTTTTTGTTTTATCTAAAATGTGTAATAGGCTGCCTTTTTTTTGAAGGTCTTTCATTCTTTGTGTTAATTCTAAATTTCTTCTGGTATTTTTATCTATTGCCATATATTTATTAAATTCAAACCATATAATATTTTTAACATTTTTTAATTCTTTCATTTGTGTTTCTTCTATATATTTTAAGGTTGAATTTATTACTTTTAATATACTATATATATTTTCTTCTTTGTATATTGTTTTTGATGTTAATTCTTCTTTTTCATCATCTTTCTCATCACTTTTTATATTTAACATATCAAATATATTTTGTTGTACATATTCTTTACTATCTTTTTTTTCATTTTCTGTTTCTTTTAATTTATCTATCTTACTAAATAATATATCATTATCTAAATTTGTTTTTAGTATATTATATTTTTGTAATATTTTTTGTTCTTCTTGTGCTTCTAATTTGAAATATTCTTCACTCTTATATGTGATATATAGTTCCATCACTTCTTTTAAAATTAATAGCTTTTCTTCGTCTTCTTTTATTTTTTCAGATATAATAATTTCTTTTGGTGAAAATCTTGCTATTTCATCTAATAATATTTGAAATGTTTGGTCTTTTGCCTCAGGTATTGTTGTTACATAAAATTCTCCTGTAGTTACATCAAGTGCTGAAAGAGCATATCCATTTTCTTCTATTATTGTTACAATATAGTTATTCTTTTTTTCATCTAATAGATTTTGTTCTGTAACTGTTCCAGGCGTTACAACTCTTACTACACCTCGTTTTACTATTCCTTTTGATTCTTTTGGATTTTCTAATTGTTCACATATAGCTACTTTAAATCCTTTTTGAATTAACCTACTTACATATGTATCTAATGTGGATTGTGGTATTCCACACATTGGTGCTTTTTCTGGAAGTCCACATAATTTTCCTGTTAATGTTAATTCAAGTTCTTTTGAAATTAATATTGCATCTTCAAAAAACATTTCATAAAAATCACCTAATCTATATAGTAATATGCAGTCTGAATATTTTTCTTTAGTATTTAAATAATCTTGCATCATCGGTGATAATGGCATATTTCCCCCTATCTTTGTATTTCTGCTTTAAAATACCACTTCCTATTTTCTGTTATTTTAACCTTAATTATATCTCCTATTTTCCAACCATCATATTTTTCAAATACTACAGTCTTATTTGAATCAGTTTTACCACTTAACATATCTTCATTATTCTTACTAATTCCTTCAACAATAATTTCTTCTACTTTGCCAATATACTTATCATTAATTTCTTCTATCTGTTTTTCATATAGCTCTTTTAATCTATTAAATCTTTTTTGTGCTATTTCTTCTGGTACTTGTTCCATTAATGATGCTGGTGTTCCTTTTCTTGGTGAATATATAAACATAAATATTTGTTCAAATTTTAATTTTCTTACTACATCTAATGTATCTTCAAAATCTTCTTCTGTTTCGCCAGGAAATCCTACAATTATATCTGTTGAAAATGATATGTCTGGTACTTGTTCTAATATTTTTTCTGCTCTTTCTAAATATTTTTCTTTAGTATATTTTCTATTCATTTTTTTAAGTATATTTGTTGAACCTGATTGTAATGGATAGTGTAATGTTCTAGATATATTAGAATTTTTTGCAATCGTTTCAATTACATCATCTGTAAAATCTTTTGGATGTGGTGAAACAAATCTAACTTTTTGAAGTCCTTTTATCTTAGCTACTCTATCCAATAATTGTGCAAAATTTTGAATTTCACTATCCCCCTTATATGAATTTACATTTTGACCAATTAATGTAACTTCTATATATCCATCTTTTACTAATTTTTCTACTTCATTAATTATATTTTGTGGTTTTCTTGAGCGTTCTCTACCTCTAACATATGGTACAATACAATATGTACAAAAATTATTACATCCATACATTATTGTAACACTTGCAGTTTTACTAGAACTTCTTTTAATTGGTAACCCTTCATATATTTCTCCATCAATATCAAGTACATCAAATATTTTAGTATTTTTAGTTAAAAGATGATATATATTTTTAGCTAAGTTTTGAAATGTATGTGTTCCAAAAACTAATTTAACAAATGGAAAACTTTTTTTAATTTTTTCTCTTGCACTTTCTTCTTGCATCATACATCCACCAATACCTATGATTGCTCCTTGTTGTGCATATTTTTTTACTTCTCCTAATTTTCCAAATAATGTATTTTCTGCATTTTCCCTAATACAACAAGTATTAAATATAATTATATCTGCATTGCTTGGAATATCTGTTTGAATATATCCACATTCTTCTAATATTCCTGCTATTATTTCACTATCACTTTCATTTCCTTTACAACCAAATGTTTGAATATAGTACATATATTTATCTGTATTCAAATCATTTTTTTTAATTTTCTTTTCTTTTAATATATTGGATATTTCTTTTGTATAATCAATTTTTTTACATATATTATACATAAATTATTCCCCTCTTTTTTCTTTTAAAATTTCTCTAGTTATTTCTTGTGTTATTCCACTATTACCAAAAATTTCTGCTTGTTTTAAAGTAAAATAGAATGATGTTATATCTGCACTTCCATGTGCTTTAACAATTGGATTTTTTATTCCTAAAAATAATCCTCCACCATATCTCTTGTAATCCATCCTATTTGCAAATGCTAGCAAGTCTTTTTTCATTGGTAATAATAATGCTTTTTTCATACCTAAAGATTCTCCTAATTCTTTTAAGTTTGCTTTAAGCATTTTACCTACACCTTCTATTGTTTTTAAAAATACATTTCCTACAAATCCATCTGAAACAACTATATCTACTCCACCTTTAAATGGAGTTCTTCCTTCAATATTTCCAATAAAGTTTATATCATTTTTTTCTGCGTTTTCTTTCATATACTGAAATACCGACTTATATAATTCGTTTCCTTTTGTATCTTCTGTACCAATATTTAAAAGTCCAACTGTAGGATTTGTTTGTTTTTTAGTTAATTTTAAATATATTGATGCCATTTGTGCAAATTGCATAAAGTTTTCTTCCTTACAATTTGTATTTGCTCCAGAATCTATTAAAATATATTCTCCTTTTACTGCAGGTAATGTTGTTGCAATTGCAGGACGAATAATACCTTTAATTCTTCCAACAAGCAATGTTGCTCCTGTAAGTAATGCTCCTGTATTTCCTGCAGATATAAATACATCTTCTCCCTTTTCATCTGCTTTTACCATATTAAGCCCTACAACCATTGAAGAATCTTTTTTCCCTTTTATGGCTTTTGTAGGTATATCTTCCATTAAAATTTCTTCTCTTGCATCTACTATTGATATATTTTTTAATTTAGAAACTTTCATTTCTGTTAATGCTTCATTTAATATTTCAGTTATTACTTCTTTTTTACCAACTAATACAACTTCTGTTTTTGATTCTTTTGCAAATTGTACTGCTCCATATATATTTGCTCTTGGTGCATTGTCTCCACCCATAGCATCTAAAATTAATCTCATATTCACCTCTTTTAATTTATTTACTAATATATTTTATACAATTTTTGCCTTTTTTTCAAGAGAACATAATTCTAAAAAAAGTAAATGAAATATCTATTTTATACATATATACATACACATATATAAATTAAATTGAATTGAATTGAATTGAATTGAATTGAATCATATTATATTAAATTAATTTTAAAAAGACAAAAAGCAAATAAAAGCCAATAAAAACAATTAAACTAAAAGTAAAATAAACACATAAAAACAAAAAAAATAATAAAAAAATAAGTATAAATAAGAAAAAAAGCAAACATATATTGTCTGCCTTTTTCTATTAATATTTTTAATTAGTATCTTGTTTGTATAAATATATTGTCTATTGATATAAGTTCTCTTTTCCCAAAATTGCTTATGGAAAAAACAATTTCATCAATTTCCTGTAAATATTTTAGCATATTGTTACTTTTTGCTATATTAAACAGGTCATTATTGTTTAAATTATTAAATTTTATCAATTCTGAATCTGAATTTAATAATTCAATTAGGTATTCTTTAGGAAAATTAATGAAACAATTACAAATCATTCCATCTTTTCTTTTAAAACTATAACTTATATTTACCCACTCTTTTGTATTATAGCAGGTTTCTAAGTATAGATCTAACATCGTATCATCCCATTTATGACCTGAGATTTCCTTGAAATTTTGAAGTATAGTTTCATACACTTCATTTCTTCCATAAACACGAGAGTAATCTACATTTCTCTCAAACATATTTAACTGATTACTATACTCAAAGAGTACAATTTGTTTGATGATATCATTACTTAATTTAATCATACTTGACTCCTAATCAACAATACTGAGTTATACCGCTATAACCTAAGTTGATTTAACATTTATTTATTTAAAATTTAGATACATTTATTATACTGTAATCATTAAATTATGTCAACTGTATTTCACTTTAAAAATCCAATAAATAAAATAGGCAAATAATATATTTGCCTATTTATTTTTTTTTATTTTATTATTATTATTTATTTTTTTAATACACTTCCATGTATTTTATATAATTGATGTTATTATATACATCTGTACCATAAATATTTTTATCTATGGTTTCAATTTCTCTCAACATCTCAGGACTTTTACTTAATATTGCTAAGTCCTTTTTTCTTAACTTACTATGTTTTTCTAGATGAATACTTTGTAACAGCTCTATCATGAGCTTCTTTGGAAAAGTAACCATCCTATTATTAGAATATATAATTTCTATATATTCTTCTCCTTCAGTATAACTAACATATTTGGTTAATTCTGTTTCCCAATCATCTTTGCAGAGTGTTTTAAAGTCTTTTAAAAATGACTCATATATCTCTGTATTTTCTTCATCCTTATATATATATATTAGTAATGCTAACATATATATACATATAGTTTTTATTATTTCATCTTTTGATTTTAATTTACTATTCTCCATATTATTCTCCAATCAACAATACTGAATCATGCCTCCATGATCTAAGTTGATTTTAATAAAATATATTTTATTATTCATATATATATTATACCACTTTTTGTATTTATGTCAACTTATTCATTCTATATATTTACTATTTAGTTTGTTGAACCAAATCCACCTTTTCTTTCTTCTGTTATTAATTCTTCATTATCAATTGTTAAAAACTTTTGAAATACTCCTTGCCCTATTGCTTCTCCCTTTTTTATTAAAACATCTTCTTCAGATACATTATAGAAAGCAAACATAATATGTCCATCATTATCTTCATTTTCATAATAATCACTATCTATTACACCTACAGAATTTGCAAGTATTATTTTTTTCTTTTTTGGATTACTACTTCTATTATATATATATAATACTTCATCTTCTTTCATATATGCTTTTATACCTGTCTTTACAAGTGTTGGCTTAATATACCCTGCAGGTATTATAGTGTCTTCTGCCGCTTCAAAATCATATCCTGCACTATTTTTTGTTTTTCTTCTTGGTATATTAATCCCATTATTTTCAAATCCTTTACATACTTTAAATCCTCTATTCATTCCATACTCCTTTTTTTAATTTTTGTGCTTCTTTTTGTAATTTTTTAAATCTTTCTGTATTACCTACATTTGGTGGTACTGTCATTATTTTAGCATGTCCTTCTTCTATTAATTCTTCATTATACATTTTACCATCTATATATACAAATGCTAATATTCTTCCATATTTATCTCTTGCTTGTACATCCTTTTTTAATATAACTTTTTTACCTTCTAATCTTGATTTTGTATAATCAGAAGCTATCTTTCCATATGGTACATTTTTCTTTTTATTTGGATGTACTGATTCTGGTGTATCTACTCCAATAAGCCTTACTCCATACTTTTTATTATCTATTATTATTGTAAATGTATCTCCATCAGATACTTTTACTACAAGCGCTTCTATTTCTTTTCCTTTTTCAAAGTCTTCTAAGAGTTTTGGTAAATTATCATCTAATTTTATATTATTTTTCTTATTTAATTTTTGCTTATTATCTGTATTTTTATATTTAACAAAGACTTTATTATTTATATTTTTAAAATCTTCAGATATCTTATTTTTATTTAAACATATTAATACAACTATTATACCTATAACTAAAAGTACAAATATAGTAAGTATCCTTATATTTCTATCATTAACTTCTTTAAAAGTTTTTTTTAGTATTATCTTTCTCAATTTACTTTCCTTATATTTTTTCTTTAATCTCTATTATATATTTACATATTAATATTTTTCTTAATATTTTTCAAATTTAATCTGTTTTATAACTATTCCTTGTGGTAATGAATCTATACTAAAGTTTGCATTATTATTAAAGAAGTTTGAGTCTGGAGCAACTCTACCATTTGATACTAATTCTAATCCATTATATATTTTCTTTACATCTTTACTATTTCCCTTATTTATTCTCATTGGAAATACATATTTTTTTCCATTAAATGTTATCTTAACATCTTCTGTCTTATTAGAGTAATTAAAAATACCTGAATTTTGATTATTGTTTGTACTATTAAATCCAAAAGTTATTGTAATTGACTTTATTGTGTCATTTTCTCCATTTAATCCACTTGGTATACTTGTATTTCCATTATCTTGGTATATTAATGTTGAATCTTTAGCTACCTTACTAAACTTGTATTGTTGTTCTTTTTGGCTTGCAAGCCCAACTTGTGTTAAATATATCTGTGTTTCATTTAACTCTGCTAATTCTTGTGTAAAGATTGTAGATATATCTGCTATATTTCTATGGTCATACATATAGTTATGTGTTTTTTTATCAAATACTGCATCATAATCAAATTTCATTCTTTTTATTCCCATATATTTCCTATAATTATTATAATCATCATTATTTTTTATATGATTTGCAGATATTGCATAATACTTACTTTCTTGATTATTAAGTTCATTACTTCTTACATATACTAATGATTTTGGATTAATATTAAAATCATTATTTGTACTTGATGCTGTAAAATAGTTACTATATGCAAAATCATTATTTATAAATCCTTCTGCAAATATAGTAAATGATACATTATTTAATATCTTATCCCAATCTGTTGGTCTAATATATGGCATCTTATAGTCTGTTGTATATGTATATTTTTGCTTATTATAGTTTACTGTTGCAAGTAATATATGATATTCTATTTGACTTTTAATTACTGCTTTTCTTACTGCATGAAATTCTGAATTTGGATCTAAAGGGTCTCCTTCAAAAATTCTTTGTCTTGGATTATTCTTTTTTAATTCTTCAAAAATTCCTGCATCATTTTTATATAAGTCACCTACATTTGGTACATCTAATGTAATATCATTTACTGTTAAATGCATAAAATTTGCTTTAACCCAATCTGTAAATAGTTTTGCTTTCATATAGTATTTAATAGCTGATATTTGATGTTCTATAAATTTTTTACTATTTGGGTCTGTACTATTATAATCTCCCCTAGTTATATTTATTGTAATCTCTCCATTATTATTTGGTGGAAATTTTGAATATTCTTTTTCATTATAATTATACATTGGTATTTGTTCTCCACGAACTTTTAATGATATTTCTTCTTGATTTGCTTTTAATTTATCAAAATATCTATCAATTACTTCATCATTTCCATATGTTACACTATTTCCTTTTAATAATCCATTAAAATAGCTTGGTGCACTTTCTATTTCTACACCTATATCCCTATTTAAATTAAGTAAATATCCACTTTTTGAAAAAGTTACATCACCTTTTTTTCCACTAATAGCTACATAATTATCAAGTGAATAATTAACAGTTATATATCCGTTTGGTATATTATATTTTGCTGCATATGGTATATATGTTTTTAGTATATGTTTTTGTTTAGTCTTAATATTAGGGTCATTATAGTTAGTTGTATAACTTTCTGTATTATTATTTCCATTTCTTTTAAATATTACTGGCTTAACACTTGGTTTAACTAATGGTTTAAGTGGTTTTTGTCCATTTGGCACATTTTCTTCATCATTTGGATTATATCCAGTTATTTCTGTATTTCCATTTGCTGCTATATTTGAATTTACTCCTGGTGAATCTACATGTAATGCTTGCCCTGTTTTTAAATCTCTTAATACTTCTCTCTCATTAGATGGTGTTGAAATATACATTCCATCATATAATGAAAAAATTCCAAGCGGGAAATATTGATCTATTAATGGTTTTGAGGCATTGCTCATTCCCATTTTAGTTGCAAGAGAATCACGAAAAACATTGAATGATGCTTCTACTATACTTGATAGTAAGTCAGGTACTTTTGAAAATTCTTCATCACCTGTATTTAATTCAAATGCTTTAATCGCATCCTGTGTTGCTCCTAAGATTTTCATATCATAATCCGCTCGGACATTTATTAATTTTGCATATGTTGCTAGAGAAAAAGATAAAACTATAAATATTGGTATAATTATTAATGTATAAATTATTGCCATTGTTTGTATTTTCATTTATCTCTCTCCTATTACACTATTTTGAACCTGTTGCAGTTACAAGTGCACTTTCTTGTGCCGCTATTTCATATGTATCTTTATTACCAGCTCCTACTAAACTTCTAAAAGTTTGTGCCATTGTTTTATTATTATTTTTAACTTTTACAGATATTGTATCACCTTTTTTTAGATTATATGCTCCGTTTGCTTCTAAAGATCTTGAAATTTGGTCTGTATATACTGAGTATTGTACATTTTCTCCTATAACCTTATTATTTACCCATTGTGATTTTTTACCTATATTATCATCAATCTTTTTAACTTCCATTTCTACATCATAATTATTACCTGTTGAAGATAATTGATTTGTTAATTTACTATATTGCTCTGATGTTATAGCTCCTGTTGTGGCTACTTCTCCTACAAATTCTGTTACTGCTTTTTTTGCAACAGTTTGCGCTATATCATTATTTCTTTCTGATACTGCCATTAATGGGAATATAAATAATAATAATCCTGCAACTACTATTGCTAAAATTGTCATTGCTGTATCTTGCATATTAACTCCTTTTTTATATTTATTGTTTAATATTATATCATTTTTCTAATTACTTGTACATCAAAAATATATCATCTCTCTTTTATATATATTATTTCTGTCTTGCTTACTGGACTTTGGTCATTTACTAATTCTTCTGCTCCATCTTCTTGTGCATCTTTGTCTCCAACCCTTACATTACCTTGTATTTGATATTTAACAACTATCTCTTTAAATATTGTATCATCTGTATAATTTGCAAATGTATTTACATTAGTATAATCTACAAGAACACCATTAATATATGCTTTTGCTCCTCTAATATATAAATCTACTCTTTCTTTTGCAAATTCGTCTTTTTCTTCTTTTAACCCTGCTCCTGCCCAAGGTGCAGAAAACATAAATAAATGTGATTGTGGATTACTATATTGATTTAAAATTACATTTTGATCATATTCTGTTTTAGTATATCTATGTTTTGGATTTGTTGTACCTACAGGGCCTACTAATCCATCACTTACTTTTGATGCATGATTAACTTCGTTTTCAAGTGATGTATCAAAAATTTGTAATAAATTACCATTTTCATCATATATTTTTATAGTAAATTTTTCTTTGTAATATCTATGTAGCATAGGTAATATTGATGACTTAGTAACTTTTCTTTCTGTATATCCTGCTACTTCTGTTGCTATTTGATTTAGGTTATTTCTATTTGAAATATATACTTGTTTTAATTGATTAGAATTATCAGTAGACATATATATTGTTCTACCAACAATTGCTAATTTATCAAATAGCATCATAGTTAGACTTAATGCTAATATAAATACAAGCATTCCAAATACCATCATCATAGCATCAAAGATGTTCTCACTCATATCGCCTCCTACACTTATTAGTGCTACTTTAAGAAAGTAACACTATAAATGTACTATTATTTAACCATTAATTAGGATCAGCTATTGTAACTTGTGTAACTATTCCATTTTCATAATTTAATTCTATTCTATATTTTTTTGTTGATTTTACAGCTGCACTAATTTCACTTTCTTTAGTTTTACCATTTAAATCAGCTGATGTACCTTGAATTTTAACTTCTTTTTGTACACCATCATCTTCTTCTTTTACTCTTCTATTATTTGCAATAATTGTTTGAATTAATGATTTAACTTGTGTACCTGTTTGCATTCCTTCATATTGTGAAAATTGTTTATTGTGTGTTTCAATTGCTGATTGGTCTAATCTATTTCCAGCTTTGTTTATTTGACCTTGTGCTTGTTGGAAAATAAACATACCTACTGCTATTAATAAGATTGATAATAGTATTGCTCCTGCTATGATTAATGCTTTTGACGCGTTCTCCATATATTCCTCCTTTGTATTTTTACTTAATATATTTTAATTATTATTATATGAATAAATTTTACCTTATACATTTTGTTTTTTCAACATTATTTACAACAATTAATATTTTTTTAATATTTAACATCTTTTATTTAATATTCCATACCTTGCTTCCAGCACTTGTTTCTTCTAATTCTATTCCTTTTTCTAAATATACTATTGGTCTTAAATAAACTTTCATATCACCTGAACCTACACTATTTTCATCTGTATGTTCTAATAAAAGATCGCCATCTATTTTTTTATTCTCTGTAGAATGCCATATATATATATATTAAACTGTCCACTAGAACTTATACATCTTGAAGCTATATTTGAGTCTTCTATAAAAATATATTTTTTTAATATCATCTTTTTTT
>JBQMXM010000023.1:0-7686 GCA_052174015.1 Clostridium sp.
GGCAAACTCATAGAGAAAGTTATGGCATATCCAGAACTTAAATCTAATGATATTGGAAAAAAACAAGTAGCTCTTTATATTAATAATAATATAGAGATAAAATTATTAAAAGAAGATATATTGAGAATAAAATTGCTAAAATACTATTTGTATTTTGGTAGTTAACTAAAAATAAAAAACTGTTTGTAAATTATAATGCAAGCAGTTTTTTGTTCTAAAGATTTATACTTTTAAAATGTTAATATTATACAATTAAGAATAAATATATTACAATAGTATTAAAAAAACATCACAATATATATATATATATATATATATTAAATCAACACTTATGATATTATAATAAATAATATAATATAATAAAAATATATTTAAATTGGAGATAATATGAATAAACAAAAGAAAAAACAAAAAAACAATGGTATAACACTAATTGCATTAGTACTTACAATAATAGTACTACTTATACTTGCAGCAGTTGCACTTAGTTTAGCATTAGGTCAAAATGGATTAATATTTAAAGCAAGACAAAGTAAGCAAGATCAACAAATAGCTTTAGAAAAAGATAGAATAATGACAGCATATGGAGCTAGTTTTACAAATAAAGATGGAAAATTTAATAAAGTTACTTTTAAAGGAGAATTGGAAAATCAAGGAGTAAAATTAGATGGTGAAATAGAGGGAAATGAAAATGCTACTCCACTTAACTTAAAAGTTACAACAAAACTTAATGGATATACAGTTACTTATACAATAGAAGATGGTAGAATAATAAATAATCAAATAGGGCAAAATAATTTGGTAGAATCAGGGATACAAGTTGGAGATACTATAATATATGACCCAACAAAAGGAGTAACAGATAACAGTAAACTAACATATACAAGTCAAAAAGGAACAGCTCAAGCAGGTGGTAATGGATATGGCACACAAACCGTAACAATAGACCAAACGGCTAAAGAATGGATAGTAATATCTACTCATAATAATCAAATAAAAGTAATGGCAAAAGAACCAGTAAAAGGAGTAACAGGAGCAGAATATGAAAACCAATTTACACTTAAAGGTGGAATAGGTTGGTTATATGCAGAAGAAGAACTACATAAAGCATGTAGTATATATGGTCATGGAAAAGGAGTAGCTAAACAAAATATAGATTATTATATTGGTAATACATTTAGTAATGGAAAACAAAGAAGAACTTTGACAGATACAGCAGCAAGAAGTATGAGAATAGAAGAAATAGTTAATGTGTTAAAAGGTAGTCAATATAATGAGTTTACTCTTGAAGATAAAAAACGTCTTTCAAAAGGGGATTATGAAAATCCTTCAAAAAGAATTGAAATGGCACAATATCCAGCTACATATAGTGTACAAGAAGATGCGAGTGGACCAATAACTTCTTGTGATTATAGGTCATATAATATATTTTATAATTCAGGTGGTAATGCTGGGTCTGCAGGTGCATGGGATTATGTTGATGATTTTGTAAACTCAGAAGAAGTTAAGAAAATAAAAAGAAAATTAGGTAAATATATATATCATAATACTCCGTATTGGCTTGCAAATCAAGCAATAGAGACTCGTAAAGGAGATCCTGATATAGCAGATTTTGAAATATACTTTAATTATAAAAATGGTACAGAATCAATAGATGTGTATCAATCTGTTGGTTCAGGTTTCACAGATGTATCTATAGAAAGTCAATCATATTATTTAAGACCAGTAGTATATTTAAATCCAACAATGTTAGAAAAAATAAGTGAAGGACAATGGAAAATAAAAGACTAATTAAATAAGTGAAAATTAAATATATTTAAAATAATCTAAATTATATTATTTAGGTTATTTTTTCTTTTTATTGTTTATTTTTGTGTTTTGTTAAAGGAATATTAAAATATTGTATATAGTATGTATATTTTAAATATATTAGTGTAAAATATATATGAGGTGAATATGAAAGAAAAAAAAGGAATGTTATCAATATATGCTGTAATTTCAATGTTTTTTATTATATTGATTTTAACAACAATAAGTTATAGTATATATTTAAAATACAAGAAACAAATATCATATGAAAATTCAATGAGAAAACAACAATATTCATTAGATATAGCTAAAGCGAAAGCTAATGAAGTTAAAGAAGAAATAGAGTTTAAAAAAATATATATAGATGATGTATATGATTTTGACTATATTTTTGGAACTAATATTGCAGAATTAGATATAGATACATCTGCTAATCAAGTTTTTAATAGTGATATGAGAGAAGCTGTAAGAAAGAGATTAGAAAAAGCTAAAACAACAGGATTTTTAGTAAAGACTACTAGAATGGGTGGAGAATTTAGAGTATATCTAGGTGAGAAAGCAAGAGAAAAAGGTATTAAATATGTTTTAGAATTTGATCTTAATGGAAAAACATTAGAATTTATTCAAGATATGTTTAGAAATGAAAGTTTTAAAAATGATATTTTACCATATTTAGAAATACCACAAACACCACAGTAGTTATAATATATGGAGAGATAAAAGCGAATATACAAAAGATGGAGGAAATATGTATATATTTAATACAGTTACAGTTATACCAAAATTACCAGAAAGAATAAAAGATTTAGCACTTATTGCAGATAATCTATGGTGGAGTTGGAATACAGATTTTTTAAAATTATTTAAATTAATAGACAAAGAATTATGGGAAAATGTAGATAAAAATCCAATTAAGTTTTTGAAATTAGTTTCACAAAATAAGCTTGAGGAAATAATTAAGAATAAAGAATTTTTATTAAAATATGATAAAATAGTAAAAGATTTTCATGATTATATGAATACAAAAAATACATACTATTTACAAAAATATCCAAAATATACTAATAAGGTGATTGCATATTTTAGTGCAGAATATGGACTTGATCAAACAATGCCATTATATTCAGGAGGACTTGGAATACTATCAGGAGACCATATGAAGACTGCAAGTGATTTAGGTATACCACTTGTTGGAATAGGTTTAGTATATAAGGAAGGATATTTTACACAAAAAATAGATGCAAATGGTAATCAAGTAACTATTTTTAATAGAATTGATATAGATAATATGCCATTATCAAGATTAAAAGGTGAAAATGGCCGTGATGAAATAATTATAGTACACTTAATGGAAGAAGAAGTGTATTTAAAAGTATGGGAAGTTAATATTGGGCGTGTAAAGCTATACTTATTAGATGCAGATATTCCTGAAAATTCACAAAGAATAAGAGAACTATCATATAAGCTTTATGGTGGTGGTCGTGATACAAGATGTATGCAAGAAGTTATATTAGGTATTGGTGGAATCAGATTACTTGATAAATTAGGATACAAAGTTGACTTATATCATATGAATGAAGGACATTCAGCTTTTCTAATATTTGAATTAATCTTAAAAATAATGAGAGATAAAAATGTTTCATTTGAAATAGCTAAAGAAATAGCAACATCAAAAACAGCATTTACAACACATACACCTGTACCTGCAGGAAATGATATCTTTGAAAAAGACTTAATATTAAAAGTGTTTGGTAAATATTATGAAAAATTAGGATTAACACAAGACGAATTTTTATCACTTGGAATGTTACCAAATGATATATATAAGACGCATTTTAATATGGGAGTTTTTGCACTTAAAATAGCAGGTCGTCGTAATGGTGTAAGTAAATTGCATGGAAAAGTATCAAGAGAACTATTCTCAGAAGTTTGGCCAAATACTGCAGAAGACGAATCACCAATAGATTATGTAACAAATGGAGTACATACAACAACATGGCTTGCACCAGGAATTAAAAAACTATATAATGATTATCTAATTCCTTATTGGCAAGATGAAATATTTAATTCTTCAGTTTGGAAAAAGATTAATGATATTCCTGATAAAAAACTATGGGAAACACATATTGCATATAAGAAAAAACTAATTAAATTAATTGAAGAAAATGTAACTGCAAGACTTACAAAAAATGGAGTAACATATGATGAAATATTAGAATATACATCAAAGTTATCACCAGAATATTTAACAATTGGATTTGCAAGAAGATTTGCAACATACAAAAGAGCTACTTTAATCTTTGATGATTTAGAAAGATTAACACAAATAGTTAATAATCCAAAATACCCTGTAAGATTAGTATTTGCAGGAAAAGCACATCCACAAGATATAATGGGGCAAAATTTAATTAAAAGAATAGATGAAGTATCTAAAATGCCACAATTTAAAGGTAAAATAATATTATTAGAAAACTACAATATGGCTTTATCAAAATTATTAGTATCAGGAGTAGATGTATGGCTTAATACACCAAGAAGACCATATGAAGCTTCAGGAACTAGTGGACAAAAAGCATCAATTAATGGAACACTTAACTTTAGTGTGTTAGATGGTTGGTGGGATGAAGGATACAATCATGAAAATGGTTGGCAAATTGGAGTTGCTAGACAATTTGTATCAGAAGAAGAACAAGATAAGATAGATGTAAAGAGTATGTATAAGACATTAGAAAAAGAGATTGTTCCAAAATACTATAATATATCTGGAAGTGATAAAATTTCACATGAATGGATAAAATATATGAAAAACTCTATTACATCAACAGCAGGGCAATTTTCATCACATAGAATGTTAATAGATTACTTAGAAAAAATATATATGCCATTAATACAATTAAATGAAAAATATTTTAAAGATATTAAAACAGTAGAAAATTTAGTTGAATGGAAAAAGAATATATCTACTAACTTTGCAAATATACAAGTGATAGAAGAAAAAACAGTAGAAAATATTAAAATGAATGCAGGAGAAGAGATTCCTGTAGAAATATCAGTAGACTTTAAAGAAATAGACCCTAAATA
Organism: Clostridium sp.; assembly: GCA_052174015.1. Lineage (GTDB taxonomy): Bacteria > Bacillota > Clostridia > TANB77 > CAG-508 > JABCPO02. The sequence goes on from JBQMXM010000023.1 coordinate 4,891, forward strand.
TTGTATAGTACAAGCATATATAGCTTCTGTAAAAGAAGATGGTAAAATAGAATATATACAGGATATAGAATTAAAACAAGGTAAAAAAATATCAGAAAATACATTTAAATATGAAGGTAAAATATCAATAAATGATGGTGGTAATTTTGCATACACATATAGGGTGTTACCAAGACATGATATGATATTATCATCACAAGAATTAGATATAGCAGTATGGTATATTAAATAGTTATATAGTGTATAAAAAATAAAAGAGAAAATAAGTAGAAAGATATTTAAATTAAAATGAAAATTAATATAGAAAATAAAAAAGAGAAAAATCAAGATGTTATGAAAAGATATTATATTTTACAAGTATTAAAATATTGTATAATCAGTATATTAATTTTTGGATTATTAACATATCTAAATTTGCAAAATGGACATGAATCAAAAAATTTAACAAATACAATATATTTAAAGATATTTCATTTAAAACCAGGTTATTATTTAATAATAAGGAAATTGTTTCATTTTACATATTATTTTGTTTATGGATATTTTATATTTCAAGCATGTTATAATTATTATAAATTAAAGAATGTTTCAAATTTATGTATAAAACAATTTAATTATGATTTAGAACCAACTGAAAAAAATTATTTGCTTCTTAGTGAATTTAAAAGAAATATACAAAATAAAGTATATATTTGGTATATAGTAATTATGTTTATGTTATCTGTATATTGTGAATTTTTACAAATGTATGCTATAGATAGAAATCCAAGTACTATAGACATTCTAATCAATTTTGCAGGTGCATTATTAATGCTTATATATATACATATTGTATTTAGCTTAAAAAGAAAGTTAAAAAAATAAGTGTTAAAATAAGTATTTCTAGTTAAAATATATCAATTAGATATATCAAATAATTATAGATTATATAGAGGAGAATAAAATGCAGGGGAAGAAAACAAATATATTTATAGGTATAATAAACATATTGTGTGGAATAGCAATACTTATATATATATACTATTATATGAAATATGGAGCAGACTTAAATAGACATCAAAAAATAGTGTTTGATATATTTAAAATATCAACACTTGGAATTGCGACATTAATAGCTGTTTTAAATGTTGTATATTCATTTTTAAATATAAAAGAAGGACATTTATTTATATATTATTTACTAGCAGTACCAAGTTTAATAATATATTGGCATTTAAATTATATTTCCCCATTATTCTTTATTCTTAGTGGAATACTTATAATATTATATATACGTAAAAATAAGTTTATAAAAAAAGAAAATTTTGTATTAAATACTTTAAATATAGTATTGTTAGTATTAATAATATTAAATGGAATACTTATAACACAATATACTAAAATAGCAATAGTATTAAAGGCAAGAGAAAATGTTAATACAACTAAATATGATTCTGAATTTTTTAAATTCATAACACCAATAGAAGATAAAAGTGTATATATAAACATGGTATTAAATAATAAGTATGGATATATAGATGCTTTAGGAAAAACAAGGATAGAATTTAAATATGAATATGCAACACCATTCTATAATATAAAGGCATATAATAAAGAGTTTAAAGTAGCGGCAGTTAGTCAAGGAAAACTTACAAAAGTTATTTTAAAAAATGAAAGAGAAGTAATGTCATATAATTCAGAATATGATAATTCTGATTATTCAGGTAAGATAGAAGAATTTGAAAATATTTTAAAAAATGAAATGAAAATACAAGAATATAGTTTAGAAACAAAGATAGATGAAAAATCACTTGTTGGACTATATAAAAGAGGAGCATATTCAAAAGAAGCAAATGACAAACAAAATAAATTAGAAGAAGAAAAATTAGAAAAACAAAAAAATGATGATGATTCATATTATGAAGACTATTTTCAAGGTAAAAAAGAAGGAATAAAAAGAAACTATTTGACATATACACATAGATTTGATTTTAATCAAAAATACGATATATTAGTTACAGAATCAAAATTAGGTGAAAAAACAATATATAAGATTGCACCAAAAGGGCATTTAAGAGATGCATCTAAATTAGATGTAGAAAAACTATTATATGATGAAAAAGGATTATATATTTTTGATAATGGAACAATACCATATTATTCACCATCTAAAAAAGAAAGTGGTTGGATAACATCAGATGGTAAAAAAAGAAAAATAACAGGAAATGCACAAATACTATATATGGAAAAAGATAAAATAGCTATAAAAAACAATGATAGAAATGTATCATATTTTATCTCAACACAAGATAATACAGGAACACCAATTTCACAAATGTATAAAGAAATAATTAAAGACAAAGATAAATATATAGTAAAAACAAATAATGATAAATGGCAGATATTAGATTTAAACTTTAACAAAATGATACCTGAAGAATATGATATATTCAAACCAGAATTATTATCATTAAGATTATATATATTTGCTAATTTACCACAAAGTCCTAAATATAATGAGTATGGATATATGCAATTAAATTATACAGTATATAGTCCTTCATTACATAAAATATGTATAAATGTAGAAAAACTATATAACCTATATTTTAAATATAATGAACAAAAAGAAAATTATGAACAATATATCCAAAGAATAAAGAGAGTAGATTTTCCTAAGTTAAATGAAAATATACAATAATTGATAAAAAAGTATTGACAAATTATATATATATATATAATGAGTATAGAATAAAATATTTATTTAATAATTTTATTAACAATTTTAATAAAAGGGAGGTGAGTCAAATGCCAGAT
>JBQMXM010000024.1:0-5976 GCA_052174015.1 Clostridium sp.
ATTTCCAGATGTGCGTAATAATTTACTTTATTACACCAACTGATTTCTATTTTTTAGGTTTTTTAACACCATATTTTGATCTACCTTGTTTTCTATCATTTACTCCTGCTGTATCTAATACACCACGAACTATATGATATCTAACCCCTGGTAAGTCTTTTACCCTTCCACCTCTTATAACAACAACACTGTGTTCTTGTAAGTTGTGTCCTTCTCCAGGTATATATGCTGTTACTTCATAACCGTTAGAAAGTCTTACTCTTGCAACTTTTCTTAAAGCTGAGTTTGGTTTTTTAGGTGTAACAGTTTTAACAACAGTACATACTCCTCTTTTAAATGGAGAACGAGTAGTTGTTTGAACTTTTTTCTTAGAATTTAACCCTCTTTGTAAAGCTGGAGTCTTTGACTTTGCTTTTGTAGTTTTTCTACCTTTTCTTACTAACTGATTAATAGTTGGCATTTTTTCCTCCTTTTAGTAAATTATTATTATATTTATTTAAAATATTTTAATTATATTCCATAACTTAATACCATTTAATAATATATAAATTATATAAATAAAAAAATTAATAAATAAATATATATAACATATATATAATACCATTTTTATCTCTATTTGTAAAGGTAAAAATGGTATATTTTGTCATAAATATCATATTTATTAATCTTATATAAAATCCTATTTTACTTCAATTCTATCTTTTCCTCCCATGTATTTTCTTAATACTTCTGGAATATAGATTGAACCGTCTTCTTGTAAATGATTTTCTACAAATGCAATTAACATTCTAGGTGGAGCTACTACTGTATTATTTAATGTATGTGCTAAATAATTTCCTTTCTCTCCTTTTATTCTAATACCTAGTCTTCTTGCTTGTGCATCTGTTAAATTTGAACAACTTCCTACTTCAAAATATTTTTGTTGTCTTGGAGACCATGCTTCAACATCACAACTTTTAGCTTTTAAGTCTGCTAAATCTCCTGAACATATTTCTAAAGTTCTGACAGGTATTTCCATTGATACAAATAAGTCAACTGTGTTTTGCCATAATTGGTCATATAATTCCCAACTTTGTTCTGGCTTACATATAACTATCATTTCTTGTTTTTCAAATTGATGAACTCTGTAAATTCCTCTTTCTTCTATACCATGTGAACCTTTTTCTTTTCTAAAACATGGTGAATAAGATGTTTTTAATATTGGTAATGTTTTTTCTTCAACAATTTTATCTATATATCTACCAATCATAGTATGTTCACTTGTACCGATTAAATAAAGGTCTTCTCCTTCAATCTTATACATCATATCTTCCATTTCTGAAAAACTCATAACTCCAGTTACTATATCTCTTCTCATCATAAATGGTGGAATTGTGTATTCAAACCCTCTATCTATCATAAAATCTCTAGCATATGTTAATATTGCTGAATGTAATCTAGCTATATCTCCATCTAAATAGTAGAATCCACTACCTGCTACTTTTCTTGCAGAGTCTAAGTCTAGCCCACCAACTCTTTCTAATATATCTGCATGATATGGAACTTCATATTCTGGTACTTTTGGTTCTCCATATTTTTTAATTTCTATATTTTCTGAATCATCTTTTCCAATTGGTACATCTTCTCTCATTATATTTGGAATAGTCATCATAATTGTTTTTAATTCTTCTTTAACTTTCTTTTCTGTTTCTTCTAATTTTTGTAATTCTTCTCCAATTTGTTTTGATTCTTCTTTTAATTTTTCAGCAGATTCTTTTTCTCCTGTTGCAAACATTTTAGCTATATCTTTTGCTATTTCATTTTTTCTTGCTCTTAAAGCATCTCCTTTTAGTATATATTCTTTTCTTTTATCATCTAAAACTACTGCTTTATCTACTAATTCTAATTTTTCATCTTGAAATTTATTTTTTATATTTTGTTTTACTAATTCTTGATTTTCTTTTAAAAATTTTATATCTAACATATCATCCTCTTTCTATTAATTAATATTACTTACTATTTTCATATCATCTAATTATTTTACTTATTATTCATATTATTTATTTTTATATCTATATTTTATTTTATTATTTATTTATTTTTTTATTAATTATCCTTTTATTAATTATCATAAATACATTATTCTAGTGTTTGGATGATGATGTTTTAATTGCATAGTTTTCATATTGCTTTATTCTGTTTTCTATTTCTGATTTTCCAAGTATTTTAATTATCTCATAAAGGTCTGGTGTATTTGTTCTTTTTGTTAATACTATTCTAATATATGTTGCTATATCTCCTACATGTCCTTTATATTTTTCTGGATTTTGCTTATATTCTTTAACTATTGCTGCATATCCATTTTTTTCTGCTAATTGTTTTACTTTGTCAAACCATTCTTCTTTAGTATCTTTTAAATCTACTATTTCTAGATATTGTTTTAAAATATTTAATATCTCTATTTTCTTTTCTTGTTTAAATTCTGATATTTGTTCATATTCTTCTGGGTCTTTTTTAAATATATCATTATACATATATTTAGTTAATTCATATACTTCACTATATTTAGAAATGTCTTTTCTAGGTTTTTTAATATTTTCTCTTTCTATATTTAATATGTTTTTTGTTAATTCTTCATTTTCTGTTATTAATTTTGCATATTCATTATTATAGTTATTAGCCCATTCTAGAATCTCTGCATATAGTTCATCTTTATTTAATGTTGAAATATATGTCTTACATACATCTTTAAGTTTTACCATATCAAATAATGCTCCTGATACCCCCATCTTATTTAATGCAAATGGAAATTCAAGTATATCTATTTTTGGATTTTGTTTTCTCCACATTTCAAAGTTAGAGTTTGCAATATTTAATAAATAATCTTTTACTGCATTTTTAGGTATTCCTTCTTCTGCATAATATGATACTTTTGCTTCTGGGTCTTTTCTTTTACTTAATTTGCGTCTAGAACCATTTTCTACTTTTTGTAATGGTGAAATATGTGCATAATCTGGTACTTCAAATCCTAATGTTTTAAATAGTCCTACATGTAATACAAGTGATGGTAACCACTCATCTGATCTAATTACTAAATTTACATGCATTAAATGGTCATCTATTGCATGTGCAAAGTGATATGTAGGTAAACCATCTGATTTTAATATAACTATATCTTGATCATCTTCTGGTAATTCTAATGTTCCTTTAATTAAATCTTTTATCTTATTCTTCTTATTATAATCTCCTTGTGATTTAAATCTAACAACATATGGTTTACCATCTTGTATTTCTTTAATTGCCATTTCTATAGGCATTTCCCTATATTTTGCCCACTTTCCATATATTCCTGTTCTTAATTTAGCAGATTTTTGATCTTGAGATATTTTTTCTTTCTCTTCTTTTGATATAAAACATGGGTATGCTAATCCTTTTTGTATTAAATCTTTTGCATAACTCCTATATATTTCTTTCCTTTGACTTTGAATATATGGTCCATATTCTCCTACTTCTACTAATTTACCATCAACTATATTTGGACCTTCATCAAAAAATATATCAAACGAATTCATAGAGTTAATAATTTCTTCTATTCCATTTTCAATACTTCTTTCTTGATCTGTATCTTCTATTCTTAAAAGAAATCTTCCATTTGTTTTGTCCGCTATTAATTTAGATATTAATGATACATATAATCCACCTGTATGTACAAACCCAGTAGGGCTAGGAGCAAATCTAGTTATTTTAGCTTTTTTATCTAGATTTCTCTCCATATATTTTTCTTCATAATATTCTATTGGTTTTGCGTCTGGTATTATTAAATCTGCAAGTTGTTTTAAACTTTTTTCCATATATTTCTCCTATTTACACTTTATATGATTATACTTCTACGATTATTGGTAAAATCATTGGATCTCTTTTTGTTTTCTTAAATATAAATTTTTGTAATTTAGATTTTACTATTGATTTTACAGCTGACCATTGTTTTGATTCTAAAGCTTGTACTTCTTCTTTAACTAATTCTTTCATTGAATTTAATAATTCTTCATTTTCTCTAACATATACAAAACCTCTTGAAATTATATCAGGTTCTGAAATTAATTCTTCATTTTCTTGTGACATATTAAGCACTACAATTATTAATCCATCTTGTGATAATAATTGTCTATCTCTAAGTACAATATTTCCAACATCACCTACTCCTAAACCGTCTACAAATGTTTTTCCACATTCTACTTTGTGTGTGTGTTCATATCCGTCTTGATCAATTTCTAATACTCTACCATTTTCTAATATAATTACATCTTCATTCTTATATCCCATTGATAATGCTGAGTTTTTATGTGCATAAATTTGTCTAACTTCCCCATGTACAGGTATAAAGAATTTTGGTTTAGTTAATGCTAATATTAATTTTTGTTCTTCTTGACATGCGTGTCCTGAAACGTGTATGTGTTGTAATGATGAATATATTACTTCAACTCCTCTTTTCATAAGTCCATTAATTACTTTTGATACACTTGGTTCATTACCTGGTATTGGTGTTGCTGATATTATTACTAAGTCGTTTTTACTTAATTTAATTTGCTTATGTTGACCTACAGCAATTCTTGTAAGTGCAGACATAGGCTCTCCTTGTGAACCTGTAGTTATTATTAATAAATGTTCATCTTCTACTGTATTTATTGCATCTAATTCAATAAACATTCTGCTTGGTGCATTTATATACTCTAACTCTCTTGCAACATCTAACATTTTTTCCATACTTCTTCCAGATACTGCAACTTTTCTATTATATTTTGTAGCTAAATTAATTAACTCTTGTATTCTGTTAACATTTGAAGCAAATGTTGCTACAATTATTCTCTTAGTACAATTTTCAAAAATACTTTCAAATACTTTTCCAACAGATTTTTCAGACATTGTATATCCTGGCTTTTCTGCATTTGTACTATCTGATAAAAGGGCAAGTACACCTTCATTTCCAAGCTCACCTAACCTACTTAAATCCATGTGTTTTCCGTCTACAGGTGTAAAGTCTACTTTAAAATCTCCTGTATGTACAACTGTACCAACTGGCGTTTTTATAGCAAGCATACAAGCATCTGGTATACTATGTGCTGTTAATATAAATTCTATACTGAATCTTCCTAATTTTAATACATCTCCTGCATGTACTACATTTAATTCTGATGTTTTATCTAATTTATGTTCTTTTAACTTATTATTAATTAATCCAATTGTAAGTGGCATTGCATATATAGGTACATTAATTTTCTTTAAAAAATATGGTATAGCTCCTATATGGTCTTCGTGTCCATGTGTTACAACTAACCCTTTTATTTTCTTTCTATTTTTTTCTAAATATGTAAAATCTGGTATAACTATATCTACTCCTAGCATATCATCTTCTGGGAATGATAATCCACAGTCTACCATTATCATTTCGTCTTCATATTCAAAAACTGTAATATTTTTACCTATTTCTTCTAATCCACCTAGTGGAATTATTTTTAATTTTGATTTTGTTTTAGAATTATTTTTTACATTCTTTTTATCTTTAATAGTTTCAGTAGTATTTTTCTTAACATTATTTTTAGCTACTTTAAACTTATTATTTATTTTAGTCTTTTTATTCAAATTTCTTATTTGTTCTTTTGATTCCATCTTCATTTTATTGAATTGTTCTTTTGTATTAAAATTAGTCTTATTAGATTTATGTTTTTTATTTACTTGTTTGTCCATAAATCCTCCTACTATATTTATTTTTTATTATTTTATTTGATTTTTATTCTCTTTTTATTTTAATTTAATATTTCATTTTTATTTTTAATTTAAAATTTTAAACTTAATATTTGAGATAATATATAACTACTTTGTATTAAATTATATAATTTATATTAGTTTATAATATATTATCTTGTTATCTTATTATATAATATCTATCTTTTATTTATTATTTTAATTATTATTCTAATTATTCTTATATTATAATAA
>JBQMXM010000025.1:0-2935 GCA_052174015.1 Clostridium sp.
ACAAGAAATTCATTTGTTTTTAAAATATTTAATTTAAATATATTTAATATTTAATATTTAATATTTAATATATTTTATGATATTTATAAATAACCAATACATAACAATTATTATTGTTATATTAATTATGTATTATATATTATATATTATATATTTTTATTTCTGTCATTTTAATTTATATTTTTTCTTTTTTAAATATTTTTAATATTTTAATGTTTTGTTTATTATTTTAAATCTAATAAACTAATTTCCGAACAAATCAATTATTAATATTATACATTTTTAATATAGTTTTGTCAATTTACATAATTCTATAATTGATAAACATAAATAAATTTTTTACTTTATATATCTATCTTTTTTAATTCCTTTTTCAGCTTCATTTAATGCTTTTAAATATTTTTGAATGAATTCTTCTTTACGATGTGAATTATATTGCATTATAAACCTAGGGTGTTCTAAGGCTATAATCTTATTAAAAAGCTTATGTTCTTTATTTAACTTAGATAAAAATTGATAATTTTCTCCACTTCCAATACAATAACATATAGAAGTATTTATCCCTAATTTAATTTGCTCTTTTAATGAGTTAAGTATAAAAAGATTCAAACTTTCTTGTAACTCTTTATTATCATAATAATTACAATTAACTTCTTTTCCTTTTGAATTAATTTTAGATATACCAAGCGGACAAACAAAATTCATATAAAACTTTGAATAAAACTTTTTATTTCCACCATATTTTTCTATTACATCATATAAAAATCCTGAAGAAGATTTATTAATATAAAATTCATTAATACGAATTCCTGTTTCTTTTTGAAGATTAGCAGCATCCTCAAATGGTATTCCTGTAATTGCTGTTCCTCTACGAGCGGGTGAACTTCCTAAAATCATAAAACGCTCATTATAATCATTATAAAATTTATTATAAAATACTTTTGAAATTTTATTCACCAATTCTTTTTGTGAACTATTAAAAGGATTTATAACTTTAATTCCTTTTGGTAATCTCAATGATATTTTAGCTAATCTTCCATTGAATTCTATTATTTTTTGGCTAAACGTTTTTCTTTTGTCCATTTTAATTATCCTTATAATTTAAAATTTTTTTAAATTTAAACTAATAGTAATGACATCATTTAAATAATTATAAATAATAAAAACAATTGTAATTATTAATTTACATAATTCTATACTTCTTCTAAAACTTTTCCATCATTAGTTGATACAATCACATTAATTTCTTTTGTTGTTTGTTCTACTTCTTCTGATTCTTGTTTAGGTTTAGTTATAGTATATATTCCTGTAACCTTGTATGCTTTTACTACTTCTTTTTTCTCATTATCATATCCTAATACTAAATCTATTCTAAATTCTTTTTTATTATATGATATCTCTTGATTATCTTCTTTTTTTATCTTTCTTATTCTTTTTTCTAATTCATCTTTTGCTTGATAAACATTTATTTTAGTATTTTTTTCTTCATATGGTATATTTTCCTTATTTACTTCTAATATAACTCCTGTGATTTTATCTACATATATTACTATATTTTCATATTTATTAATATATTCTAAATTTCCACTTATATTATATTTTTTACCTAATTTAATAATTATACTTTCACCTTTTTCTTCTATATTTATACCTTCATATTTATCTATTTCTTTACCAATTATATTTGCAAATATTTTCTTAATTTCTAAATATATCTCTTTAGAATACTTATTTTTTTCTTCATCTATTTTCTTTTCTTTTTCTTTTAATATATTTTTATCTTTTTCTTCTTGTATTTTTTGATTCTCTTTTTCTATTATTTTTTCTTTTGATTCAGTTTCTTTTTTTTCTTTTTGAATCTTTTCTTGTTCTGATATTATTTTTTTAATATTTTTTTCTTTTTCTTCCACTTGTTCTTGTATTACTTTGCTATTAACTTGAGTTTGAATATAGTATTCTTTAATTGCATTTAATAATTTATTTTCTTTTGTTTTTTCTTTATTTAATTCTTGATTTTTTAATTTTATTTTTGAAAAATCATTTTGTATACTGTTTATATTATATTCTACTAAGATATCATTATTTAAAACAGTTATTTTTTGTTGGTCTTGTAGTATATTATATCTATTTTCTATATTTTGAGCCTTATTATTATATATATGTTCTTCTATATTAGCAGTTTGTTTTTTTGCATCTGAAATCATCTCTGTTATACTATTATTTATTTTTCTTTTATTAAATATAAGTTTAAAATTATCTGTTTTGTATATTAATATACTTGATACTATTAACAATATTATTAATATCAATACTAATATATATTTTCTCGTATTGTATTTTAATTCTCTGCTCATTTTCATACTACCAACTCCTTATTTCAAATTTTTATCTCATTGCAAAATATTATATTATACTATATTCTATTATATCTCATATTAGCTTTTTTTTCTATACTATAATTTACAAAATAATAATAACTTTGTAGAAAGTTCAAACATATTTGACAGAAATATATTTAATAATAATATATGTAATAACAATATATTACATATACTAAAAGAAAAACATAATATAATAGAATATAAATATAATATAATATAAAAAGAATAAAACTGTTTGATATTCAAACAGTTTTAAACATTGCATACTAATGTTATTTTAATGTATAAATCTATAAAATACTACGATTAATATTAAGAATAGAGAGAGAATCCCAATAACTCCTCTCATTATTAATGCATAGATAAAGATAATATTTCCCTTAAAAGGAGTAAATTTAATTTTCCTAAAGTTTTCTATTATAAAGGAAACTACAATAATCAATAACATTGACAGTGTCATTACAACTACTAATCTACATAATATATATAACATATATATCCCCCTAACAATTTTTGTATTAATTATTACTTTTACTACCATATAAATAATTGCA
>JBQMXM010000026.1:0-2929 GCA_052174015.1 Clostridium sp.
CGAACGGCACGCTCCGTGGTGTGAGAGGGAGGGGAAAGTCCTCCCTACTCGATTGTATATACTTAAAATGGTGACAAGCAGATACTTTTTTATGTTATAATAGTATTGAAAAAGAATATATTTTTTAATGACTAAGATTCTTATTTAGTGTATTATGTTATTTTTAAATTGAAAATAGTACATAGCTATAAAAGCTTTTGTATATTGAATAGAAAGCATAAATTATAGGTAATAGAATGATTAAGGGGATATATTAGAGGTTGGTTTTAAGGGGTGGACAGTGTGAATTATAAAAATAAATTTGCATTAAAAAATATGCAGAAAAACGAGTTATCTTTAATTGTTTTCTCATTATTATTAGTATTCATATTTTTTTATAATATCTTTACATATAGTTTATTAGATATACAAAAAAAAGATGTAATCAGGTATAGGGGAAACGCCAATATAATACTAAATAATATAAGTAAAAAAGATATAGAAAAGATAAGCTCCTATAGTGAAGTGAAAAAAAGCTACTATGAAGATCTTAATTCAATTGTAAGGTATAAGAACAAGTATATACAAATAAATAATACAGATAATAATATACTAGATTTATATGAGTCTAGTATAATTAAGGGTAAATATCCATCTTCTAGTAATGAAATTATAGTGGAAAAATGGATCTATGATATGTTTGAGTTAAAATTAAATCATACATATGAATTTAATTCAATAAACAACATAAAAAAAGAATATAAGATAGTTGGTGTTGCAGATAACATTTTTGCAAATAAAATAAGAGGTAATTTTTTAGCATATACAAATCTAAACAATAGATATTCTAATAAAAATAATACTTTATACTTAAATATTGAAAATAAAAATATAGAAAAAACAATAATCAATTTGAAATCTAAATTAGGAATAGACGAAAAAAATATAAAGTTGAATTATGAACTAAACGATTTAGATTATAAATACAATAATTTTACTAAAGATGACTTGTCTGTATTCCTGTTATTTATTTTTATAAGCTCTATCTTAGGAATAGGAATGCTAAATATAAATTTCAATAGAAGTATTTCAGTCTATGAAAAGTTGAATTTGTTGGGAATAAAGAAGAAAGACTTGTTTTTTTTGATTTTAAGAGAAAAAGTATATGTATTTTTTGTATCTCTTGTGTTTGGATTTTTTATAGCTTTAATAATTTTTATGCTATTTAAAGAAAATTTATTTATCTTTAACCAGGAACTCTTAGGCAAGAGTATTGATAATATTCCTTTTAATAAGAAAATGTTGATATATCCCGTGGGACTCGTACTTATAGCTTTGATAATGGCGGTCATTGAATACACAAAAGTAAAAATTAGTTTGAATAAATATAGTAAGGAAAAAACTCGGAAAATTAAATACATCGTGAAAAATATAAGAAAAGATAATTTTTTGAGGTATATTATGTGTAGATTTGCAGAAAATAACCTAAATATGTGTATTAGTTTTATTACATTACAAGTGCTAGGGGCATTAATTTTAATATCTCAATTATCATATGGAAACTTAATGCAATATCATGATACTAAATTAGTTACTGAGTATCAAAATGGACACAACTATGATATTTTAATAGAACCAGTTGATATAAATTCTGAGGGTATCTCTGATGAAGATCTTAAGTTAGTAGAAAATTTGAAGAATAAGAGTAATAAAAAAGTCATAGCATATTCACTAGCTTCTTGTCAAAAGATGGGAAGAATTGAAATGAATAATTTTAAATTAGGTAAAGTAAATATAGATAAATTAAATAATAACTACAAAAATTCTATAAAGGGGGCCGTATTCAAGGAAAATAACAACTATTTTATAAAGAGTTCAATTTATGCATATAATATAACACCAATTAAAAATAATAGCGAATCGATACTATATTTACCCGATGGCTTTGATTTTGTAAATATGAATAAAAAAATACCGTTCCTTTATAGCCCAGATGATAAATATTCTGCTGATTTTATTTATGGTAAAAAGAGTAAATTAAAGGTGCAGAATGTTAAAATTAATAGAATGACGGATAAATTACCTTATAATGGATTTTATTATACTAAAGATGATGTTCCACAAATAATTACTAGTGCAGAAAATTATAAAAAATTATTTGGAGAAATAAGGTACAGTTTTGTAAATTTAAAAATCAATAAGGGTGAAAATAGCAAACAAGTTGTTCAGGATTTAAATTATATTTTAAAAAAATATAATATTAATATAATTGATAAATCGGAAGAAATTAATTTATTGATGAAGAGTTCAAATTTGCATAATAGTATTAATAAAATAATAGCCATTATATTGTATATGATTTTTATTTTTATGAGTATACATATATTTAATAAAGCATATAATAAATTTTTAGAAGATTTAAGAGTTGTTAGGTATATAGGCATAAGTAAAAAAGAATTTTTTAGTACGATTAATAATAGTATATTTATATTACTAGGCATTAGTATTGGCTTAATAATAATTTTCTCACTAATACTTGAATTTGCAATTTATAGCTACTTTAAAATGAATGGCTTTTATGTATCTGTATTCAATTTTAACTATAGTATCTTGGCAGTCACAATTTTTATTAATTTTGTTATAGTCAATCTGGTTTATATAATAAAAAATATTTATTTTAATAGTGACTATGATGGATATACTATAATTGATTAGAATTTAATGAAGACAAGATACTTTAGCATTAGATGAGAATGTATTTGAAAAATATCAAAATATATTGATATGAATATTTTTATATTATAAATATGTACGAAGTAACTCTTAGTAGAACTCTATACATACTAAAAGAATCCTCGCAAAGCGAGGATTCTTTTAGTATCAACATTATTAACTGGCTCTATGTCAAATAACGTTGGTGATAATTTAAATCAATAAAATCTATTAAATT
>JBQMXM010000027.1:0-2698 GCA_052174015.1 Clostridium sp.
AGGCTAACGCTTGCTATCAAATTATAATTTCATAAATTATAATTTGATAATAATTATTATAACGCTAGTTATAATAATTATTTAAATATTATTCGGAGATAATATTAAATTTTTAATTTAATATTATTTCATGAATAATATTTAGCAATTCTATCTTATATATTAAATTCAGATTTAATATATATTTAGAATTGCTGTTATTCTTATAAAGTTAATTATTATATTTATATTAATAATTAAGTTTATTTAGAATAACTGGAATGTATATATTGTATATAGAATATATGCTATATATGGATTCCAAAAGGAATTTTTTAAAAAAATCGTTAAAAGTATATTAGAAAGTTACTTGAAAAAACTTAGGGATTATTATATAATAATATAGATTTTTAATATAACAATAAGTCGATTTCAGAAAATAGCGTATTTTTGCATAATTTTAACAATATTATAAGTAAAATTACATTAACATAAAAAATAAGATAATATATAGGAGAAAAAATGGAGAGAAAAGTATTTGACTGGGGAGAAGATGATTTAGATGAATTAATAGAGGATATAAATGATAGGGGAAAAGATATAGAAGAAGATTATCTTGATGAATTATTAGAAGATATACAAGAAGAAGATAAAATAAAAGAAAATATAAATATAAGTGATAGTAATAAGGATATAAGTGATACTAATAGGATTAATATTGATACTAAAATTGATATTAAAGAAAATGAAATAGAAAAAGATAGTATAGTTGATAATAAAAATGAAATTAAAAATGATAAAATTAATACTGATAAAAATATAAAAGAAGAAATAGAAGAAAAAAGTGAGATAGAAAAGTTAGAAGAATATCAGCTTAAAAAGATTTATAATTATTATAGTGAATATGAGAAAATATATTTAACAGAAAGATTTTGGTTAACGAATTTACATAAAGAAATATGTTGGAGAGATTGTGAAAAGATATTTAATGAACAAGCATATAAGAATGAAGAAGTTGATAATTATGATGGAATAAAAAGTGAAGTAGTAATACATAATAGTGGATTAACACTTGAAGAATTTTTTAGGAGAAAGCGAGCAAAGAAAGAAAGGAATACAATACAGAATATATTATATAAAGAAAGTGAAGAAGTAAAAGAGAAATTATATAATAGTCATGAAAAAGTTGGAAAAGGATTAGTAAGGATAAGAAAAAGTTTATATAAAGAAAGTGATGTTAAAATAGGAAATGAAAGTGAATTTGTTCGTAGATATAAAAAAGCAAGTCCATTTGAAAGAAATATAGCAAGAAGTTTAGGAATAAGTCAAAGTGAATTAAACAGACTTATAGGGAAGAATAGTAATTTAAGTGAAAGAGAGAAAGCTAAATTATTAAGTGTTGGTAAATATGGAATAACAGATAGAGTTATTAATGCAGACGGACAAAAGCAAAAAAGTTTTGTAAATATAGGAGATATAACACCATTATTATTTATAGACAAAGTAAAAGTTTGTACTACACGAAATTTAAGTTATGTAATGCCAAAAAGGGGAGAAAATAATATACACTATCAAATGAAACGATTAAGAGTAATGGGGTTAGTTGAGCATTTAATAGTTTACAATTCACCCGGAGTATGGGCATTAACAAGTTTAGGAGCAGAATATATAGGAAGTGAGAAAAGTGTTATAACAAAAAAGCAAGCAACAATATCAGCATTAGCCGAAAGAATTTATGTAAATCATGTAGCTGCAAATTTATATTCCGGTTTTATAAATATATTAAACTTAGAAGAATATCCATGTTACAATAGAATTAATTTATTAACACAAGAAAAAGAATTAGGCGAAAATATTGTAATGGAAAATGAGATGACAAGTGAGATGAAAAGTGTATTATATAATCTTAAAGGGGGATTTGGAATTAAAGATAATTATAAAGGAGAGAGTACAAAAATATTAAAAGAGAAATGGGATGTGTTATGGCGAAAATGGGAATTAGATGGTAAACCAGTTCATAGTCCTGAATTAGATAATAAATGGTTATATATTTTATTTGCAGATATATTAGGATGTGAAAAGAAATTTATAGTTCCTGATATTGTAGTTGAAAGACCGAGAAATAAAGATGGAAGTTCAAATAATATAGCAGTTGAAGTAGAACGAGCAAATTATGATGAAAAACATTATCGAGATAAACTTATGATATATAAGCAAGATAATAAAGTATTTAATAAAGTTATTTATGTAACAGCTTCAAGAAGAATAGCAAATAAAATAAGTAAAATAGCAAATGAAATAGGATTTGACAGATATGATATAGTACCAATGCAAAACAGAAACGGGATTGTAAAAGTTAATCAAGACCACTGGAGTTTATAAAAAATAATTTAATTTTTATTATTAAATAGCATATTTATATATGCTATTTTTTAATGTATAATTATATAAAAGAGGTTAAATATGAATAGAATATTAAGAAAACTTGGAGTAACTGATATAATAAATAATACAATTACAAAACAAGATTTTAATGGAAAAGTAATAGGTGATTATGAATTAAAAAATGTTAATTTTGAATTATGTAATTTTAATGTATGTAATATAGATTTAAGTTTTACAAAAGTTAATTTTAATAATGTAAGTTTTAATAATGTTATATTCACTAATAATATTATAGGTAAATGCAAATTTAATAATATTGTTTTTAATGAATGTA